>NZ_JBNYXW010000028.1:0-28239 GCF_051380875.1 Janthinobacterium woesei
GTCGGCGGCGACCAAGCGTAGCCCGCGCCAGCGCGGCACAAACCTGTCCTTCTCGGCGCGCGCGATGAGCCAGTCGTTGAGGCCCGGAATGGCGCTCAGGGATAGCTTGGCACGCGCCTGGGCGAACGCTTGCTCGGACACCTCGTGGACCAGTTGGGCTTGTTGGCGAAGATGGGCGAAGAAGGTGTCCAGTTCGGCCTGGATGCTCATCCGCATACCGGTCAGCATGATGGCGACCAGCGTCGCCAGGGGCAGCTTGCGGCAGCGCGGGAATGCGGTCGGATGATCGGTGTGGCGAGCGTCGAGGAGAAATTCTGGCGAGCATAATCGGGTGGGGAAATCTTGAAACAGCGTGGTCAGAACGGACATGGCAGCCAGTGGAAATAAAAATCCACACTGCCCGCCGCGATTTTAATTCGATGTCAAGTGTATTTGTATTAATGTTGAAAATAAATTACTTAAACGCACGCCAATCCCTTAACTTGGGTGGATTGAGCAGCCACCTACCCCGACTGATCGCAAGATCTCTTTCATCCTCACCGGAGCCGTTGACAAGGAAATGTTTGACTCGATGTCCCCGGATTCGAAAGCGCGCTGCAGTTCAAACAAAAGCTATCGTGAGCGCAGCAAGGAGAATGTCTCATGCACCCTGGATCACGATGGATATGCATGCCACTTCGGATTTAACCTGCGTAGCGGCAAAAGCATTGCTGGAACGATTTGCTAGATGTCTTGCTTCTCGCCCCCCTCCTTGTACGAGGAGGCAAAACAAACCTGATTACGCCCTGATGCTTTGGCCTTATACAATGCCTTATCGGCGGCCTCGACCAGTTCAACTGGCTTGCTCGCTAAATGCATCGGTGTAAAGGATTCCACACCGATACTAACCGTCACAACACCGAACGGATTTCCTGTATGTTCAATCCCCATCGATTGAACAGCACTACGGATACTCTCTGCGACAGCCAATGTGCCAAGGAGATCAGTTCCCGGCAGCAAAACGACCATCTCTTCGCCCCCATAACGCGCCGCAAGATCACCTGGTCTACGCATACTGTAGCCCACCACCTTGCCAATTTCTCTGAGACATTCGTCGCCGGCCACATGGCCATAGATATCGTTGTACTGTTTGAAGAAATCAACATCTATCATGACCAGTCCAAGCGAAGTTTCACCGCGCTGTGCACGACTAAACTCCCCAAACAACGACTCGTCAAAGTGACGCCGATTCCCTAGTCCCGTAAGCCCATCCTGGCTAGCAAGACGTGCCAAAGTTTCATTGATTAACTCCAACTCATTGCCAGTCTCTCTGAGTTTTTGCTCAGTCTTTGATCGTAATTCTATTTGCCTGACCATACGAAACCCGAGGAATGCGATGAGTAATACCAGCATCCCGCCTATTACATTTTGCAAATATGCATCAGTGCGCCAACTAGCCAAAATTTCATCTTGCGACAACGCAGCCGAAACTACCAATGGATATTCCTCTATTCTACGATAGCTATTAATACGTGTGACACCATCCAAGCCAGATTTTATTACTGCCGTACCAACCGGACCTTTCGGCAAGTAACTATTAAATACTGGCAGTTTTGATATATCGCGCCCCAGTGAGGCTTCATCAAAGGGTCTTCTAAGTAAAAGTATTCCCTTTCCACTTGCAATAAATATTGCCCCTCGCTCTCCTATAGAAAATCGATCATAAAATACTTTAAAGTAGCTCATGTCAATTGTCGCAAGAGCAACCCCTCCAAAACCTCCATCTGGAAGATTAATCCGACGCGATACCGTAATAATCCAATCGTTAGTTGACTTGCTACGTACCGGAGGACCTATGTAAGGACCCCGGTCGGTATGTGTTTGATGGTATTTGAAATACTCTCGATCCGAATTATTCAAATTCTTCAGTAAAACTTCCTGAGAATTCACTAGCCAACTGCCATCTTTCGCATAGATGAAAATCCCATGCAACTGGGGTAACTCTGCCATACGAGCAACCAGCAATTTATGAATACGGGAAAGCTGAAGGTCTGAGGCGCCATCCGTTTCAAGCCGCTCCACCAATCCGACCAACACAGTATCAGCTTCTTTGATCGTGTCATACGCATGCTGAGCAACTGATTTTGCCAGGTTAGAGCTTTCCTGGAATGCTTCGTTCAGTTGTATCTCCCTTGCACGCAAGGTCGTCCATAATTGGATTGCAAGAAGAGCCAGACAAACCAATACGACAAATGAAATCGCCAGCGGCAACAAGGAAATCCGCCGCAAGCCCGAACCCATCCAGCGTGTCGGTAGACTGTCCGAATTAGCCATTGCACCCCCAGTTTTATGTGGGTCAGAGTGTGCGCCAATTACGTAAAAAAATATACACATCTAATAAATAAGATGCAGAAAATTCCCATTGCAATCTTTTCTTGATTCTTCAGTAATACCCTTTGGCGGAACGTGAAAAAACCGCCCCATGGGCGGCTTGTGCGATGGCTGGGGTGCGCTTGCGCGGCTGGGCTGAGACCCGGCGCTGTCGGCTAGCGCGACGTGCTGCTCATCCTGGGCGACCGGCACGGGCCTTCGCCGCCTGCGCCTTATCGTGATCGTCGCGCCAATCGACGCCGCAGAGGCGGCACAGCGGCCCGGAACAATCTCCCTATCGCCGATTCAACCCCACATACTCCCCCGGCAACCCCGCCACTTCCAGCGCATCGGCAAAGGCCAGCAGGAATTTTGCCGGGCCATGCTCAGACGTGAGCAGCGATGCGCCCTTGTGACGCAACAACTTCAGCACTTCCTGCTGATGCGCCTGGTATTCACTGGAGTTGCCATAGAACGTTTGATACATCTCAAGGGTTTCCATGGCCTTGGCGGCCAAGATGAATTCGGGCTTATCCATGATGTCTCCTGGTGGTGAACGCAGAAAAATACTGACCGCAGCCGCAGCGCGGCTGGCCGGGCTATTCCGGCCATAGGTGCGTTTCCATCATACGCCTCATCTCATCGGCTGCAACGCTCGATAGCATTTTCATGTTCTGCGGCAAGGTAATGGAGCCCCTGACGCGGCTGGCCAGCTGCGGCCTAGGCGCGGTAAGGCTCGCCCGACAGGTGGCCCTGATATTGGCTGCGGGCGGCGTCAATTTTCATGCCTTCGGCGTCGATATCGTAGAAGCGGATATCCTTGCTGTGTCTGCTGCCGCGCACCTTCACTACCGACACCACCCGCTTGAGCTGGCCATCGAGCTCGACGTAACGCTGCATGATGATGGCGTCGGTCAGGAAGGCGTTGCCGTAGGAACTGAAGCGCAGTACGCTGTACTGGTCTTCCAGCTCGGCCGTCATCAGCACCGAGACCCCCATGTCCGTCAGCGCCGCCACCAGGCGATACAGCGATTCGCGAAAATCCTCGCGGAACATGGAGGCCAGCGCCATTTCAAAACCGGACAGGGAATCGATCACCACGCGTTTTGCCTTCATGCGCGTGATCATGCCCACCAGGTCGTGCAGGATTTCATCGAGCGACAGGTCGAGCGTGCGCGTGTTGATCACGCCGATCTGGCCCGAATTGACGAGCGCATTGAGTTGATGGCTGAGCAGCTGATTCGGGCTTTTCTCGAAAGCTGCGATCACGCCTGGCTCGCCGCAGCGCACGCCCTCGGTCAGGAATTGCGTGGCCAGCACGGTCTTACCCGAACCGGACGGCCCCACCAGCAGCAGCGAGTAGCCAGCCGGCAAGCCCCCCCCCATCATGGTGTCGAGTTCGGGCACGCCCAGCGACAAACGTTCGTTGCCGGAAATGCTGACCGTTTCCATGCCACTGGCCTTGAGCACGGCACGCGAGAAAATTTCCACCCCGCTGTCATTGATGCGGAAGGTATGCACACCCAGGCTTTGCGCCTGGCCGCGCATCTTGACCACCTGGATCTTGCGCACCATGGCATCGCGATGCACCAGTTGCGACAGCCACAGGATGCCGTCGGCGACCGTAAACACGGCGCTCGATTCAGCCTCGGGCGCCAGGTATTCGCCGATCAGGAAGGTCGTTGCCAGCCAGCTGGTCATCTGCGTGCCCAGTTGCTGCACAAAATGCTGCAGGCCGGCCGCGCCCGTATCCATGCCCTTCGCCGACTGCACCACGGAGCGGAAGGAATCGACGAAGACGAGGCTGGGCGAGAACGCCTCCACCTCTTCGGCGATGCGCGCCAGCACGCGGTCGAAATCGCCGTCCAGCAAATCGGCCGACAAATTGACGAACTTGATCGACTGGTTGATTTTTTCCACAGCGAAGAAGGGAAACTGCTGTTGATAACGCAACATTTTCAGAGGCGGCTCGCCCAGCACCGTGAAGAACAGCGCCTTGCGCTCCGGCGTGGCGAGTGAAAACATGATCTGGTGCGCGAGTGTCGTCTTGCCGCTGCCAGGCATGCCAGCCACCAGATTGAAAGAAAATTCAGGTATTCCGCCGCCCAGTAGTTCGTCCAGTCCTGGCACGCCAGTGGCCAGCCGTTGGATGGTAACTTTGTTCATTAGTTCGGCTCCGTTCCAGCATTATTCACAACGTCATCGCCCCAGGCTTTCAAGAGGATGCTATTCGTTAAGAGTTCGCCAATTAATAAAATGAGGGTGTTGATGAAGTGCATCATCATCGCCGTACTGGCCAGACAGGCGACGCTATCTGGCTGGCCGCGCAAGTCGGCACGCAAGGTGTCCATCGCAGCCTCACGGGCTTGCGGCGGATGGCGGGTTAACCAGCTGAACTGTTTCTGACTCTGGTGCACACTGCGGGCATACATCGAGTCCACGCCCCGTTCGCCAATAATCTGGTTCAATTCAGCGGCCAGCCGCTCCCAAAGGCGAATACTGACGTCTGCCACTGCACCTGGGTCGCGTCGCAGCACGTGCTCAATCATGCACTGCCGCTGTTCATGGACTGTGGCCATAGTCGGATCTTTTCTCTGCGGTTTTCGGTGTATAGACCATGTTGAACAAAAGCGTCAGGAATACCTCGCCCATCAGCGAGGACCTTGTGCCGTGATGATTTTTGACAGGGCGGCGATATTTAGCGGTTTCACCAGGTAATGATCAAACCCCGCCTCCCCAGCCCTGTCATACTGGTCCAGCTGGCTGTAGCCTGAAGCGGCGACAAAGCAAGGCAAGGGTGCGGCCAGGGCCGCACGCGCCGAACTGATTACTTGATAGCCATCCATGCCCGGCAAACCGATGTCGCACACGATCACGTCGTATGGTGCATCGAGCGCGGCGCGCAAGCCGCTCGGGCCATCGTGGCGGACGTCGACCTGGTGACCGTCCTGCGCCAGCAACAGCGCCAGCATTTCGGCCGCGTCGGCGTTGTCTTCGATCAACAATACGCGCCGTGGCAAGACCGCGCCCGAGGCCTGCTCCTCGTTGCCAGGCTGCGGCAGCGACAAGGAAGACAAGGGGAATTTCAAGATGAACTGGCTGCCGAGGCCCACCCCGGCACTGAAGACATCCACCGTTCCGCCATGTAGCTGGGTAATGGTGCGCACCAGCGAGAGGCCGATGCCAAGGCCGCCCTGGGCCCGCTCCAGCGAACGGAAGCCCTGGGTGAACAAATCGAAGATGTAGGGCTGGATATCGGGGGAAATGCCGGCGCCATCGTCGCTGATGGTTATTTCCACCAAGTTATCGTCACGCCTGGCAACGATGTCGATGTGGCCAAACTCGTGGGTAAATTTGCTTGCGTTGATGAGCAGGTTGGCAAAGACCTGCGTCAGGCGCACCAGGTCGCCCTCGAGCACCAGCGGCTCTTTCGGCAAGGTCATGCTCAATACCTGCTGGCGCTGGCTGATGTTCGCCTGGCCTGTCTCCACGGCACTGGCAAGGATATCGCTCAGCAGCAAAGGCGCCGTCTGCAGCGTGACCTTGCCGCTGCTGACGCGCGAGGCGTCCAGCAAATCGTCGATCAGACGGGCCATGTGGCCCACCTGGCGGCCGATCACGCCATGCACATGCGCCAGTTGGGGATCGAGATCGACCATCTTGGCCAGCATTTCATTGGCCATCGCCAAGGGCTGCAGGGGATTGCGCAATTCATGGGCCAGCATGGCCAAAAATTCCGTCTGGCGCAAGCTGGCCGCCTCTGCGGAGGCCTGCATATCCTGCGCGCCAAACGTAGCCAATACGAGGTGTTGATTCGCTTCGCGCAACTGGGAAATCAACAGGTTGAAGGCCTCGGATTTATCCTGTTCCTGGACTTGCATCTTCGCCATGATCAGCAACTGATTGATCGTTTCGCGCAGCAACTTGATTTCGCGGCGATGCACGGCATGCATATCTTGTGTCACTGGCAATTGCATAGAGGAGGCATTCTCAGGAGTCGGCGAGAGTGCGGTGTAGCGCATGATGACGATGTTCGGCTTGTGAGGCCGGCCCAAAGACTACTCTTCGCCCATCGGCGCTCACTCAGGCATCGCCGTGCACGCCAGCTCCATTGCTGCATACGGTATATTTCTGTATCTTTGAACACCATACTCTATTTCCCCGGTGAACTGGACGATTTACATTACTTATCGTTCACAGTTCCGCAGAGGATCACTGGACAGGCAAGCTGCCATCCCATGGCCAGTGCCGACTGCCCGGCGCCGCGCCGCGTTGCTTGTACCTGGGAAAAAGATGACGGAGCAGCCTTGCCAACAGTCGCTCTTGGAACAGGATCCACGACTATCATTACAGTATAGTCAGATTGATAGCAAGCACAATATGCCTTGAGTTGGCCGCGTCCCCACCCGCGCACGTCGGGTAACATACGCCACTTTCGCCTTACAAAGAGCGCCCCATGCATCCATCCCGATACGCCCTGCCGTGGCTGCGCGTGCCGCTGCAGACCCTGCTGCTGGCCATGCCGCTGGCCACCTTGTCCGCCTGCGCCAGCCCGCCAGCGCACGAAGCGCTGTTCCTTGCCACCACCCTGACAGCGGCGCATTCCTTTACCAAGGGCATCGAAGGTCCGGCCGTGGATGCGGAAGGCAATATCTACGCCGTCAATTTTGCGCGCCAGCAAACCATCGGCAAGGTGCGCCCTGACGGCAGCGGCGAAGTATGGCTGAGCTTGCCCGGCACCAGCATCGCCAACGGCATCCGCTTCGGCAGCCGTGGGCAGATGTATCTGGCCGACTACATGGAACACACGATTTACCTGGTCGACCCGGCCACGCGCGCGCTCACCATCCACGCGCGCGACGCGCGCATGACGCAGCCGAACGACATCGCCATCACGAAGGACGACGTGCTGTATGCGAGCGACCCGAACTGGAAGGAAAATACGGGCCGCGTGTGGCGCATCGCGCAGGACGGCACGGTGAGCCTGGCGCTCGACACCATGGGCACGGCCAACGGCATCGAAGTGAGTCCCGATGGCAAGACTTTGTATGTGAATGAAAGCGTGCAGCGCAATATCTGGGCCTACACCATTGAAGCGGACGGCAGCCTGACGGGCAAGCGCCTGCTGATCAAGTTTGACGATTTCGGCATGGACGGCATGCGCGTGGACGTCGACGGCAACCTGTATGTGACGCGCTACGGCAAGGGTAGCGTGGTGAAATTGTCGCCGCAGGGGCGCATCTTGCGCGAGATCAGCGTGCCTGGCGCCAAGCCCAGCAATATCACCTTTGGCGGGCCGGACGGCCGCACGGCATATGTGACGGAAGTGGTGCAGGGGCGCCTGCTGCAATTTCACGTCGACCGGCCGGGGCTGGAATGGCAGCGGGCGCAAGAGAACAAGGCCAAGGCCAGCGCAGCCGCTGCCAGCAAAAACGTCAGCGGGGAATGATGCGCTCGGCCTTCAGGCGCTCGAACAGCGCAATGAAGGCGTCTTGCGTATCCTGGTAGTCCAGGAAGCCTGCCTTGCGGCTCTTGCCCATGTCCGTCATCACTTCCATCGGCCGGCCCAGGTCGGCATCCGTATGCCACCATGAAGCCAGGCGGCCGATGTCCGCTTCCAGCAATTGATGCTCGTGCGCAATGGCACGCCACTGCGCGGGCGCGTCCTGCATGCGCCCGGCCAGCGGCGCCATCGTCTCGGGCAAGTCTTGCGCCTCGACACCAAAATACGCGGCCAGGCGCGGCCACAGCCACTTCCAGCGGAACACGTCGCCATTGACGATGTTGAAATCCTCGTTGCGCGCGGCGGGGCTATCCGCCGCCCACGCCAGGTGGCGCGCGATCTGGCCCGCGTCCGTCATGTCCGAGAGACCATGCCATTGCGCGCTTGAGCCGGGAAAGACAAAGGGCTGGCCGCTGGCCTTGCACAGGCTCGCATACACGGCCAAGGTCAGCCCCATGTTCATGGCATTGCCCAGCGCATGGCCGATGATGGTGTGCGGGCGATGCACGCTCCAGCTAAAGCCATATTGCGCGGCCGCGTCGAACAGGCGGTCTTCCTGCGCGTAGTAGAAATTATCCACATCCTGGCGGCCCTGCTCTTCGCGAAACGGCGTGACGGGCACGCTGCCTTTGCCATACGCATCGAACGGTCCCAGATAATGCTTGAGGCCCGTCACCAGCGCCGCGTGGCGCAAATGACCGGCGGGTCCCAGCGCGGCCAGCACATTGGCCACCATGGCGCCGTTGACGCGGATGTTTTCCTGCTCGTTGGCCTGGCGCGCCCAGGCCGTAAAGAAGACGTGGCTGGCATCCATGCCGGCCAGGGCGGCAGCGACGGCCGCGCCGTCCGTGGCATCGAGCGGCAAGGACGCACAGCCGTCTGGCACGGGCGTGCGACCGCGCGAGACGCCCGTGACCTTCCAGCCCTCGCCGAGCAAATGCCTGGCCAGGTTGCTGCCGATGACGCCACTGGCGCCGATGATGAGGGCATGTTTTTGCATGATGTGTCGCTCCAGAAGAAAGAAATATCATATACGCGACTACAATTCTTATCTGCGATACTATTTCACCATATTCATGAATAAAATTCCCGAATCATGTTTTCATCCGAACACTTGAAAGGCATCACGCCATTTCTCGCCACGGCGGACGCGGGCAGCTTTACCAAGGCTGCCGAACGCCTGCACCTGAGCAGCTCGGCCGTCAGCAAGAGCGTGGCGCGGCTGGAGCAACGCCTGGGCGTGATGCTGTTCGAGCGCAGCACGCGCCGCTTGAAACTGAGCGATGCGGGGCGCGCCTATTACGCCACCTGCAAGCGCGTGCTGCAGGAACTGGCGGACGCGGAAGACGTGCTGGCCGAACACGCGACGGAACTGGCCGGCAAGGTGCGCATCGGCGTGCCCGCCTCGTATGGCCGCATGCGCGTGATGCCGGCGCTGTTGCAGTTGTGCGCGCAATATCCGCGGCTGCAGCCGTCCATCGCCTTCAGCGACCGCTTCGTCGACCTGTTCGAGGAACGCATCGATATCGCCGTGCGCATCGGCACCCCCACGCACTGGCCCGCCGCGCTGGGCCAGATGTACCTGGGCAACGAACGCCTAATCCTGTGCGCCGCCCCCGCCTATATTGCGCGGCGCGGCACGCCAGCGTCCATCGCGCAACTGGAGCAGCACGACTGCATCGCCTATGGGCGCGGCGACGGCTCGCCCATGCCGTGGGTATTCAATGCCGATGACCACGGCGGCCAGCTGGAACACCGCGTGACGGCGCCGCGCATGACGCTGGGCGACGCCGAAGCACGCAGGGCTGCCGTGCTGGCGGGCCTGGGCGTGGCGCAGCTGGCCACCTGGCTGGTGGACGAGCACTTGGCGTCGGGCGCCATCGTGGAAGTGCTACCGCAGCTGGCCACGCAAGGCTTGCCCCTGTACCTGGCATGGCCGCTGGCGCGCCAGTTGACGCCAAAAACAGGCACCCTCCTGCAGGAACTGCGCCAGCGATTGACGATCAGCTGATTCAGTTAAACATGATGCTTGACCCTGACGTTGCGTCAGGCTTGATAGTGCAGTCACGCACCCGAAAAAGGAACACGCCATGCTGTTGAAAATAGGTGAACTGGCCAGGCTGACGGGCTTGACCATACGCACCTTGCACCATTACGACAGCATCGGCCTGCTCTCGCCTTCGGCGCGCACGCAAGCTCGCTACCGCCTGTACCAGCACGGCGACATGGACCGGCTGCACCGGATCATGGCGCTGCGCAAGTTCGGGCTGTCGCTGGCCGATATCGCCAATGCACTCGCCGGCCCCGAGCTGCCCCTGACCGCCATCGTGGCGCAGCAGATCGCCATGCTGGAACGCCAGATCGCGCAGGCATCCAGCCTGCGCCAGCGCCTGCACAGTTTGCAGGCGCAACTGGCGCAGGGACAGCCACCGGAGCTGGCCGAGTGGCTCACTACGATGGAGTTGATGACCATGTACGACACATACTTTAGCCCCGAAGAACTGCAGCAATTGCCGCTGCTGACCGATGCAGCCGTGGAACAGGAATGGAAAGAATTGGTAGCCAGGGTACGCGCACTGCAGGCGAGCGGAGCAGGAGCCGACGATGCCCAGGCGCAGGCGCTGGCCACGCAATGGATGGTCAAGCTGGTGCGCGACACGGGCGCCCACCCTGGCCTGTTTGCGCGCCTGAACAGCATGCACGCGCAGGAACCGGCCATGCAGCACAGCACCAGCATCGATGCGAACCTGATGCAGTTCATCCTCGCCGCCTTCAATGCCTCGCGCATGGCGCTATATCGCCCTTTCTTGAATGCACAGGAATACGCGCATTTACTGGCCAACTATGGCAAGCGCTCGGGCGAATGGCCAGACCTGATCGCCGCCGTGCGCGCCGCCATGGATACGCGCACGGCGCCCACCGACCCCGCCGTGCTGCAACTGGCACGGCATTGGCTGGTGCTGTTTCGCGCGTATGCGGGCACGGACCCGGCCACGCAGCTCAAATTCCGCCAGGCGCACCAGCAAGAACCGCGCCTGATGCAAGGCAGCTTTGTCGATGGCGCCATGCTGCAATACCTGGGCGCGGCGATGGCCGTGGTGGCGCAGGAGCGGCCCGGCGCATAGTTGGCGTGCGGCATCTTCTTGACCTGAGCCTGTAGAATCGGCCATCGCCAATCACAGGAACACCCGATGCGCCGCTTCTTGCTTGCCTGTCTGTCCCTGCCCGCCCTGAATCCCGCCATGGCGGCCGATGCGCCCGTGCAAGGGGTATGGCAGGGCACCTTGGGCAAGGCCAGCGTGGTAGCCTGCTTCAACCAGCCCAGTCCCACACAAGGGTCGGACCGCAGCGGCAGCTATTACTACACGCGCTACAAGAGCCCCATCATGCTGGCCAGGCCGAACGGCAAGGTTTTATGGGAGGAATCGAATGCCAAGGGCGACACCACGGGCACCTGGAGCTTGCATGCGCAGCAAGGCAGCAAGCTGGACGGCACCTGGACCGAGCCGAAAAGTGGCAAGACCCTGCCGCTGGCCTTGACCTTGCTGGAAGCGGCGGGCGATCGCGAACATCCGTCCTGCGCCAGCGATGCGTACAACTTGCCGCTGGAAGAGTTTCCCAGCATCAAGGTGAGCAAACCTATCACCTTCGAGGGCAAGCAATACCGCAACCTGACGCTCGCCGACACGGTCACGCTGGAACTAATCGGGGCAGGCCTGGGCGACGGCGTGACGAAGATCAACGCCCAGCTGCGCGCCGTGCTGGCGAAGAACCGGCAGGACCTGGCAGACTTCTTTGCCACGCGCCGCGAGTATCTGGGGCGCAACGGTTTCACCACGCAAGATGAAGTGTATGCGGAACCGTCCTACTGGTCCTCGCGCTGGGTCACGCTACGCTTTTACCGCTGGCCAGCCGGCTACGGCGCCAATGGCATCTCCATCAAGTTGCGCACCTGGGACGTGAAAACGGGGCAGGAAACGGACGTCTGGCACTGGTTTGGCGCCAGCGCCAGCGATGGTGACGACAAGGCCGAATTGCCGGACCGCCTGCGGCAAGCCCTGTTCAAGGAGGTGAAAATCGATGCCGGGTGCAAGAACACGGATTACGACGGCCGTGGCCGCTTCCACCTGTCCCTGAAGCCGGAAGGCGTGTCGTTCTGGGAAGACGCGAACGGCAGCGGCTGCGAAAACGACTTCCTGCTGCCGTATGACAAGGCCGGCCCCTTCCTCTCCGCCAAGGGACACGCCGCGCTCAGCGATTTATTGCCAAAGAATTAGGCAGCCACCGCAGCGGCGACGGCCTGTGCCACCATCTCGGCTGTCGCCCCCGCCAGGGTCCAGCCCAGGTGGCCATGGCCCGTGTTGTAGTACACGCCGGGCGCCTTGCCGCGCCCCACTTTCGGCAGCATGTCCGGCAACATGGGCCGCAAGCCGGCCCACGGGATTACCTTGCGCGTATTCACATCTGGAAAGCATTGCTCCACCCATTGCAGCAGCGGGCGAATGCGGTCGGCGCGGATGTCGTGATTGGCGCCGTTGAACTCGGCCGTGCCCGCCACGCGCAACCGGTCTTCGCCCAGGCGGCTGCTGACCAGCTTGGTGGCGTCGTCGAGCAGGCTGACGCAGGGCGCCGCCGCGCGGCTGGCCCCGTCGTCGAGCTGCACGGTAATCGAATAGCCTTTCACGGGATACACATTCACATGGTCGCCCAGGGACGCCGCCATGGCGCGGCTGGCCGTGCCCGCGCAGATGACGACGGCGTCGAACACATTGCTGTCTTGCCCCACCGCAACGCGCACCTTGCCGTGCTCGCGCGCCAGCGCCGTCACCTGTTCGCCATAGCGGCAGGCCACGCCCAGGCGCGCGCAGGCGTCGGCCAGGCCGCTGGTGAACTTGTGGATGTCGCCCGTGGAATCGCTGTCCGTGTAATAGCCGCCATAGTAGCCGCCCTGCAGGGCCGGTTCGATGGCGCGCATTTCCGCTGGAGTCACGGCGCGTCGCACCAGCCCGCCCTGCGCCAGCAGGCGCGACACGCCAGCTGCCCGCTCGAAGCCGCGCTGCTCGCGGTAGATATGCAGGATGCCGGCCCGCCTGTGATCAAAATCAATATTTTCTTCTTGCGCCCAGGCAAACAAATGTTCGCGCGCGGCGATCGCCATGCGCGCCGTGGCGATGGTATTGCGTTCATACGCTGGCATGGCGGCGAGAAACTCGGCAAACCAGCTCAGCTTGTGCCAGCTGGGCCGTGGATTGAGCAGCAGCGGCGCATCGCGCCTGGCCATCCATTTCAGGGCATTGAGCACGGTCGACTTGTGATTCCACACTTCCGCATGCGAGGCGGACAATTGCCCGCCATTCGCGAACGAGGTTTCCATGGCGGCATAGCGGTGGCGTTCGAGCAGGGTCACGTTCACGCCGCGTTTCGCCAGTGCATACGCCGTGGTCACGCCCGTGATGCCGCCGCCAAGCACGGCCACGCGCTTCATGCCTGCGACGCCACTTTGGGTGGCACCTTATGCACGACGGTATCGCCCGCCTGCAGCACGCGGCCGTCCGGCGCCAGCACGTCCATCTTACCCACGGGCAAACCCGAGCCGCGCTGCAGCAAGGCCGAATGCGCCTCGCCCGCATCGAACAATTGCGCCTCGCTCCACTGGCGCAAGCCCACCACGACGGGAAACAGCCCCAGTCCCTTGGGCGTGAGCACATATTGCTGGTAAGCCGTGCCGTCCGAGGCGGGTGCCACCGTAAAAATGCCCTCTTCGACCAGGGTGTGCAGGCGGTCGGCCAGGATATTGCGGGCCACGCCCAGGCTTTTCTGGAATTCGCCAAAGCGGCGCATGCCGTCGAAGGCATCGCGCACGATCAACAGCGCCCAGCGCTCGCCAATCACGTCGAGCGCGCGCGCCACGGGACAGGGATCGGTTTTCAGGCTCTTGCGCTTGGCCACAGGCTTCTCCAGTCATAAGTAGTTGCATTTTAAAACTTCTCGGCATAGACTCCAACTGGTTTTAATTTGAAACCACTTACCTGTCCCCCTATGCACGATACGACTCCCCCCATCACGACAACACTTCCCCCCTCCCTCGTCTGGCTGTTTGCCAGCGCAGCCGGCCTCAGCGTGGCCAATGTGTATTACGCCCAGCCTTTGCTGGCCACCCTGGCGCACGAATTTGGCATGCTGGAGGCCGCCAGCGGCATGGTGATCACAGCCACGCAGATCGGCTGCGCGCTGGCCTTGCTGCTGCTGGTGCCCCTGGGCGACATGCTGAACCGGCGCCGCCTGACCTTGATCCAGCTGGCCTTGCTGGTGATGACCCTGGCGGCGCTCGCTTGCGCCCGCAACACGGCCGCCTTGCTCGCCGGCATGCTGGCGGTCGGCTTGCTGGGCACGGCCATCACGCAAGGCTTGATCGCCTACGCGGCCAGTGCGGCGGCCAGCCATGAGCGGGGCCGTGTCGTCGGCATAGCGCAGGGCGGCGTGGTGATCGGCCTGTTGCTGGCGCGCACCTTGTCGGGCGTGGTGGCGGACCTGGCCGACTGGCGCGCCGTGTATATTGTGTCGGCGGGAATCTCTTGCGCCCTGCTGTTGCTGCTGTGGCGCAAGCTGCCGCCACCGCCGCTGCCCAGCCAAAAGATGGGCTATAGCGCCCTGCTTGCCTCGATGCTGGACATGTTGCTGCACAACAAAGTGCTGCGCGTACGCGGCGTGCTGGCCATGCTGATGTTTGCCGTGTTCAATATTTTCTGGAGCGCACTGGTGCTGCCCCTCACCAGGCAAGGCTATACGCATGCGGCCATCGGCGCCTTCGGGCTGGTGGGCGTGATCGGAGCGCTGGGCGCCGCGCGCGCCGGGGCGCTGGCGGACGCTGGACGCGCGCAATGGACCACCGGTGCGGCCCTGTTGCTGCTGTTGGCCGCATGGCTGCCGCTGAGCTTTGCCGGCGCGGCCCTGTGGCCCTTGATCATCGGCACCATCGCGCTCGATTTGGCGGGCCAGGCCATCCACGTGACCAATCAAAGCCTGATTTTCAAGGACGATAGCGACGCGCACAGCCGCCTGGTGGCGTGCTACATGCTGTTTTATGCGGTGGGAAGCGGCGTGGGCGCCATCGCCGCCACCAGCGTGTATGCGCTGGAAGGCTGGCATGGGGTGTGCGCGCTGGGCGCGGCGGTCAGCTTGCTCGCCCTGCTGTTTTGGCGGCTGACCTTGCCGGCTAAAAAAGTTTAAAAAGTTTAATTGAGCAAGGCCGAGGTGGAACCATGGCGATAGGTTTTCAGCGCGTCGGGCTGGATCTGGATCAGCGAACCGCTGACTTTAATCAGATGCAAGTCCGTCAGTTGGTGCAGCACGCGCGACAAAGTTGCAGGTGCCAGGTTCAAAAACGATGCCAACAGACTTTTCTTCAAGTCCAGCTTGACCTCGTTCGAACGCTGCTGGTCCGATGCCTGCAGCAAATACTCGACCACGCGCTGGGTGGCATTCTGCACGGAGCAGCGCTCCACGTTGCGGATAAAACCCATCAGGTGGTGCGACAGGCTGTTCATCATCTGGCGCGCGATGCGCGGCGACTGGTCCAGCAGGCGCAGCAGCGCGTGCGGCGGGATGCGCAGCAGCAGGCAGTGTTCGAGCGCCTCGGCGCAGAACGGATACGGCTCATCGAGGAAAATCATGGCTTCGCCGAAGCTCTGGCCGGGACGGATCAGTTCCAGTACCTTGTCCGTGCCTTCCAAGGAAAACACACTGAGCTTGACCAGGCCGAAGACCACCACGTAGGCGCCTTCTGCCACTTCGCCCTTGCGGAACAGCACTTTGCCTTTTTCCACTTCGACGCGCACGACATCCTGGCGCAATTGCTCTAATTGCGAAGGGGAAATATGGCGGAACAGAGCCTGGCTCGATAGCAATCCATCGACGTTGACCTTATGCATGACACTCTCTTCATTGGATTAGCGAATAACCAAGTGTAATGCGCGCACAGCGTCACGGCCATACGTCAAAGGAACTAGGGTGTCTAGTCAGGAACGCCATGCAGGTCAAATAATCGCGCATTATTCGCACTTTATGTGCGCCATATTTGATATTTACTTGATATTTACTTGCTCAATTCACGCTCGACTGCATACACGGCGATTTGCACGCGGCTGCTGAGCTTGAGCTTCTTGAGGATGTTTTGCACGTGGATTTTTACCGTGCTTTCCGCCACGTCGAGCTGGCGCGCGATTTCCTTGTTGCTCTGGCCGCGTGCCAGGCACGCCATGGCTTCGCGCTCGCGCGGCGTCAATTTATCGTAGTCGGCTACCGGTGCATTCTGGCCGGCGCGAAATTGCGACACCAGCTTGGCCGTCATGGCGTCGGCAATCACGGATTCGCCGGCGGCGGCGCGCAAGATGGCCTGTCCCAGCTGCTCGGCTTCGATGTTTTTCAGCAAGTAGCCGCGTGCGCCCGCGCGCAGGGCCGCGCCCAGGTCGGCCGCGTTTTCCGACACGGTCAGCATCAGCACCACCATCTGCGGAAAGTCCTGCAAGATCAGCTGCAGCGCTTCCACGCCGGACACGCCAGGCATGTTCAAGTCCATCAGCACCACGTCGGGCTGCAGCTCGGCCGCCAGCCGAACGCCGTCGAGTCCGTTCGCTGCCTCGCCCACCACCTGGAATTGCGGATTGCGCTGCAGCAGCAGCTTGACGCCGCTGCGCAGCAAGGTGTGGTCGTCGACCAGCAGGATTGTGATAGGAGCGTTCACTGTGTTGATATCTTTTGCCTGATAGGAAGGAATCATCTGTTACGCGGCCTGGCGCCGGGCCTCCGGCAAGGCCAGCGAGATCGTCGTGCCGCCGCCGGGCGTGCTATCGATGGCAAATTGCGCGCCGAGCCGCTCGGCTCTTTCCTGCATGATACGCAAGCCGATCTGCAATTCCGTTTTCTTGTCGCGCAGATGGGCGGCGAAGCCTTCGCCATCATCGCGCACCTGCAGCGAAAAATCGCGCCCGTTTTCCACCCGCAGCACCACGTGGCTGGCCTGCGCATGCTTGCGGATGTTCGACAGCGCTTCCTGCACGATGAACAGTATCTGCAGCTGCTGCTCGGGCGCCAGCGGCGCGCCGTTGCCGCTCATATCCAGCGTGCCCACCACGCCCGTCTGCAGCTCGAACTTGGCCAGTACCTCCATGAGCTTGCTTTCAAGGTCGCTGCCGTGCCAGCGCGTGCGGAAGTTGACCAGCAATTCGCGCACATCCTGGTAGCTCTGCTCAACGCCCATGCGCATCAGCGGCAGCACTTCAGCTGCTTCGTCGAGCTGGCCACGGCGCACGGAATCGTCGAGCATCTGCACTTGCAGGTTGATGAAATTGAGGCTTTGCGCGATGCTGTCATGCAAGCCTTCAGCCAGCAGGCTGCGTTCGCGCGCCACGGCAAATTCCTTTTCGCGCGCGATCAGGCGCTGGTTCTCGATGGCAATGCCCAGACTCTGGCCCAGGGTTTCCAGCCAGCCCTGCTGCTGCGCCTGTACCGCTTGCGGCTGCGCAAAATGCAGTGAAAAACTGCCCACCACCTGCGCGCGCGCGAGGATGGGAATGACGGCGATGGCGATAAAGCCTTCCTCCTGGCAACGGTAGCTCTGCAGCGCCTCAACCTGGCGGAAATCGCGGATCTGGATCACGCCCTGCGCCACGGCCGCGCCGCACAGGCAGTCGTTGTTGCGGATGCAGTGTTCCTCTTCCACCAGGGCATCGGAAATACCTTCATGCACGATGATGTGCACCGTGTCATTCTGCGGATCGAGGATGCGCACGGTGCCGCCTTCGGCTTGCGCGAACTGCATCACATGGCGCAGGAAGCCACGGCACAAGGCATCGATGGTGTGCTGGCCCGCCAGCAGGGTGGAAATCTCGTGCAGGGTGGCCAGCTGGCGTTCCTGCGCGGCGCTCAGGCCCGACCGGGACTGCTGCCCCAGGCGGCGCTGGCGCCAGCGCGAAGCGGGAAGTTGTTTGCGGGAAGGTTGACTGCGCGGCGCTTGCATGAATGAAAAACTCGAATCTGATAAGTGAAACGCCCGGCAAGCGATACTGCAGCACGCCGGGACGATAAGGGGTTACAGGTGGATCTCGGTACCGAGCAGCTTGACGAACTGTGCCAGCCAGGCCGGATGCGCGGGCCAGGCGGGCGCGGTGACGAACTGGCCATCCGTGACGGCATCGGTGACGGCGATGTCGGCATACGTGCCGCCCGCCAATTTCACTTCCGGCGCGCAGGCCGGATAGGCGGAAATGCGCTTGCCGCGAATGACATCGGCAGCGGCCAGCAACTGCGCACCATGGCAGACGGCGGCCACGGGCTTGCCCGCCTCGGCGAAATGGCGCACGGCGGCGATCACTTTCTCGTTCAGGCGCAGGTATTCGGGGGCGCGGCCGCCGGCGATCATCACGGCGTCATAGTCGGCCGGGTCAATCTCGTCAAAACTGGCATTCAAGGTAAACAGATGGCCCGGTTTTTCCGTATAGGTCTGGTCGCCTTCGAAATCGTGGATGGCCGTCTTGATCGTCTGGCCGCTCTTTTTGCCGGGGCAGACGGCATGCACGGTATGGCCCAGCATCAGCAGCGCCTGGAAGGGCACCATCGTTTCATAATCTTCTGCAAAATCGCCGGTCAAAAACAGAATTTTCTTCGCTGCCATTTGGTTCTCCTATGAAAGATTGATCCCGCATCCCTGCCTGCGGCTTGCGCCGGGTGCAGATACACTGCAAGCCGTATCTTAGCGCGACTTGAGCGCTATTCTGCACATTTATCAAACATTTGCGTCAAATTAGCGGAAAAAGCAAGTCTGGCAGTCAACGCGATGAAGATGCATCTACCCATGATTGCCTTTTAATCAATGTCAATATAGAATCAAGCGCTGATAAGACTTCGACCTGCCGCAACGCCGGCACCCAGGCAGACGATACTTCCGGGAGCATCGTATCAACAGAACAACTACAGCTCGAAGCCGTCATCGGCGGCCTTGAAGCCCAACGTGCCCTGCTCGGCAACGCTGGGGGCCGCCGTCCCTGGCACCCAGACCCTCAAGCAAGTGACCATCCTGTTCCTCGACGTGGTCGGCTCCACCACCCTGGCGCGCCAGCTCGACCCGGAAGATATCCACGCCGTGATGGACGGCGCGCTGGCGCGTTGCACCGCCATCGTCGAAGCGCATCGCGGCCGCGTGCTGCAATACGCGGGCGACAGCCTGCTGGCGGTGTTTGGCGCCGCTGAAGCGCAGGAAGACGACCCCGAGCGCGCGGTGCACGCCGGACTGGCGCTGCTGGCCGAAGGCAGGCTGCAAGGCAAACAGGTCAAGCTGCGCCATGGCCACGACGGTTTCGATGTGCGCGTCGGTGCGACGGCGGCACCTTCAATAATTTCCCAGTCGACATCATGCGCGCGACACGCGGGGTGGGCAAAGTCATCGGCGTGGACCTGAGTTTTCGCAAGCCGCGCCGCATCGAACTCGACGAAGTGCCAGGCACCTGGGCGCTGCTGCGCGACCGGCTCCGGCCACGCAGCAAGCGCCGCGACAAATTCCCCTCGCTGGTGGCTTACCTGATGAACGTCACCATCCTGTATAGCCTCACGCCAGCGCGAGTCGCAAAAACTCAGCGACCTGTACTTCAACCCGCCACTCGAACGCATCGGACTGCTGCAGTGGGAAAAATTCGACAGCATCGTCAGGCAGGGCCACGCGCATGGCGTTACTGTGCTGAATGGACTTGCCACCGAGCAAATCAAACCATTCCGGCAGCGCGACTAAGCCATCTGCATGGCGATGCTACTGGCAACGCAAGGCAGGTGGCTTTTTCCCCTCCCCTGCGCGGCCAAATTATGGCAAGATCAGCTTCCTTCACTCCACAGCGGAACTTGCCATGATTTTTGAAATTGCCCACATCCAGATCAAACCGGCCACGCATGCGGCATTCGAAGCGGCCGTGACGCAGGCCGTGCCCCTGTTCCAGCGTGCGCGCGGCTGCGAATCGATGCGCCTGGAACACTCGATTGAAAACGCCGATGCGTATCGCCTGGTGGTGGGCTGGACAACCCTGGAAGACCATACCGTGCATTTTCGCGGCAGCGACGACTTCCAGGCATGGCGCGCGCTGGTGGGCGAATTCTTCGCCGCAGCGCCGCAGGTGGAGCACATGAACACGGTAGTGACGGGCTTCTAAGCGATCGGCCTCACACCGCAGGATGGTGAAACACCTGCCGCAGATAGGCGAGGAAGGTTTCATCCTTGCACAGGGTCTTGCCCGGCGAATCCGACAATTTCGCCACCGACTGGCCATTGCAGCGCACCAGTTTCATGACGATGTTGAGCGGCGTCAAACCGACGTCGTTGGTGAGATTGGTGCCGATGCCAAAGCCCGTCATGATGCGGTCGGCGAAGTGCTGGTACAGGGCGAAGGCCTTGTCCAGGTCCAAGCCGTCGGAAAACACCAGGCGCTTGGTGTTGGCGTCGATGCGCAGGGCCGCGTAATGGGCAAGCGCCTTCTCGCCCCACTCGACCGGGTCGCCCGAGTCGTGGCGCAAGCCGTCGAACAGCTTGGCGAAATACAGGTCGAAATCGGCCAAAAAGGCGTCCATGCCGACCACGTCGGTGAGCGCGATGCCCAGGTCGCCCCGGTACTCCTGCACCCAGTCTTCCAGTGCCGCCTTTTGAAAGTCGCGCAGGCGCACGCCGAAGGATTGGAACGATTGCATGTATTCATGCGCCATGGTGCCGATCGGCACGATGCCCAGCTTTTTCGCCAGATACACGTTTGAGGTGCCCTTGAAATATTCCGGCACCTCATGCGCCAAGCGCTGCACCACTTCCTCATGCCAGGCGCCCGAGAAACGCCGGCGCACGCCGAAATCGGAAAACTCGAATGGATGCTTGCGGCGCGGCAACTTGCCAAATTCCTTGACGGCCGCCACTTTCAAGCCCAGGCGATGCCGTCCTTCGCGCATGGCCGCGTCGAAGTCGAAACGGCGGAAGTACAGTTCATTGATGATGTACAGCACGAAAATCTCGAAACCCATCACATGCACTTGCGGCCCAGCCGCGTGCACCAGCAAGGTGTCACCCTCGGTGCTGACGTCGATGAATTTGCGCTGGAAGCGGAAGACGGTCAAAAAGTCGACGAAATCGCTCTTCATGAAGCGCAGGGTGCGCAGATAGGCCAGCTCATCGTCGGCAAACGACATCGAACACAGATGGTCGAGCTGCTCTTCCAGCTCATCCTTCAGTTCGGCCAGCGGGAACACCGTTTTATTGCGGCAGACAAATTCGTATTCGGTATGGGTATTCGGATGACCGTGCAGCAAAGCTTGCCACATTGTAAATTTATACAGATCGGTTTCCAGCAAACTGCGCACTATCGGGGTCATGTGTGTTTTCTCCAACTTCCTGAAGCCAGAATAGTACGCCACCGCAGGCATTTCAGCAGCGCCCGCTTGCGGCAAGGCCTCACCGTCCTGTGTTGGCCAGCAGTTCAGGCAGGATGGCGTCCGCCGTGGCCAGCCGCACGCCACGTTCCTGCATGGCGGCAAGAAACTCGCGCTGCTGCGCCTCGAAGTGCGTGACGGGACTCATGCAGTCGGTCAGCAGCACCAGCCGGCCCAAAGCCTGCGGCCCCTGCTGGGCTTGCAGGTAGTCGGCGATGTGTTCCGTGCTGGCCTTCACGCAGTGGCTGCCCGCCTCGCCGCAAATATAGAGCTGCTGCGCCGGCAGCAAGGTGGCGAGGAAATCGCCGTTGCGCTGGGTGGCGGCATCTTGCGCGTCGGGCACTTCGGCCATGACGGCTGAATAATGCTCGCTCCATGGATTCGAGCCCTTGCTCAGTTTGGCAACCACCTGCAAGTGCTCCACTTCCCAGCCGTTATAGGCGGCGCGCACGGCCGCGTGGATATTCTGGCCCCAGCTGCCGATCTCGCAATGCACGGGCCACACCATCAACTGGTAGCGCCCGGCCTGCTGCAGCGCATCAAGGTAGGCCAGCGCGCGCGGCAAGGCGGTGCTGGCGGCGGGCAGGAACAGGCCGTCGCGCACTTCCTGCGCGCTGATCTGCGTAAAGGGCGATACCGCGCCACCGGCGCCCGTGCGCCAGAACGCGGGGTGGGCGATGTCGTAGCGGTGATGGGCATCGAGCGTGATGCTGATCTGCGTCAAACCTTGCCCACCTTCGCGTATCAACTGCGCCACGCGCAGCATATCCTGATGGGCACCAGGCACGGCCAGCGCGGGTGCGGCGCCCGTGGGCAGCCACTCTGGTGGCAAATCGCAAAAATCATTTTGCGGGTCGATGACGAGCAGGTGCAGCTGGCGTTTCATGGCGGTCCTCTGGCGTGGCGGGAAGTTGCATGATAATGCCAAGCTCGCCACTGCACCCATCCTGTCTGCGCCCGGCAGCCCCTCATGCGCAATAGCTTGCGCCTGGACAAGCTACACAGTGACGCAAGCAGCCTCAGGGATGAAAGACATAGCGGCGCCGACGCCGCTCGACCAGCTTGAGCGCCACTTCGCCTGCTTCGGCGACGGCGTCCTCTTGCGTCGCAAATGGATGGTCGGCCGACACCCTGCGTTTCTTCACCAGGTTCACCCGGTGCATGGGGTTGGGCGAAGGGGCATAGATGGCGACGTAGGCGCCCCATAGCTTGCAGCCCCGCAAGGGCTCTGCCGTGTAATTTACCTCATAAAAATCAACATACTTTATCGGCACGATGTTTGCTCCAGAGTGGCATGGCCGGACAGCTTGTCTCTACGGACTGACGCGGTAAAAAGGGGAAACCCTGTGCTTGAGCTATCTGCTTGTTTCTGCATCTTATTACGCGGCACAATCGAAAAATGGCATTCACTGCTACATGGCGGCACAGGCGCTGCGGCCACACGGCGGCCATAGCGGCCGGTTCGGTCACACCGAAAGTATAGACGAAGCAAAAAATTTATTGCAGAGCAACATCGTACTGAACGGGGAAGAGCCGGCGCGTCTTATTTCCCGGCCTCGGCCGCGCCATGCATGGACCAGACGACGCTGAGAATTTTCCAGTTGCCGTCGCGCTTGACCATTTGCCACGCTTGCATGCCATAGTTGGACAATTTGTCGCCGACCAGGAATTCATAGTCGAAGTTGACCCACGCCACATGGCGGTCCTGGGTGATCTTGACGTTGTAGAATTTTTCTTGCGTGCGCAGCGGTTCGCGCTTGATGTAGTTGGCGAAACCGGCGTAGCCAGCCGCCTCGATGCCGTCGAAATGCACGTTCGTGGTGTCGCGCACTGTCTTGATGAAGCCGTCATCGGCCGGCGAAGTGAATAGGATATTGGCGTGCAGCATCAGCGACGACAGCAGCTTGATATCCTTGGTGACCAGGGCCGCCTGGAAGCCGGCGACGACTTGTTCGATGGCGCCGAAATCCTCGGGCGTGGATGCGTGGCGGCCCACGTGAGAAGCTGCTGCCACTGGCGCGGTGTGCGCCTGCGCAAATCCTGCCGCCAACATGGAACATCCAAGGCAGACGGCGCTTGCCAACTTGTGCATGAGGAACTTTCATGGCGAACCGCTCGCCGGACTGGCGCAAAAACGCGCCGCCGGCAAGCTTATGTCAGCCATGAAAAATTGGCAATCCCTCGAAAGGCGTAGTTCAGGCGGCCAAAGTCAGGCGGCCAGGGCGGCAATCGAGGCACGGCTCTTGGCGATGGCACCGGCGACCGCTTCTTCGCCCATGGCCACGCCTTCGGCTTGCACGAACTCGATATCGGTGATGCCGAGAAAGCCCAGCGCCGCGCGCAGATAGGTGCTCAGGTGGTCATACGCTGCGCCCGGACCTTCGCTGTAGACGCCGCCGCTGGCCGTGAAGATATATGCCTTCTTGCCCGTGGCCAGGCCGACGGGGCCGGTGGCCGTGTACTGGAAGGTGCGGCCCGCGCGCGCCACGTGGTCAATCCACGCCTTCAGGGTTGAGGGCACGGAAAAGTTGTACATGGGCGCGGCCAGCACCAGCACGTCGGCCGCCAGCAATTCATCGACCAGGGTATCGGACACTTGCACGGCCGCCGCCGCTTGCGCGCTGCGCTGCTCGGCGGGCGTGAAGAACGCGCCCATCACCTCTTCGGTCAGGTGCGGCACGGGCTGCACAGCCAGATCGCGCAGGGCGACGGTAGCGCCTTGCGCTGCAAGTTTCGCGACGAATTCGCCCGACAATTGGCGCGACAGGGAACCGCTGCTGCGCACGCTGCTATTAATGTGTAGTACGTTAGCCATGAATTGTTCCTTCGAAAACGGGTAACTGGAATGCCGCATCGCGGCGCTTGCACACATCATAGTTCGGCGCTACTATCGATGAAACCAGGTAAATATAAATGATTTGCATCGAATTTCTAGATATGGAGTCGCCGTGAGAGAACCAGGCCAGCCTTCGCTCGACCAGTTGCGCGTGTTTGTCGCCGTCATCGACGCGGGCGGCTTCGCCCACGCGGCGCGCCAGTTGCACCGCACGCAATCGGTGATCAGCTATACCATCGCCAACCTGGAAGAACAGTTGAATGTCGTCTTGCTCGACCGCAGCAAGCGCAAGCCCACCCTGACGGACGCTGGCCGCGCCCTGCTGGCCGACGCGCGCGCCGTGGCCCTGAAAGTGGACGCCATGCGCGCGCGGGCCAAGGCGCTGGCCGGTGGCCTGGAAGCGGAAGTGTCGGTGGTGGTTGACGTCATGTTCCCCACCTGCGTGCTGGTGCGCATACTCGAAGCGTTCCAGGCGCAGTTCCCCACCGTCGCCCTGCGCCTGCGCATGGAAGCCATGGGCGCCGTGGCGCAGCTGGTCATGGATGGCAGCTGCCATATTGGCCTGAGTGGCTGGACCACGGCCAATGCCGATGTCTTCGAGCGCCTGGCCGTCGGCCATGTGCGCCTGATTCCCGTGGCCGCGCCCAGCCACGCGCTGGCGCAGCAGGAAGGTCCGATTCCGTCAGCCGTGGCGCGCGAACATATCCAGCTGGTGCTCAGCGACCGCAGCGCCATGACGGAAGGCCAGGATTTCGGCGTGCTGGGACTGCGCAACTGGCGCCTGGGCGACCTCGGTTCCAAGCACGCCTTGCTGCGCGCGGGCCTGGGCTGGGGCAACATGCCCGAGGCGATGGTGCGCGACGACCTGGCTGAAGGCCGCCTGGTGCACCTGCCGCTGGCCGTCGACAAGGGCGAGAATTATCCGCTTTACCTGATACAGCGCGCCGACACGCCGCCTGGCCAGGCGGGCAAGTGGCTGACGGAGCGCTTTGCCGAGCAGCTGCCACGGCTGCTCGATCAGGGGTTTTAGAAGGGCGCGCGGGCAGGTATCATGCGCGCATACATCAGCGCATACATCAACAAGGACTTACCATGGCCGGCATCGACGACTTCGTCAACAAACAACAACCTGGCGCGCGCTTCGTCATCACGGCGCAGATGCTGCGCATGACGCCGCAACAGTTCGACAGCGTGGCGCAGGAATGGATGGAAGATGGCGGCCCCGGTTTCGACATCGCCGGTATCCCGCACCGCGTCGTCATCGACGGCCAGTTTTACATTTCCAGGATCACCGTGACGCGGCACGTTGATCCTGAATAAGGTTTAGTCGGCGCCCAGCACCTGCAAACGCCGCCGCAAACGCGCCACTTCTTCCGACAGATCGACCACCAGGCCGGCCAGTTCGGCATTGGCGTCGAACACGGACTCGATTTCGTGCAGGCGGCGCGCGCGCACCAGGTCCAGGCTGGTGAAGCGCCAGGCCGTCAATTGCCCCGGCGGCGGGCCATTTTGCAGCAGCACGCCTGTTTGCACGTGCTGCACCACCCAGTCCGGTTCCACGGCGCAGGCGCGCGCCAATTCTTCCAGGCTCAGGGCGGAATCTTCGAGCAATACGCCAATTACATTTGTCGCCATGATTTACGCTCCCAGCTTCTGGCGCGGATTGAAGGCCATCTCGCGCGCCATGGTTTCATACAGTTCGCGCGCTTTCGCGTCGTTCGCCGGCGGCAGCACCACTTCCAGCAGCAGGTACAAGTCACCCGGCTGGGCGGCCGGTATGCCGCGCCCTTTCAAGCGCAGCTTGCGCCCCGTCTGCGAATTGGGCGGCACGCTGACGGCCACGGTGCCGGACGGCGTGGGCACGGCGATTTCGCCACCCAGCGCCGCTTCCCACGGCGTGACGGGCACCGTCTCGAAGACGTCGCGCCCTTCCACCTTGTAGCGCGCATCGCTCTGGAAACGGATCTCCAGGTACAAGTCGCCAGCCGGCGCGCCGCCGCTGCCCGGATGGCCCTGGCCCTTCATGCGCAGCTGCTGGCCTTCCGTGACACCTTTCGGTATCGTCACTTCCAGGGTGCGCTCGCGCGTGACCACATGGCCCTGCGCGTCCGCTTCCGGCACGCGCATGACGATGTGGCGCTTGGCGCCATGGTAGCTGTCGTGCAAATCGATGGTGATGGCGGCGTGGCTGTCCTCGCCCTGCATCTGGAAGTTGCTGTTGGCGCGGCGCTGTCCGCCCACATGGGCGAACAGGTCGGCAAAGAAATCGCTGTCGTCGGCGCCCGACGATTCGGAGCCCGAGCCCCAGCCCGGCGGCGGACGAAATGGCTCGCCCTTGGGACCGCCTTGCGCGCTGCGGCCCAGTTCATCGTAGGCGACGCGCTTTTCCCCGTCGCCCAGCACGCCGTAGGCTTCATTCAGGGCCTTGGTGCGCTTGTCAGCGTCCGGTTCCTTGCTGACGTCGGGATGGTACTTGCGTACCAGCTTGCGGTACGCCTTCTTGATTTCAGCCTCGGTCGCCGTCTTCTCGACGCCGAGTTCCTTGTAGTAGTCCTTGTAATCCACCGTGCTTGCTCCCCATGGTTGAACCGCCTGTGGGAAGAGTACACGAATTGGTCAAAAGACAGCGTGCGCACAATACAACAGCGCTGCGTCTGAACATCTTATGGACACGCCCGAAAAGCTCGCAACATGCCCATTTTTTGCACGCCCCCCATAGGGAAAACGTCATTGCAACTACACGCAGCCCTTCGAAAGAAAATACTGTTTATACTGTTTTCCCTCGCCACATCAAATCACAAATTTCTTGATCTCCCTGTTGTCTGAACGCATCTTCCCTGACCCCAGCAATACTAAATCTGGCACCAGTTTTTGGTCAATTTTTCGTGCAAAATTTGTACAAAGACGTGCGCGGTACCGGTATTGCGTCAATTCAGGAGAAAAACATGCCAATTTACAAACGCAATGATCTTTGGCACTGGCGCAAATTGATCGACGGCATAATGCTCTTTCGTTCGACAAAAACAGACGATAAGAAGCTTGCAACTCAAATTGCTCGTAAGTGGAACCATGAAACCGTTCAACAAATCAAGGTATAGGGCGAACGGCCTGTGTCAGTACATGACGTAATCGCTGGCTTCCTTGCTGACCGCAAGCACATGAAGGGCTACGAATCGGCGTGCAATAACATGAAGAAATGGAAGAATGCATTGCCAGATGTGCCGATGAAGTCATTGCCAAAACATCAAGTACAAGAAGTCGTAACCAAGATGATCAAACTTGGCCGTGCCCACAACACCGTCTGCGTGTTCATCGTCTACTGGAATGCACTGAACAACTACTGCACGAAGAAGCGGCTTTCGCCCGGGCCTCGACTAGACCCGATCAAGCAAACGCCAACCCGCTTCCGCGTAATCTCCGTTGCCGAAGAAGCTGCAATGCTGGCAGCGACCTCTCCTGACACCAAGTATCCGGGTAAAACGCAAAGGTCGATGCAATGCGGCAAGACAATCAGGACATTCTCGTATGCCTGCTCCATCTGGGTGCCCGTATCACCGAGGCCCATAACCTGAAGTGCTCGGACATCAATTTCGAACTCAACACCATCCTTGTCAGGCGACTGAAACGCGGCAATGACTGCCTGCTACAGATGACCAACTCGCTACGCGCCATCATGGAACGCCGTCACCTGACCCGCATCAACAACAAAGTATTCCCCACCAAGCACGACGATGGCCGTACCAATACGGGTTGGATGAAAGACGTGGTGAAGCGATCAGGTGTTTCGCTTGATGGAGGTAAGATCCCCAGCCATACATTCAGGCACTCATGCGCTACTCGATTGCTGCGCTCAGGTATGGACATCACCATGGTGCAGAAGTTCCTGGGCCATAAGGAAATCAGCAGCACGATGGTTTATCTGCACACGTTGCCGAGCGAAGTCGCTTCGCGGGCTGCGGCAGTATTCGATGGGGACTTAATGCAGGGCGATTGCATGAAGCATCAAGTCGGCAAGCCCAAGACCTTGGCGAGATAGTCGGCACTCCAGCCAGCTTTTAAGCGTTTGGTAGCGATGCCGACCTTGGTCGACTTTTCATTT
>NZ_JBNYXW010000029.1:0-27853 GCF_051380875.1 Janthinobacterium woesei
GGTTAGCCTTCTGAATGACGAACGGCCCGATCGAAAATTCGACCGGGCCGTTAAGGCAAAACCACAGCGCTATGCTACTCGCGTTCTACGAAAACCTGCTTAAGTGAACGGCATTACAGCTTCGGCTGTCTTTTTTTTGACAATGTTTTCGAGTGCGCACGTTATTTGCCCAACTCCTGTTCGGGCGCAAGAAATCATCGCCAGGCCAGGTTCGGCATCAGACATGTCACGCCAGCCTTCATCTCATCGATTACTACAAAGCCTACGTCATTCGCTGGCGCCCCTCTACGGCCTTGTATGCGCAACATCGCGTGGTCGAAGGGCAGACCTGCTATGTCGCCGCCCCCCCTGATCCTGGCTTGCACCGTGCTGGGGGGCACAGCTTGAAGCACTACTTCTTCATCCAGCAGTTTGCCGTATCAGCGATCATCGCTGGCTTGCTGCTGCTTGGCTTTTCCTTGTTCCGCGACCTGGACATGAACGTGGCCGCTGCCTTGCTGGCGCTGATCGTGGCAACCATGGCCGTCCTGCTGCCCATCACATGGCTGCGCACCCTGCTTGCCGTGCCCGCCTGCGCCCTGGTGATACTTGCACAATTACCGCACAGCGTCGGCTGGTTGCATGACCACTGCCTCGCCTCGGGCATCTTGTTCGATGCCGGCCTCACTGCATTGGCAATCTGGCTGTTTCTAACGTATTTACAGTGTGCAGTCTTTAACAAAACAGGCAGCCAACGGACGGCCTGCGTGCTCGCCGCCATCTCGTCAGGCTGCACACTTTGCATGCTGGCTGGTTTCTGTCTTTGGTCGGGAATGGTTTTCCTGATGAGTGCCATCATGGATAACACGGGCTGGATAGGCGTCCTCATGTTCTTCGCCTCGGGCAATGACGCCAACAAGATCTATGTGATTCCCGTACGCCGCATGGTGGTCAGCGTGGCGTCGAGCGCGTATGGCAAGGGCGATGGGCAGCGCCGCTCGGAAGACCTACTGAAAGCCATTTTGCCTGCAGAGTCACGGTAGTTGTAAGCGTTTGTAATGGCAGTCAACGCCGGCATCCTGGGGCGCGTTCTATGCTCAGTGACACGGGAATCATCCCGGCACATCAAGCAACACTAGACAAACCACCACTGAGGACTGCACCATGAAAAAAGTAATCGCTACCCTGATCGCCGGCCTGTTCGCCACCGCCGCCTTTGCTCAAACGCCAGCAGCCTCGGTTCCCGCCAAGGCAGAAGCGACCCACACCAAGGCCGTCGTGAAAGCGGACGCCAAGGAAGCGCACGCCGTCGTGAAAGCCGACGCGAAAGAAGCGAAAGCTGTCGTCGCCGCAAAAACGGACGTGGCCAGCGCCAAGACGGAAGCTACCGCGACAAAAACCAAAGCCCACCACGCAGCGAAAAAAGCCAAAGCCAAGGCAGATGCAAAACTGGCGTCGGCCACCGCTGAAGCTGCGCCAGCGAAGTAATTCCCTCTGACTGTATTGACTTGCCCAACTCCCAGGATTTCATCATGACAAAAATTATCGCTACCCTGATCGCCAGCCTGTTCGCCACCGCCGCTTTTGCCCAGGCGCCAGCCGTCGCGCCAGTCGCTCCCGTGGCACCGGTTCCTGTCGTCGCTCCAGTGGCCAAGGCCGAAGCGCCAGCAGCCGCCGTCAAGCCAGCCGCGCACAAGAAAGCCAAGCACCACAAGGCGAAAAAAGCCGCACCGGCAGAGAAGGCAGCGCCTGCTGCCGCTGCAGAACCGGCACCAGCGCCAGCGAAGTAAGCAGCGCCGTTGCAACAAGAAAGACAGGGATTTCCTGTCTTTTTTTTCGTCCGCTTATTTCGGCATCAAGACCGTGTCGATGACATTGATCACGCCATTGGATTGAACTACATCATAGGTGCTGATGTTGGCGCTATTGCCGCTTTCATCCATCACCACGATGTTGTGCATGCCATTCATGGCGAACATCAGCTTGCCGCCGCTTGCCGTTGGCAGGGTCGCCTTGCCGTCATGCATCTTGATCTCCTTGGCCAAGGCCTTGAAGTCATATTTGCCGGGCACCACGTGGTAGGTGAGGATTTTCGTCAGTGTCGCCTTGCTTTCCGGCTTCACCAGGGTCTCGACCGTGCCGGCCGGCAATTTGCCAAACGCCGCATTCGTCGGCGCAAACACGGTAAATGGCCCCTTGCCTTTCAGCGTCTCGACCAGGCCGGCAGCCTTGACGGCGGCCACCAGAGTGGTGTGGTCGGCCGAATTGACGGCGTTATCGACGATATCCTTGCTGGGATACATGCTCTGTCCGCCCACCATGGTCGTCATGTCGGCGGCAAAAGGGGCGCTGGCGGCCAGCATGGATGTAACAAACAGTGCTGCGGGAATGAAGGTACGCATGATGAATCTCCTCAATGGTTGTGAACTGCGGACTGCGATGCGTGATTGCAGGAATACTTACGCGGCCTTTCCACAAACGGATTCAATTCGCTGAAAACAAAAAACGGCGCCGTGCAAAGCACGCCGCCGTTCTCGCTAGTATTTCCTCGCTGCGGGCCGGGATGCTCCAGCCCGCAGTACCGGAAATCAGTTGGCCACCACCTGCGGCCCGCTCTCGCCCCAGCCGCCGCCCAGGGCGCGGATCAGCGCCACGGTGGTGACGGCGCGGTTGCCGCGCAGTTGCACGGCGTTGCGCTCGATGGTCGCCAGGTTGCGCTGCGCGTCGAGCAGGTCCAGGTAGCTGGAACGGCCCGCCTCGTACAGCTTTTGCGCCAGGTCGGCCGAACGGCGCGCCGAGACGACGGCGTCGTCGATCTGCTGCGTCTGGCCCGACAGGATGCGCAAGCCGGCCAGGTTGTCTTCCACCTCAGAAAACGCCACCAGCACGCTCTGGCGATACGTCGCCACCGATTCTTCCAGCTGCGCTTCGCTGCGGGTGATGGCCGCCTTGTTGCGGCCACCATCGATGATCGGCATCGACATCAGGGCGCCCAGCAGCCAGGAGCGGCTGCTCCACTTGAAGATGTCCGAGAAAGTATCGGACGCGCCGCCACCGGCAGCATTCAGTGTTAACGCGGGGAACATGGCCGACTTGGCCACGCCGATACGCGCATTCGACGCTTCCATGGTGCGCTGCGCCGAGGCGATATCGGGACGACGTTCCAGCAACGACGACGGCATGCCGGCCGGGATCACGGGAAGAAACGCGCTATCGAGCAATGGGTTGACGTCCGCCGTGAAGCTGGCGGCCGGTTTGCCCAGCAAGACGGCCAGCGCATGCTCGTTCGTCGTGCGCTGGCGCTGCAGGCCGATGGCTTCGGCGCGCGCCGTCGACAGCTCCGTGCGGGCACGCGACAGATCGAATTCGCCGATGTCGCCCAGGTCATAACGGCGCTGGTTGACATGCACGCTTTCCTCGCGCAGCCGCACCGTTTGCTCCAGGGTCGCCAGTTCCGCATCCGTGGCGCGCAGACGGAAATAGGTTTGCGCTACATCAGCCTGCAGGGACAGCAGCACCGAACGGTAGGTCGCTTCCACCGCCAGGGCATCGCTGCGCGAGGCGCTGACATTGGACGCCACGCGGCCGAACAAATCGACTTCGTAGCTGGCCGTCAGGTTGGCCTGGTAGACATTGCCGGCGGCGACCGGTGCGCCACTGGGCAAGCCCAGCGAAAGGCTTGATGCGCGGTTGCGCTGGCCGCCCACATTCACGCCCACTTGCGGAATGCGGTCCGCTTCGGCGATGCCGGCAATCGCCCTCGCCTGCTTGACGCGGGCGGCGGCGACGGCCAGGTTGGCGTTCGCTTGCGTCGCCTCGCCGATCAGGCCAGTGAGGGCTGGATCGTTAAACGCCAGCCACCATTCGCCGCGCGCCTGGCGTTCCGCTGTGGCAACCTGGGCTTGCTGCCAGCGCGTACCGTCGGCCGCCGTCTGCACGGCAGGCCGCGTTTGAACCTCGCCTTGTGCTTCCTTGAACGCCACCGGCGTGTCGATTTGCGGTTGCTTGAACTCCGGTGCCGCGCATGCGGCCAGCAGCACGGCTGCGGCCATGGCGGTCAAGGCCGTGCGCAGGGGCGCAGTTACCCGTATATTTGCAATGGTTTTCAATATATATCTCCTTCCAGGTCCAGCGCTGGCGCGGCGGGACGCTTGGCGACAGCAACGGCTGGCTTTTTCTCAAAACGCTGCGCCAGGGTGCGCAGCAATACATAGAACACAGGCGTCAGGAACAGGCCGAAGAAAGTCACGCCCAGCATGCCGGCGAACACCGCCACGCCCATCGCATGGCGCATTTCCGAACCGGCGCCGTGCGAGAACACCAGGGGCACGACGCCCATGATGAAGGCGATCGACGTCATCAGGATCGGACGCAGACGCAGACGGCACGCTTCCAGCGCCGCTTGCACCACGCTGCGGCCATGGTCTTCCAGTTCACGCGCAAATTCCACGATCAGAATCGCATTTTTCGACGCCAGCCCCACCAGCACGAACAGCGCGATCTGGGTAAACACATTGTTGTCGCCACCGGTCAATTTGACGCCCAGGAGCGCGCAGAGGATGGACATCGGCACGATCAGGATCACAGCCAGCGGCAAGGTCCAGCTTTCGTACTGGGCGGCGAGCACCAGGAATACCAGCAGCACGCACAGCGGGAAGACATAGATCATCGTATTGCCGGACAAGATGTCCTGGTAGGTCAGCTCCGTCCATTCATACGCGATCCCCTGCGGCAGCACTTCCTTGGCGATGCGTTCGAGCGCAGCCTGCGCCTGGCCACTCGATACGCCAGGTGCTGCGCCGCCGTTGAAATCGGCTGCGGCATAGGCGTTGTAGCGCTGCACGCGGTCCGGACCGTAACTGTCCTTGACGCGCATCAACGACGACAGCGGGATCATTTCGCCTTTGTCATTGCGCACCTTCAGCTGCGCGATATCCTGGGCATGTGAACGGAACTCGGCATCGGCCTGCACGCGCACCTGGTAGGTACGGCCAAACTGATTGAAGTCGTTCACGTACAGCGAACCCAGATTGATCTGCAAGGTCTGGTAAATCGTTTGCAGCTGCACGCCCATCTGCTTGGCTTTCACGCGGTCCACGTCGGCAAACAGCTGCGGCACGTTGATCTGGTAGCCCGAGAACACGCCCGCCAGTTCCGGCGTCTGGTAAGCCTTGGCAGCGAGCGCCTGGGTGGCGTTGTACAGCGCGTCGTAACCGAGGTTGCCACGGTCTTCGATCATCATCTTGAAGCCGCCGATGGTACCGAGGCCGTTGACCGGCGGTGGCGGGAAGACCATGATGAAGGCGTCCTGGATACTGCCCAGGCGCTTGTTGATCTCGGCCGCGATGGCGCCGCCCGACAATTCCTTGCTGGTGCGCTCGTCGAACGGCTTCAGGGTGGCGAACACGATGCCGGCGTTTGGCGCATTGGTAAAGTCGTTGATCGACAGGCCAGGGAAGGCGATGGTCGATTCGACGCCAGGCACCGACTTGATGACGTCGGACATGCGGCGCACGACATCTTCCGTGCGGTCCAGCGAGGCAGCATCGGGCAATTGCGCAAAGCCCACCAGATATTGCTTGTCCTGCGCTGGCACGAAGCCGGCCGGCACGGACTTGAAGGTGAAGATGGCGGCAACGACCAGCAGCGCATACACGCCCAGCGACGCGCTCTTGCGGCCCAGCACGCCCTTGACGCCCGCTTCATAGCGGTGCGAAGCGCGGCCAAAGAAGCGGTTGAACCAGGCGAAGAAGCGGCCGAAGACCTTGTCCATGCCGCGTGTCAGCGCGTCTTTCGGCGCATCGTGCGGACGCAGCAGCGCGGCCGACAGGGCGGGAGCCAGGGTCAGCGAGCTGAAAGCGGAGATCACCGTCGAAATGGCGATCGTCAGCGCGAACTGGCGGTAGAACTCGCCCGACAGGCCGGGTACGAAGGCGATCGGCACGAACACGGCGCACAGCACCAGGGCGATGGCGACGATAGGACCGCTGACCTCTTTCATGGCCTGGATGGTGGCGTCACGCGGCGACAGTCCTTCTTCGATATTGCGCTCGACGTTTTCCACCACCACGATGGCATCATCGACGACGATACCGATGGCCAGCACCAGGCCAAACAGCGACAGGGTGTTGATCGAGAAGCCAAAGCCCAGCATCACGGCAAACGTGCCGACGATGGAGACGGGGACGGCCAGCAGCGGAATGATGGACGCGCGCCAGGTTTGCAGGAAGATGATCACCACCAGCACCACCAGGGCGATGGCCTCTAACAGGGTGTGGATCACCGCTTCGATCGAAGAGCGCACGAACTGCGTCGGGTCATACTCGATGCGGTACTCCACGCCTTGCGGGAAGTCCTTTTTCAGTTCGTCCATCTTGGCACGCACGTCGGAAGACAATTGCAGCGCGTTGGCATTCGGTGCTTCGAAAATACCCATGCCGACGGCCGGATTATTATTCAGCAGCGAACGCAGAGAGTAGCTGTTGGCGCCCATTTCCACGCGCGCCACATCCTTCAGGTGCGTCACGGCGCCGTCGGCATTGGTGCGCACGATGATGGCGCCAAATTGCTCGGGCGTTTGCAGACGGCCCTGGGTATTGACGGTCAGCTGGAAGTCCGAGTTCTTCGCTGGCGAGGCGCCGATCACGCCGGCGGCCACCTGCACGTTCTGCTCGCGGATGGCTTCGACGACGTCATTGGCCGTCATGCCGCGCGCCGCCACTTTTTGCGGGTCGAGCCAGATGCGCATGGCGTAGTCGCCGGCGCCAAAGATCTGGATATCGCCCATGCCGGGCAAACGGGCCAATTGATCCTTGACGTTCAGCACCGCGTAGTTACGCAGATACATGTCGTCATAGCGCTTGTTCGGCGAGACCAAGTGCACCACCATGGTCAGGTTGGGCGACGATTTAACTGTCGTCACGCCAATCTGGCGCACTTCCTCGGGCAGGCGCGGCAAGGCGCGCTGCACGCGGTTTTGCACCTGCGTCTCGGCCTGCTCGACGTTGGTGCCGATCTTGAAGGTCACGGTCAGCATCATTGCGCCGTCGGAGGTGTTCTGCGAGGACATGTAGAGCATGTTCTCGACGCCGTTGATCTGCTCTTCGAGCGGCGCTGCCACCGTTTCGGCGATCACTTTCGGGTTGGCGCCCGGATACTGCGCGCGCACCACCACGGACGGCGGCACGACGTCGGGATACTCGGAGATGGGCAAGCCGAAAATCGACAGCAGCCCGGCCACGAATATGACAATCGACAGCACCGCCGCGAAAATCGGCTTGTCGATGAAAAAGCGGGAAAAGTTCATGTTTATTCCTTGATGGTCGATGCTGCTTTCGCGGCGATCCTGGCGTCTTTGACTTCAGGTTTTGCGGGGGCGACCGGCGCGCTCGGGTCGAAATCCATGGCCACCATCTGCGGCGTCACCGGGGCACCGGGGCGCACGCGCTGCAAACCGTTGACGACCACTTTTTCGCCCGCCTTCAAGCCTTCGCGCACCACGCGCAAGCCATCCGAATTCGGGCCAAGCTTGACGGCGCGGTATTCGGCCTTGTTATCAAGGCCCACCACGTAGACGTATTTGCGGCTTTGATCCGTGCCGACGGCGCGGTCGCTGATCAACAGCGCCGTGCTTTGCGCCTGCGGGCCGTTGCCGCCATCGAGCAAAATGCGCGCGAACAGGCCTGGCACCAGCTGGCGGTCGGTGTTGGCAAACGTGGCGCGCATGCGCACGCTGCCCGTGGCCGGGTCGAGCTGGTTGTCGACGAATTCGAGCTTGCCTTCATGCGGGAAGCCCGTTTCGTTGGCCAGGCCCACCTTGACGGTGACGGGCGTGCCCTTTTGCGCCGTGCCGGCTACGCGCAGATAGGTATCTTCATCGCCGTCGAAGCTGGCGTAGATGCGGTCCGTCGATACCACAGAGGTGAGGATGGAGGAAGCGTCGATCAGGTTGCCGACGGTGATTTCCGCCTTGCTGACACGCCCGCTGATCGGTGCCTGCACCTGCGTGTAGGACAGGTTCAGCCTGGCCGCTTCATACGCCGCTTGCGCCGAGCGGGCATTCGCGTCCAGCTCTTTCAAGCCCGAGGCTTTTTCATCGAATTCGCGCTGGGCGATGGCTTTTTCGGCCAGCAGCTTTTCAGCGCGCGACAGTTCCAGCTTGGCCAGTTCGGCCTTGGCGCGGGCCGAGGCAGCCGTGCCTTCGGCACGCGACACTTCGGCCTGGAATGGACGCGGGTCGATGACGAACAGCACATCGCCCTTTTTCACTTCGCTGCCAGGCTTGAAGTTGACGGAGGAAATGAAGCCGCCCACACGCGAACGGATTTCCACGCGCTCGATCGCTTCCAGGCGTCCCGAGAATTCCTGCGTTTCCGTGATCTGCTTTTCCACCACGGCGGCGGCCGAAATGGGCGGGCCGCCGGCCGCTGGCGCGTCGGGCACCTTGCTATTGGCCGTATCGCATCCGGCCAGGCTCACGGCCACCAGTCCGGCCAGCGCGAGAGAGGCGGCCAGGGGCTTGAGTAATGTTCCCAAGGTGGAAAATTGTTGAACGTTTTTCATTTTATTTCCCTGTTTTATGAAAATTTCTAATGGTATGGGCGGCAGGAAGCAACCCAGCTTAAAAAGTGAATAGTGGTGCCATGGCGCCCGACGGCGCTCGGTCAAAGGTAAACAGGCCGCCAGCTAACAAAAAGCAGACGGGGACGGCAAAGCTGGCTGTGCGAGCGCACAACGCAGACAGAAAGGGAGTTACAATGCGAAACTACACTCAGTAGTGTAACAACCGAAACTCAAAAAGTAAACTGGTTAGTGTAAATTTTTATGGCGCCACGCGAAGCGGCGTCATGACTCGGGCTCCTGGCCCAGTGCAGCGATAAAGCTGGCGATTTCACTCAGTACTTGCACCTTGCAGGCGCATTCATTGCGGGCGCTGGCATCTTGCAGCGGCGCCGCCGGCATGCGCCGCACAGTGGTCTTGATGCCGCAGGCAATCAGTTTGCTGCCGTATTGTTCAGCCTCATCGCGCAATGGGTCATCTTCACTGGACAGGATGAGCGCCGGCGGCAGGTTCTTCAAGCGGCTCGATTGCAATGGCGACGCGTACGGATGGCTACGGTCAGCGGCATTCGGCAGGTAACCACGGTAGGCGGCGGCGCATTGATCAGCCACTTCCACCAGGTCCGGGCACGTTGGCAAGGTACGCATCGAGCACGACGACAGGCCGGGATCGAGCATGGGCATGATCAGCACCTGCCCCGCAAGGGGCGGTCCGCCCCGGTCGCGCGACATCATGGCGCACACGGCAGCCAGATTGGCGCCCGCTTCGATGCCCGACACCACCATCTGCTTGCCCGTCCAACCCAGCTTGGACTTGTTCTTTTTCGCCCACAGCAAGACGGCATGCGCGTCTTCCACGGCGGCGGGAAATGGCCGCACCTTCGCCAGGGTGTAGTTCGAGGCCAGCACCACGTGGTCAGGGTTGCTCAGCACCAGGCAGCGCAGGAAGTCGTCCGCATCGTCGAGGTCGCCGTCGACAAAGCCGCCGCCATGGAAGAAGACGATCAGGCTAGGCTGCCTGGCGCCCGGCACGCCGGCCGTGTAGATGCGCGCAGCGAGTGCGTCTTGCGCACCCTGCACTTGAATATCGCGTATCTTCAGCGCTTGCCCTGGGGCAAGCTCGGCCGCGGTATCGGCAAAACTCATTGCGCCACCACCGGCTGCAGCGCAGCATCGAGCACGGTGTCGTTCAGGCACAACAGGGTGGCGCCGCCAACTTCATGGGTCAGGGCGCTATAAGCACTGGCTTCGCTTTGCGCCGCCAGTGAGTAGGCATCCGTCGATACCATCGCGGCCAGAGCGAGCACCACCGCAACCAGTGCGGGTACTGCAAAGTGTCCATTTCGATGACCCATGATGTTTCTCCTGTTGTACTTCCTGCGGCATCACATTTATGCTGCAATACAACAACTATAGACTTGTTTTACAATCTGATAAATAGTGCAATGACGAATTGATTGTTCAGGATTCTGAATAATCGCGCATAACGTGATAAGGAATCAAGTGAACAAGCTGCAAGCCATGGAAGTTTTCATCCAGGTCGTCGACGCGGGCGGTTTTACGCGCGCGGCGGAAAACATGCAGTTGCCGAAAGCCACCGTGTCGACCCTGATCCAGTCGCTCGAAGCGAGCCTGTCGGTTAAATTGCTGAACCGCACCACGCGCCACGTCAGCATCACTTCCGATGGCGCCGCTTATTACGAACGCTGCGTGCGCATCCTGTCGGACGTGCGCGAGGCGGAAGAATCGCTGTCGCGCACGCGCCTGAGCCCCAGCGGGCGCCTGCGCGTGGACGCGCCCACGGCCCTATCCAGCGAATTGATCATCCCTGCCCTGCCCGACTTTTTCGCGCGCTACCCGGACATCGTGCTCGAACTGGGCAGCAGTGACCGCCCCGTCGACCTGATCGAGGAAGGCGTCGACTGCGCCGTGCGCGGCGGCGAACTGGGCGACCTGAACCTGATCGCGCGCCGGATCGGCGTGCTCCATTTCATGACCTGCGCCTCGCCCGGCTACCTGGCGCAGCACGGCACGCCCGTGCATCCGAACGACCTGGCCCGGCACCGGGGCGTGAATTTTTTCTCCTCCAAGACAGGCAAGACGTTTGAATGGGATTTCACGCGCGACGGCGAACGCATCCAGATGGCCATGCCCAGCCATATTGCCCTGAACGACTCGAACGCCTACGTGGCCGCCGGCCTGGCCGGCCTGGGCATCGTGCAAATGACGCCTTTCATGCTTGCGCCGCTGCTGGAACAGGGCAAAATGGTGGAATTACTCGACGAATGGGAATCCGACCCGCTGCCCATCCACGTGATCTATCCGCCCAACCGCCACCTGTCGGCCAAGGTGCGCGTGTTTGTCGAATGGGTCGCTGACATGTTTACCAACCACCCCGCCACGCAGCTCAAGGGCAAGAGCAGTCTCCCGAGCGCGCGTGCCAACCTGACCGAGGCACAGCCATGACCGCAGCCAGCACAACGCCCCACCACATCGTCTTTCTCGACCGCGACAGCCTGATCGCCAAGGTGCGCCCGCCCGCCTTTGCGCACAGCTGGGAAGAGTATCCGCACACGCAAGGCAGCGAACAGACCGTTGCCCGCCTGCAAGGCGCCACGATCGCCATCACCAACAAGGTGCCGCTGCGCGCGGCCGAACTGGCGCAGCTGCCCGAGCTGAAAATGATCGCCGTGGCCGCCACCGGCACGGATATCCTCGACCTGGCCGCCTGCCGCGAGCGGGGCATTGTTGTTGCCAACATCCGCGACTACGCGCGCGCCACCGTGCCTGAACACACCCTTGCTTTGACGCTGGCCCTGCGGCGCCAGTTGATCGCCTACCGCTTTGATGTGGAAGCGGGCCTGTGGCAAGCGTCCGAGCGCTTCTGCCTGTTCGGCCACCCGATCCGTGACCTGGCCGGCAGCCGTCTGGGCCTGCTCGGCTATGGCGCGCTTGGCAAGGCGGTGGCCCAGCTGGGGCGCGCCTTCGGCATGCAGGTGCAGGTGCACAACCGTTCGCCCATCACCGAAGACGGCGTGACGGAAGTGAGTTTTGACGCACTGCTGGCCACCTCCGACGTCCTGAGCCTGCACCTGCCCCTGACCGACAAGACCCGCAACATCATCGGCGCAAACGAGCTGGCACGCATGCAGCCGACGTCGCTCCTGATCAACACGGCGCGCGGTGGCCTGGTCGACGAAGCGGCGCTGGCAGCAGCGTTGACCAACGGCGTGATCGCCGGCGCCGGTTTCGACGTATTGAGCAAGGAGCCGCCGCTGCCGGACAACCCGCTGTTGAATTTGCGCCTGCCCAACTTCATCCTCACGCCCCACACGGCCTGGGCCAGCGGTGAAGCCATGCAGATACTGGCTGACATGCTGATCGGCAACGTGGAAGCGTTTGAACGGGGCGCGCCGACGAATGTGGTGGCGTAAGCGCCGACGCATTGAGTACGCGTGACGCGCTGCCGCGCCATGCCTGGGCGAAGACAGGACTATTTCCGGCATGGCCGGACCGCTTATGCCGAAGCCGGCGCTTCGAAAGAAAACCCCGGCGCGTACGCGTGGTAGCCATCGAAATCGCCCTTGCCTATGGCGGCACCATGGCTGCGCGCAATCGCATAGGCCATGCTGAAGTGAAAGTAAAAATTCGGCAGGATGTACAGATGCAGGTATTCATCGGCCGGCAGGGCGATATCGGCAAAGCCGGCGCGGTCGCGGCAGATGCGTTCTGGCGCGCCCATAAAGCGCTGTGTGGGAATGGCCTTGAGGTAGCGCAACGTATGCGCGATCTGTTCCTGCAGGCTGGCGGCGTCGCTGAAGCTGACGACGCCCCGCCCAGCCAGCGGACAACAGCCGCGCAGCGAAAAACTCACCGCCGCGCGTACCTGCTGGGCAAACGGCAGCATGTCCGGGTGCAGGCGCGCCGTTAATATCTGCGGCTGGGCATCGAGCTTGTCCAGCATGGCCGACAGCTGGCCCAGGGCGTGGCAAAAAATGCTGACCGGATCGATGCTCATCTTTTCTTTCTCATTAAATTTATTCCCAGCTCACGCGGCGCCCTTGCGCCGCGCTTCCCACTCGCGCCTGAGCAAGCCATATAGCGCGGAATCGCTGACCTGGCCGCCGACGATCCAGCGTTCAGGCAAAAAGCCTTCCTGCTTGAAGCCCTGACGCTCCAGGGCGCTGGCCGAGCTGGCGTTGAGCGGGTCGATATCGGCTTCCAGGCGGTTCAAGTCGCGCTCGACAAAGGCGAATGCAATCAGCGCCGTCAACGCTTCGTGCATATAGCCCTTGCCCCAGTATTGGCGGCCCAGCGCATAGCCTATCTCGCCACGCCGGTTTTGCTTGTGCAGCGCGTACAGGGTGCAGCTGCCCAGGTATTCTCCCGTTTCCTGCAAGGCGATGGCGAAGCGGAAAAACTCCTCTTTCTCGAAGGCCGCCGCGTCGTCGGCGATCTGGCGCGCGGTGCGGGCGCGGTCTGTCCAAGCCGGTTCGCTGAAATAACGCATCACTTCAGGATCGGAATGCATGGCGAACTGGGCCGTTTCATCCGATGGCTGTGGTTTGCGCAGGATCAAACGTTCAGTGGTAATGGTTTTCGTGTAGGCCATGCAATTCCAATCAGCGGTTCAAACAGGCGATTATTCCATGCCACTATAATCGTATGGCAAGATTTCCCCAGCCATCCACTTTACAGGATAGCCGCATGCCATTCTTTGCCCGTGAGTATGGTGTTTTCCTGCTGCTGGCCGCGCCCGCCGCCCCGGCCTTCGTGCCGGGGCCTGCCATTCGGACATGATCTCTACATTAACCAGGACACTGGGCGGGAAGTGGAGTTGGAATTGGCATTGCCATTAAAGCAACCACAACTAATCAACAGTGAGTTGGCTCAGATATCGCCAGGTTGAGCATCGGCGCTCAAAACTGAGTTCGTGTGGGAATGGCAGTTCCCGCCCCCGTCCTTCCGCAATTCAGCTATAAAAGCCACGACACTTATCCCATTGCCTTGCGGCGGGTTCGTGTCAGTACGCGGAGGGCTAAGTTTATAGGGACTTTGTTTTTTGCCAAGTAGGCGGCCGCAGTCGCGGTGCCTAGCATTTCTTGAAAAATGATACCAACGTCGATTTTTTGCGCGGTCAGACCATCCTGCCTTAAACAATCGAAATTTTGGTTAGCTGCTGTAGCTACTATGTCAACATCAGCGTTTATAGAGCGCATTTTCACCTCATTAATAAAGAGAAAAATGTCTCCTTGCATTAAAGATAACTTAGTTTTCTACACTTTAGGAAATATTTTCTTTAATCAAGTATCGGAAGTAGTGAAAATTTAACTATTGGGTACCGGGGTCAGGTGCGGAGTCCGGGGCGGTGTCTGCCATTCCGACACGACCTCAACCTTAACCGCCCTGCCTATATAGCGCAGCGCCGGAAATTGCTCCAGCCCCCGCCCGCTTAAAACGTCCCCGGCAGCAAAATCTTCTTGTCCACATGCTGCAAGTCGCGCAAGCCGCAAAAGGCCATGGTCAGGTCGAGTTCGTTGCGCAGGATGTCCAGGCATTTGGTGACGCCTGGCCCACCCATGGCGCCCAGGCCGTACAGGAAGGGGCGGCCGATGTAGACGCCCTTGGCGCCCAGGGCCACGGCCTTGATCACGTCCTGGCCCGAGCGGATGCCGCCGTCCATGTGCACTTCGATCTCGCTGCCTACGGCATCGACGATGGCGGGCAAGGCTTCGATCGACGATTGCGCGCCGTCCAGCTGGCGCCCGCCGTGGTTCGAGACGATCAGCGCATCGGCGCCGCTTTCCACGGCCAGGCGCGCGTCTTCCGGGTCCATGATGCCCTTGATGATGAGTTTGCCGCCCCAGCGCTGCTTGATCCATTCCACGTCCGCCCACGACAGGCTGAGGTCGAACTGCTGCTGCGTCCAGGACGACAGCGACGACATGTCCGACACGGAAGTGGCATGGCCGACGATGTTGCCGAAGCCGCGGCGTTTGGTGGCCAGCATGCCCATCACCCAGCGCGGCTTGGTGGCCATGTTGAGGATATTCGGAAGCGTCAGTTTCGGCGGCGCCGACAGGCCGTTGCGCAAGTCCTTGTGGCGCTGGCCCAGCACCTGCAAGTCCAGCGTCAGCACCAGCGCGCTGCAGTTTGCCGCCTTGGCGCGGTCGATCAGGCGGTTGATGAATTCGCGGTCCTTCATCACGTACAGCTGGAACCAGAATGGTTTTGTGGTGTGGGCCGCCACGTCCTCGATCGAGCAGATGCTCATGGTTGAGAGGGTGAACGGCACGCCGAATTGCTCGGCCGCCTGCGCTGCCAAAATTTCGCCATCAGCATGCTGCATGCCCGTCAGGCCCGTGGGCGACAGGGCTACCGGCATCGATACGGCCTGTCCCACCATGGTCGAGGCCAGGCTGCGGTTTTCCAGGTTGACGGCGACGCGCTGGCGGAATTTGATCTTGGCGAAATCGCTGCAATTGGCCCGGTACGTCGATTCCGTCCAGGAGCCGGAATCGGCGTAGTCGTAAAACATGCGCGGCACCCGTTTCTGGGCCAGCACGCGCAAGTCTTCGATGCTGGTAATGATACTCATGGTTTCCTCGGTCGATGGCAAGTCAAGCCATGATCGTGCATTTACCTGTAATTGTCTATCCGGCAGGCAATCCTGCCGCTTCAACAACAACGCAACAACGTTTACCAGTCGCGCGCGCCGAGGATTTTCTCGCCCAGTTCGCTCAACTGCGCTTGCGGGTAGCGCAGCTTTTCCTTTTCCTCCGGGTCGCCGGGAAAGGCGTAGCCCTGCGGCGCGCTGCGTTCGCGCCAGCTTTGCACGCGCCAGTCGCGCAGGGTTTGATAGTTCTCTTGCGCAGGGGTGAAGGAAATATACTGCGCCAGGCGCACCTGGTCTGTCGAGGTGTTGGGGCGGATGCCATGCGCCAGCAGGCTGTTAAAGATCAACAGCTCGCCTTTCTTCATGGCGATGAATTGCACCGGGTACGGCACCGTCGCCAGGTCTGGCTGCCACGGGTTGCGGTCTTCCGGCACCGTCTTGCGCCAAGCCAGTAAATTGTTAAATAATTCCGGATAGCACTGGAAACCACCGCTCTCGGGCGAGGTGTCGGACAGGGCCAGCACGCCCTGCACGTTGACGGGCAGCGGGTCGAGCGTGGTGTCGGCATCCCAGTGGATGAAGCCGCCAAACTTGCGCTTGCCATTATTGGGCGTATTCAGGTTGGCGCGGTCGATGGTCACCCACAGGTCGACACAGTCCCAAATATCGACAAAGGCGTCAACCACGCGCGGCGTCTGGCGGTTATCCCACAGGGTCTGGTTGTGATACGCCTCGACCATGCCGGAACCGTTGAGTTCCTTCATGGCGTGCTCGCGCAGTTGGTCCTGGTTCCAGGTGGCGCGGTCGTGCTGGTCCAGTCCCTGGAATTGCCACAGGAAATCTGTCGTGCGCTGCACTTGCTCAGGAGACACCGCATCCTTGACGATGACGTAGCCATAGGTTTGCCAGTGCAAAAAATCGCTGTCGGACAGCACGCGCAGCGGCAACTGCTTTTGAATGTCGCGCAACTGGGCTTGTTCCGTGTAGGCCACGGATGGATTGCCGGGGCGGTTCTCGCCATACTGCGGGCTTACATGCTGGAGCTTGTCTTGCATCGCTGTCTCCTGTTGTGGGTGATGCTGCTGGTGTGAGACAGATTGTGCGATGGCTGCGCCCGCCCGAATGTGCCACTGCTGGCCAATACTGATACTATTCTGACTATCTGAATACGATAAACGTCACGATGACACCTTTATTTGAACAAGTCACGATTCCCTCAGGCCACTCCTGGGGCTTGCTGTGGCGCGAACTCGACGCCATTCCCTTCATCTGGCATTACCACCCGCAGTTCGAGCTGACCCTGACGGTCAATGCACGGGGGCAACGCTATATTGGCGACCATCTGGGTAATTTCGAGCCGGGCGACTTGGTGCTGCTGGGGCCGAACCTGCCGCATACTTGGTCGGCCAGCGAACGCATCGACGCCGCCCAGCCGATGCTGGCCGTGGTGGTGTGGTTTTCATTGGAGTGGCTGGAACAACTGGCGGCCTGTTTTCCCGAATTGCAAGCCCTGCGGCAATTGGCGGGCCGCGCCGGCCCTGCCCTGCATTTCTCGCCGGACACCAGCGCGCGCTGCGCCGTAAAACTGCTGCAACTGAATGCCTTGCCCGTGCCGCAGCGCTTGCCGCTGCTGCTCGACGTGCTGCTGGAACTGGCTGGCGACGCCGGCGCGCAGCCGCTGGCATCCAAAGCGCAGGCGCCCGTGCATGGCGATGGGCAGCAAAAACGCATGGCCAGCGTGCTCGACTTCATGCACGCGCATTTCAGCGACGACCTCGCCCTGGAAACCCTGGCGCAGCGGGCCGCCTTGTCGCTGGGTGCGTTTCACCGCTTTTTCAAGCGCCACGCGCATTGCACGCCGGGCGAGTACCTGGTGCGGCTGCGTATCGGCCGTGCTTGCCAGCAACTGATTGAAAGCGAACTGGCCATCGCCGTCATCGCGCAAGAGGCCGGCTACCGCAACCTCGCGCATTTCAACCGCCAGTTCCGCGCCGCCAGGCAAGTGACGCCGCGCGCGTTCCGGCTGCAATACCGGCGCGCCAGCAAACGTCCGTTGTAAAAGGTTCAGGCAACGAAAAAGGGGATCAGATTTTACAATCTGATCCCCAATATTCTGGTGCGGCTGGCAGGAATTGAACCCACGACCCCTTGGTTCGTAGCCAAGTACTCTATCCAACTGAGCTACAGCCGCCTAAGACAAGATTATAGCAGGGCTTTGCAGAATGGCAAAGGGCGCAGCGGCGAAAAATTTCACAATTGACGCCATTGCATGCTGCCCCGCGATGGCGCCGGGAACGCGCGCCGCATGGACGAAAAAAAACCCGGAAAGCGAACTTTCCGGGTTTTTCTCTACTGCTAATACTGGTGCGGCTGGCAGGAATTGAACCCACGACCCCTTGGTTCGTAGCCAAGTACTCTATCCAGCTGAGCTACAGCCGCAAACTCTTACAGTCTTCACCGAACGGCGCGAAGCTTGAAACTTTCATCACAACCGGGCGAACCCGATTCTGGCAACGATGCTAACAAATACTGGTGCGGCTGGCAGGAATTGAACCCACGACCCCTTGGTTCGTAGCCAAGTACTCTATCCAGCTGAGCTACAGCCGCAAAACTTCTACAACATCTTCACGTACAGCATGAAGATCAAACTTTTTACAACAAAACCAGACAAAGTCTGATTTTCAATATTCTGGTGCGGCTGGCAGGAATTGAACCCACGACCCCTTGGTTCGTAGCCAAGTACTCTATCCAGCTGAGCTACAGCCGCGCAGGCAAACATTATAGCGTATTCATTTCGCTTTGAAAAGTTCGATTTTTCAATCGCTTAGCTGATTTTGCACAATACCGCCCTGCGCCATCGACCATCTTTTCACTGCTAAAAAGCATCTGCCTTTTTATCGACGGACACTTCTGCTTTCACAGGAGCATCCAGCGAATCGAGAAGTTGCTGCCTCGAAAGAAGCGGGATTATAGGGACTGCTTCCCAGCCTGTCCAGTGCTATCTGCAAGCGGCTGAAAAAGCGGCGGCGCACGGAGCCGTCCATTGGCGCGCAAGCGTGCGGTGGCAGTGCGCCGCTTGGGGCTACAATATCATTCACATACGGGGCGCTTGCGCTGCATGAGGGTCGACGCTTTTCATCATTGAGCCGATTCACTGTGCGCAGCGACGGCACCGCGACGTGCCGCCCGGCAAGGGCCGATGGCTCCGCAGGGCAAGGCAGCCCGTGTGGCAGACTAACTGTTGCAGGATTTCCGATGGCCAAGCATGAACGCAAGCAAGATCTGCTACCGCCCTCGGCGCCGCTGGGCCTGTCGGACGAGCAACTCGCCAGTTTACTGGACGGCATCACCGATGGCGTCTGCCTGCTCAAGCGCGACTGGACCATCCGCTATATCAATACGCGGGGCGCCGACATGCTCGCGCCGCAGCGCCTGCCGGGCGCGACCCTGGCCGGCAGCAAGCTGTGGCAAGCCTGCCCCGGCCTGCTGGGCACGGCACTGGAAACCTGCTACCAGGAGGCCATGGCGCAGCAGCACAGTTGCAGTGCCGAACTGTATTACGCACCGCTGGGGCGCTGGCTGGAACTGCGCATCCTCCCTTCCAGCGATGGCTTGACCACATATCTGCAGGACATCAGCCAGCGCAAGGCGGCCGAAGACACTTTGCGCCAGGGCGAGGACGCCTTGCGCGCGCTGGCCAACGCCATCCCGCAACTGGCCTGGATCGCCAGCTTCGACGGCACCATCGGCTGGTACAACCAGCGCTGGCACGACTACACGGGCGCCAGCACCGGGCAGATGGAGGGCGACGGCTGGCGTATTGCCTACGATGCGCAGTACCTGCCACAGATGCTGCAGGACTGGAAAACCGCCATGCGCGACGGCACGCCTTTCGAGATGGAATTCCCCATCCGTAGCGCCGATGGCCAGTACCGCTGGTTCCTGACGCGCGCCTATCCCGTGCGCGACCGCGGCGGCCAGTTGCTGCGCTGGTTCGGCACGTGCACCGATATCGACCAGGTCAAGCGGGCGCAGGAAGCGTTGCGCGATGAAACGCGCGTGCTCGAATTGCTCAGCAACATAGGCGCGCCCCTGGTCGGCACGCTCGACTTGCCCGCCCTGCTGCAGGCAACCGTCGATGCGGCCACGCATATCAGCGGCGCGCGCTTCGGCGCCTTCTATTATGACGATGCCATCGATACCCCCGAGCCGCAGGGCGCCATGCCACCGATGCCACCGGCACGCGCCGTGGCCGGCATCAGCCTGGCGCAGGCCAATGCCATCGACGCGCCACTGCGCCTCGGTCCCGCCTTGTGCAGGAATGACTGGCACGCCGCCCCTGGCGCCAGCGGCGATGGGCCGCCCTTGCGCAGCTGTATGAGCCTGCCCGTGCGCTCACGCTCGGGCCAGTTGCCGGGGCGCTTGCTGCTGGGCCACCCGCAGGTGGGCATCTTCAGCGCGCGCAGCGAACGCATCGTCGCCGCTATCGCGGCCCAGGCTGCCGTCGCGCTCGACAATACGCATCTGTATGCGGCCGCCAGGCGCGCCGCCGACGAGCGCAAGGTGCTGCTCGACAGCGAACGCGAGGCACGCGCCGAGGCCGAGCGCACGAATCAGCTGAAAGATGATTTTCTCGCCACCCTGTCGCACGAACTGCGCACGCCGCTGTCGGCCATTTTGGGCTGGGCCCAGGTGCTGCGGCGCGGCACGCGCGACGAGGCCGACCTGCATCGTGGCCTGCAAAGCATCGAACGCAATGCGCGCGCGCAGGTGCAGCTGATCGAAGACTTGCTCGACATGAGCCGCATCACCGCCGACAAAGTGCTGCTCGACCTGCAAACCCTCGTGGCCGCCAGCGTCATCGCTGCCGCCATCGAAACCCTGCGTCCGGCCGCCGACGCCAAGCACATCACCATCCGGAGCAGCATCGCCAGCGATGCCGGCAGCATCATGGGCGACCCCAGCCGCATCCAGCAAATCATCTGGAACCTGCTGTCGAACGCCCTGAAATTCACGCCACAAGGGGGACAGGTCGATATCGGCGTGCGCCGCGAAGGCGCGCGCCTGGCCATCACCGTGGCTGACAACGGCATCGGCATCAGGAAAGACTTCCTGCCCCACGTATTCGACCGCTTCCGCCAGGCCGATGCCTCGACCACGCGCAAACATGGCGGCCTGGGCCTTGGCCTGGCCATCGTCAAGCACCTGGTGGAACAGCATGGCGGCACGGTCACGGCCAGCAGCGCCGGCGACATGCAGGGCGCCAGCTTCACCGTGCGCCTGCCCCTGCGCGCACCGGCCGCATCGGCGCGCCAGCCCGGCAACGCCCTGCCCGACTTGCGCGGCGTCAGGGTATTGGTGGTCGATGACGAGGCCGACGCGCGCACGCTGACGGAGCGCATCTTGCGCGACAGCCATGCCGAAGTGCATAGCGCCGCCAGCGCGGCGCAGGCGCTGCAACTGCTGGCCAGCGTGCGCCCACATGTACTGGTGAGCGACATCGGCATGCCCGAAGTGGATGGCTACGACTTGCTGGCGCAGATCCGCGCGCGCGCGCCCTACGACGCTGGCACCCTGCCGGCGCTGGCGCTGACGGCATTTGCGCGGCCACAAGAGCGCCAGCGTGCGCTCGACAGCGGTTTCCAGGCCTACCTCTCGAAGCCGCTCGATCCGGCCGAGCTGCTGGCGGCGGTGGCGCAATTGGCGGCGCGCCGCCTGGCCGATTCCCCGCCTTGATGCAGCGCAAAAAGATAATACAAAGAAATACATAGCTCAGAACAAAATGACCATACTCATGGGTTAGCCTTCCTACTTTCAGACGCGGCACTGTCCTACAAGCAACGTCCGTAGAGTTTGTTACACTGAAATATAGAAGCACCCTGTACGACCGGCCAGGCACAGGCAACCTTGGCTAACAGGAGCGGCAGCGGCGAGTTCGGGTGCTGTTGTGCGCCTTATTTTGTTGCAAGGCGTTACTATTATTCTGACCTGACGTCAGCCGATTATTTACGCGAGTCGCCAGCGTTGCGCAGACCGTATTCACCGAGACCATACATGCCCAGCCAAGATGAAATTTTGAAAGCCAAAATTTTGGTCGTCGACGACTCGCCCGACAATGTCGACCTGATGCTGGAAATCCTGCGTGACGCCGGCTATAGCAACGTCACGGCCACCATGCGTCCGGCCCAGGTCTGCCCGCTGCACCAGGAACATTGTTACGACCTGATCCTGCTAGACTTGCAAATGCCCGAATTAAATGGTTTCCAAGTCATGAAAGGCTTGAAGGAAATCGAGCACGGCGGCTACCTGCCCGTGCTGGCCCTGACGGCGCAACCGAGTTTCAAGATCGCCGCCCTGGAAGCGGGCGCGCGCGATTTCATCAGCAAACCGTTCGACCTGATGGAAGTGCACAAGCGCATCCACAATATGCTGGAAGTGCGCCTGCTGTACAAGGAATTGGCGCAATACAGCAAGCAGCAGCAGGAACTGGCCCTGCACGACCCGCTGACGGGCCTGCCCAACCGGCGCCTGCTGGAAGACCGCATCGAACACACCTTGCAGCAATCGGCCCGCAACCGGGGCAAATCGGCCATCCTCTACCTGGACCTGGACGGCTTCAAGGCCATCAACGACAGCTATGGCCATGGCTATGGCGATGACATCCTGAAGATGGTGGCGGCGCGCCTGGTGGGCGTGTCGCGCAAGGAAGACACCGTGGCGCGCATCGGCGGCGATGAGTTCGTCATCGTGCTGGGCAACCTGGCCGGCAAGGGCGACGCGCGCGAACCGGCTGCCAAGCTGATCGAAGTCATTTCCGAACCATATTTCATCAACGACCTGACCTTGCGCCTGTCGACCAGCATCGGCATCGCCATCTATCCGGACGACGCCAGCACCGTCGAATCGCTGCTGGGCGCGGCCGACACGGCCCTGTATGAAGCCAAGCGCGCCGGCAAGAACCGCTTTTGCTGCTCGCCGCACGAGGTGATCGTAGCGCAAGGCAACATGCAAAAAAGCAACGCTCCCACGATCGCCTGAATCTCGCGGCGCACCTGGCGCCACGCATGCGGGCAAAACGGCAAGCCCCGAAGGTTTGCCGTTTGCCTGAATGCTTTATTTCTTGCTCGCCGCCACTTCCTGCTTGCCCGCACGCTGGTGGTCCGTTTGCGCATCCACCATGTCCGGTGCCACTTCGATGCGCGTGATGCCGGCGTCGACGGAAATCGGATCGCTGGCGGGGAAGGTCATTTCCACGGCGTCGTCGAGCAACGCTTCCTTGGCCCGCTCTTCGCCGCTCATGCCCTCTTCATCGGCGAGGATGGCCAGCGCGCTGGCCCATTTGACGAAATTCAGATTGGACAATTCGCGCACGGTCGTCACGCCAAACGCTTGCTGCAGGGCCTTGGCGTCTTTAGCGCTGACGCCGCGCAAGGCGCTGATAGGGGCATTGACGATGTCGCGGAAGCTTTTATCGGCATATTCCTGGTCGACGATGGTATCGATATTCATGGCATATCCTTTCGTTTTATTAAGCGGGCCGGTGTTGCGTCCGGCGCCCTGCGCGCCACAGTGGCGGCAATGCTGCGTGGAAATCATGCACAGACCCACTATGGCAGGGAGCCGGGATCAGGTATGTGCGCAACCGTACGCAACACCAAGCCATGCGGGAAACCGCCCATTGAACGGTGACATTAAAGATAATATTTCATTTCACATAAAATTGACGAGAAGAGATTAAAGTTGCTTAAAAGGCAGAAATCTCCCATCCATGCGCCCCGCGATGAGATCCTCATGTATGATCCACAACTTGAATTTGGTCCTCTCCTTTCACCATTACGGGGCGCTATGTCCGCACAAAGAAATCCGAACAAGGAAGCGGCCCAGGCCGATGCGGAACGCGCCGCCGATCTCAGCGAGTTGCTGGGCCACGTCAATACCAGCTGGGACAACGAGCGGCGCGCCCTGTCGCGCCAGTTGCACGACAGCCTCGGTTCGTCGTTGACGGCGCTGACCATGCACCTGTCGCTGCTGACGCAAAAGATGCCGCAGGAAGCGGCCTTGCTCGACCGTGCGGCAACCATGAAGCAATTGCTGCTGAATGTGATTGAAACCAACCGCCAGATGCAGATGAAGCTGTGGAACGACAAGCTGGAGTTTCTGGGCGTAAATGTCGCCTTGGGTGAACTGGCGGCGCAATTTGCCGAACAGCACAAGATCGCCGTGCGCTGCAGCCTGCCCGAAGATGAACTGATTTGCCCGCGCAGCGTGGGCGTAGCCTTGCTGCGCACCCTGGAAGAAGCGCTCAGCAACATCGCCACGCATGCCCAGGCGAGCGAGGTCGACATCATCATCGATGACAACGACGAAGCGCTGACGATGAGCGTCAAGGACAACGGCGTGGGCTTGCCCGCCGACGTAGCAGTGGAAATGAGCAAGCATGGCCTGCGCTCCGTGCGCGAGCGCGTGCATTACCTGGGCGGCACCTTGAGCCTGGCGGCCAACCCGCAAGGCGGTACGGCCTTGAGCGTGGTCTTGCCGCGCATTACGCAAAAAAACTAAACCCTGGCAGGCGGCACTGGACAGGCGCACCGCCGGCGCGCCCTGGGCGCAAATGAATGACTTCAACGACAGGAGGCCGCATGCGACGACTCATCCCCACTTTGCTGGCAGCACTGCTGGCCATGGGCGCTGCCCAGGCTGCTGAAAAAACCGTGCCGCCGCCCGATACGGTCGGCAAACTGGCCTGGCTGGCCGGCTGCTGGCTGGTCGATGGCGCCGAACCCGGTTCTGGCGAGCAATGGAGCACGGCCGCCGGCGGCACCATCCTGGGCACCAGCCGCACTGTCAAGGGCGGCAAGACGACGGCCTTTGAATTCGTGCAGATCCGCATTACCGAACCGGGCCAACTGGCCTACATCGTGCAGCCGTCGGGCCAGCCGCCCGTCATCTTCAACCTGCTGCGCCAGGACAAGCCGAACGAATTCATCTTCGCCAACCTGGACAATGACTTTCCCAGCCGCATCATCTACCGCCACGACAGCGAACGCATCCTGCACGCCAGCATCGCCGGCACGTTAAAAGGCAAGTTCACTACCATCGTTTTTCCCATGACGCGGGGGCGTTGCGAGGCGGCGGCGGCCAAATGAAAAGGGGCCTTGCGGCCCCTTTTTGATCTGACATAAAGTGCTTAATGCAGCTTGACCTGCGGCGTGCTGCGCTTGATCAGGAAGCGGCCCATGGCCATGACGGCCGTGCGCACGCTGCCCAGCACGGCATTGTGGTGCATCAAATGCAGGCTGACGTACATCATGCGCGCGACAAAGCCTTCGACGAACCAGCTCAGGCCCTTCAGCGACCCCATCAGGGTGCCAACCGAGGTGGTGCGGCCGAAAGACACCAGCGAACCGTAGTCCAGGTATTCGTACGGCTTGGTTTGCGGCGGCTTGCCCTTCGCTTGCAGCATGAACGTTTTCAACAGGTAATCGGCCTGCTGGTGGGCGGCCTGGGCGCGTGGCGGCACCAGCTTGCCATCGGCGCCGGCACAGGCGGCGCAATCGCCGAGCGCATAGATATTCGTCTGCCCCTGCACGTTGAGCATGCCCGTCACTTCCAGCTGGCCGGCGCGGTTCGTCGGCAAGCCCAGGGTCGACAGGAATTCAGGCGCACGGATGCCGGCGGCCCAGACACAGATATCGGCCGCGTAATTGGTACCGCTGGCCACCGTCACCTTGTCGGCCTCGATAGCCGTGACGCGCGTGTCGGTCACCACCGTAATGCCATGCTTGTACAGCAGTTTCGAGGCTGCAACGGAGACGCGCTCAGGCAACGGCGCCAGGATGCGCGGCGCCCCTTCCAGCAGGGTGATGCGCACATCCTTGATGGCGTTGAGGTTCTGGAAACCATAGGCCGCGTACACGCCACTGGCTTCGCGCAATTCGGCCGCCAGCTCCACGCCCGTGGCGCCGCCGCCGATGATGACGATATCGACACCGGGATGGCCTGCATCGCCCTGGCGCTGCTCGGCCATGGCCAGCAGTTTGAGCAAGGTCAAACGGAAACGCTCGGCATCTTCCGTGGCATTCAGGGAAATCGTGTTTTCCTTGGCGCCGGGCACGCCAAAGTAATTCGAGGTGCTGCCCACGGCCAGCACCAGCTGGTCGTAGCTGACTTGGCGCTGCGGCAAGAGTTGCTCATCCTTGTCGGTGGAAATGGCGCCCACGGTAAGACTGTTCGAGGCAGCGTCGAGCGCGATCAGGGGACCATACACATAGGTAAATCCATTGTCATGCGCCAGCATCTGGTACGACAGGCCTTCCTGATGAATGTCCAGGGTGCCGGCCGCCACTTCGTGCAGCGAAGGTTTCCAGATATGGTACAGGCGGCTGTCAACCAGGGTGACCTGGCCGGCGCCGAGTTTGCGGCTGAGTTTGCAGGCCAGCTCCAGGCCGCCTGCTCCGCCACCTACGATTACGATTTTACTATGCAAAGATCCTCCGATTTACTAACTTTATTTTCTGTGATCGTCGCCCCGATCGCCGCGGTTGCCGTGGCCATTATCACCCTTGCCGGGCTTATTGCCATGGCCATTGTCACCCTTGCCAGGCTTGTTGCCATGGCCATTGCCGTGGTCCTTGCCCGGGCGGTTGCCGTGGTCGTTACCGGGGCGGTTCGGCTTGCCATGCTGCTGCTGTGGCGGCCGGTAATCTGGGCGGCCATGGTGATTGTCGGAGTGTTGCTGGCGATAACGGGGCGCATACTGATTGTTATACCAACTATCCTGGACGAAATAAACTTCTTGGTTACAGGCATTATACTTGCGGCAGTGCTTGGACCAGTTTTTCGCATGCCCGGGCGGCACGCGCAGGTAGATCGGGCGGCCCGTGTAGTACTGGGGCCGCTGCACGATGATAGGCTGCGCATACAGTAGTTGCGGTGCCGGATAGTCGCCCACATCGATGCGCCCGTAAAAGCCGGGCTGGCCGATGGTGACCGACATGCCGACCTGGGCGATGGCGCCGGTGGCGGCCGACAGCAAGGCGGCGGCAAGTATCAGGGTTTTCATGGAGGCACTCCTTTTATTGGTTATGCCGCAATTGTAGTCCCTGTACATAAACAAGTTTGTACGCTAGGACACATAAGGAAAAATGTCACGATCTCACCACAACTTGCCCAATGGCACCACCAAACCGCTGAACAGCGACCAGTCCGGCGACGCCCCCGTCAGGCCGCGCGCCATGCCGACATCGATGGCCAGGCGCGGCGTGGGGTTGTAGGTAGCAGCCAGCAAGAGCTGGGCAGTGGCCGCCGCGCCGCGCAGGCGCGCGCCCGATACTTCGGCCGTGGCGCCCCAGCGCGCGCTGACGGGCGTGGAAAATGACGCCGCCCAGCCCATTTGTACGCTGCCCGTGCCGGGCTCGGATGCGCCCAGGCGCGTGGCATTCAGGTTCGCATCCATGTGCACGGCGCCCAGGTCGCGGCTGAAGATGCCATTGATCGACAGGTCGCTCTTGCCGCTGCCGATGGCGTCCTTGGCCGTGGGCACTTTCCAGCCCAGCTCCAAACCCAGCGCCGTGGCGCTGTCGAGCAAGAAGGCCCGCTTGAGCACGACGGTCGTGTCACCCACGCCTGTCTCGCGGCGCCCCAACTCGTCGCGCGTGTGCACATAGCCCTCGCCTTCGAGCAAGAGACCCCATTCGGGCGTGAACGCCAGTTTGAAGGTGTATGGCAGGCTGGCGCGGCGCGACTCGCCCGTTTTCGACAGCAAGCCACCAGCCTCGAATTCCAGCTGGCCCGGTACAGGCAGCTGGGCCGGACTGGCAACGGAGGGACGGTAAGGCAGCACGGCATCGTCCTCCTGCGCCTGCGCCAAGGGCGCCAGCAGCAGGGATAGACTCAACAGCAGGATGGCGAAACGAGACGGCATGGCAGACCCGGCAGTAATGAACGATAGCGACAGCCTACCACCGCCCCGGCACCAGCGCGACGGCGCAGCTCGACAACCTGGTCGTCTACAAGCGATTTCTTGCGACCTCGGTAGACACCGCGCTGCTTGGCCAATGCGATCCCTTCGCGCTGCCGCTCGCCGATCAAGGCTCGCTCGAACGCCGCCAACGCACCCATGACCGACAACAGCAGGTTCGCCATTGGCGAGTCTTCGCCGGTGAAGCTCAGGCGTTCTTTGACAAATTCGATTCGTATCCCCCGCTTGGTCAACGTCTGCACCAGCCGGCGCAGATCGCCCAAGTTGCGCGATAGACGGTCCATGCTGTGCACGACTACCGTGTCGCCTTCACGGGCGAACAACAGCAAGGCGTCGAGCTGCGGCCGCTGTGTGTCTTTGCCCGAGGCCCTGTCCGTGAATAGCTTGTCCACTTGGACCTAATCGAGCTGACGCTCGGGATTCTGGGCAAAACTGCTGACCCGGACATAACCGATGCGTTGACCTCGCAAAACGTGCCTCCTTAATAAGATGTGTCAGAAAAGACTCTATGACCGTTCAAGGTACATGTCAAGCAATTACGATACCAACCCTATTCTGACGACTTGCGCCAGAGTCTTCTGACATCAGGTTAGGGTTTAGCTCACCTCGTTATACACAAGTCTTGGCGTTGGCCCGGTCACGTAATTTACCCATCGTTTTCGCCGCGACGTAGACTTCCTTCATCCCAAGCCAGATGGTCTTGACACCCGGTTCGCCGT
>NZ_JBNYXW010000002.1:0-342039 GCF_051380875.1 Janthinobacterium woesei
ACGCGGGTCGTTCAAGTCATCGAATGCTGCCACCAGCGAGATCGGTTCGTTTGCCATTTGCGCGTCCAAATATCGAAAGTAAACGCCTTTCTTGGCAGGTTTACAAGCAATATTTTTGCCCTATGGCCTAACCGACCACTTATCCTTCATGCAATCGCCCTGGCAGCAGGGCAGCCCCCGGCTTGCCATTCTGGTTTACCATGGGGCCTGTGATAGTTTCCCCCATGGTTGCCATGTCAGAAGATACCCATATCGAACGCGCCGGCTTTGTCGAGCGCGCCATCGTCCGCCACCGCGCGGGCGCTGCCACTGCCGCCATCGACCACGTTGCCGAGGAAATCCCCGTCGCGCTGGTCTTCAATGGCATTTCCCACGTCGTCATGATGGCCACCCCGCGCGACCTGGAAGCATTTGCCTATGGCTTCGCGCTGACCGAAGGCGTGGTCAAGTCGGCCGCCGCCATCTTCGACTGCGACGTGTTCCTGCGCTTTGACTCCGCCGAAGTGGCGCTGACCATCGCCCAGGAGGATTTCGCGCGCCTGAAGGACAGGCGCCGCGCGCTGACGGGCCGCAGCGGCTGCGGCGTGTGCGGCATCGACAGCCTGGAAATGCTCGATTTGCAGCCGGAAGCGCTGCCGCCGGCGCTGATCCAGGTCAACCTGCCCGCCGCGCTGGCACGCGCAGCAAACGGCCTGCGCGAGCAGCAGGCGCTGATGCGGGAAACTGGTGGCGTGCATGCCGCCGCGTGGTGTACCCCCGACGGCGATATCGTGCAGGTATGCGAGGATATCGGCCGCCACAACGGCCTGGATAAATTGATTGGCCATCTGGCGCTGAACGGCGTCGACATGCGGCGCGGCTTCGTGTTCTTGTCCAGCCGCGGCAGCTACGAGCTGGCGCGCAAGGCGGCGCGCATGCAGATTCCGTTGCTGGCAACGATTTCCGCCCCCAGTTCGCTGGCGATCAACATCGCCACGCAGGCCGGCATGAAGCTGGTGGGCTTCTGCCGCCAGGATGGCTTCGTCGACTACACGCCCGACATCGGCATGTAAGCCGCACTGCGCTGCAGCAGCACGGGAACGGATTTTGACGTTGGCGTGCCGGCGCCATCGGCCGTGCTGGCCAGCGGCACCAGGGCGTTCGTCTCGGGGTAATATGCGCCCAGGCAGCCGCGCGGGATGTCGTAGGCCACCAGCCTGAAACCGTCGGCGCGGCGCGCCACGCCATCGTCCCAGGCGCCGATCAAGTCCACCGTCTCACCGTCGGCAAAGCCCAGCATGGCAATATCGTCACCGTTGGCGAAGACCACGCGGCGCGTGCCGTACACGCCACGGTAGCGGTCATCCATGCCGTAGATGGTGGTGTTGTACTGGTCGTGCGAGCGGGTGCTCATCAAGACCATCAGGCGCTCGCCATGGCGCTTTCGTGCGCGGTGCAGCGGCGTGTCCAGCTCCAGCGGGGCGACGATGAAGCTGGCCTTGCCGCTGGGCGTCTTCCACACGCGCTCGCGCGAGGCTACCGTCAAATGAAAGCCGCCCGGCCGCCCCACCCTGGCGTTGTAGTCATGAAAATCGTCGAACACTTTCTCGATATCGTCGCGGATGCGCGCGTAGTCGGCCGCGTAGGCACGCCAGTCGACCAGCGCGCTGCCGACCGTCGCTTCGGCCATGCCGGCCACGATGGCCACTTCCGAGCGCAGCTGCGGCGAGGCGGGCGCATTGCGGCCGTACGAGATATGCACCATGCTCATCGAGTCTTCCACCGTCACGCCCTGCGCCACGGCGCCCTGCAGGTCGATCTCCGTGCGGCCCAGGGTGGGCAGCAGCAGCGCCTCCTTGCCGATCACCAGGTGGCTGCGATTGAGCTTGGTGGCCACCTGCACCGTCAGCGCGCACTGGCGCAGTGCGGCGCAGGTCAGCGGCGTGTCGGGCGTGGCGGCGGCGAAATTGCCGCCCAGGGCGATGAACACCTTGACGTCGCCGCGCTGCATGGCTTCGATGGTGGCCACCACGTCGTAGCCGTGCGCGCGCGGCGGTTTGAAGCCATACACCTGGCCCAGACGGTCGAGAAAGGCGTTTGTTGGCTGTTCCTCGATGCCCATGGTGCGGTCGCCCTGCACGTTGGAGTGGCCGCGTACGGGGCACAGGCCGGCGCCCGGCTTGCCGATCTGCCCGCGCAGCATCATCAGGTTCGACAGCATGCGGATGGCGGCCACGCTGTGCTTGTGCTGCGTCAAGCCCATGCCCCAGGTGGCGATGATGCGCTGGCCTTTGATGAAGATGACGCTCAGGGCTTCGATCTGCGCGCGCGCCACGCCCGACTCGGCCACCAGCAGTTGCCAATTCTCTGCGCGCAAGTCGTCGCGAAAGGCCTCGAAGCCGCTGCAGTGCTCAACGATGAAATCATGCTCGATGACGGCGGGTGCGCCGGCGGCCTGCGCTGCATCGTCATGCTCGACGACGCGCTTGGCGACGGCCTTGATCAGGGAGAAGTCGCCGCCCAGGGTCGGCTGCACGAACAGGCCGGCTAAGCGCGTGCTGCCCAGGGTGGCCATTTCCAGCGCGCTTTGCGGATCCATGAAACGCTCCAGGCCCCGCTCGCGCAGGGGATTGATGGAGACGATGCTGCCGCCGCGGCGCGCGCAGCCGCGCAGTTCTGCCAGCATGCGCGGATGGTTGGTGGCCGGGTTCTGGCCGAAAATGAGGATGGTGTCGGCCAGGTCGAAATCGTCCAGCGTGACCGTACCCTTGCCGATGCCCACCGTGGCGGGCAAGCCGCGGCTGGTCGCCTCGTGGCACATGTTCGAGCAATCGGGGAAGTTGTTGGTGCCATACAGGCGCGCCATCAGCTGGAACAGGAATGCCGCTTCGTTGCTGGCGCGGCCCGAGGTATAGAACGCGGCCTGGTTCGGCTCGGGCAGGGCGCGCAGGTGGCGCCCCACCAGGGCGTAGGCTTCTTCCCAGGCGATCGGCACATAGCGGTCGCTGGCGGCGTCGTAGACCATCGGCTGTGTCAGGCGGCCGTGCTGTTCCAGCGCGTAATCGGATTGCGCCAGTAGTTGCGTCACGGTGGTGCTGGCAAACAGCTCGGGGCCGGCGCGGCGGCTGGTGGCTTCGGCGGCGACGGCCTTGGCGCCGTTTTCACAAAAGGCAAACGTGGAGCCGTGGTCGCGGTCGGGCCAGGCACAGCCGGGGCAGTCGAAGCCGTCCGGCTGGTTTTGCGCCAGCAACGCCTTTAAATTGCCGGGCGCGACCCGCTCCTGGTGCAGGCTGATGGCCACGTGTTTCAGCGCATCCCAGCCGGCGGCGGGCTTGGTGTAGGGCGTGATATGGATGGCTTCCGTGCTGGCGTCTGCATTTTTCATGGACTCTTTCGGCTGGGCGAGTGTGGTAATTATGCACGATCTCCCGGGCATTGACGTGCGTCACGCAAATGACATTCGGCTGTCATTTTCCTGACATATTAGACAAGTACGCTGGAGTTGTCTTGATCACAGGGGATGAAACCATGCAAAACATAATCGCGTCAAACGAAGCCAAGGCCCGGCCAGTTCAACTGGTGCTCAGCCAGGCCACCACGGCCGCTGAGTTGCGCGAAGTGCAGCGTCTGCGTTACAAGGTGTTTATCGAGACCATGGGCCTGACGTCGCTGGCCAATGCCAATGGCCTCGACAGCGATGAATTCGATGCCCATTGCGATCATCTGATCGTGCGCGACGCCGACACCCTGAAGGTGGTGGGTACCTACCGCGTGCTGAGCGCGGCCAGGGCGGCGAAGATCGGCCGTTTGTACTCCGAAAATGAATTCGACCTGAGCCGCCTGAATAATTTGCGCGGACGCATGGTCGAAGCGGGGCGCGCCTGCATCCATCCCAAATACCGGGGCGGCAGCGTGATCATGCTGCTGTGGTCGGGCCTCGCCGAGTACATGCGCCGCGAACGCTGCGACTACCTGGTGGGTTGCGCCAGCATCAGCCTGGCCGATGGCGGCCACAATGCCGTCGCCGTGTACCAGGCGCTGGCTGAAAAGCACATGGCGCCGGCCGAATACCGCGTCACGCCGCACCTGCCTTTCCCTATCCACCAGTTGGAAGCGGCGCACAAGCCGCAAGTGCCGCCGCTGATCAAGGGGTATCTGCGTTCGGGCGCCTGGATTTGCGGCGAACCGGCCTGGGACCCTGATTTCGAAAGCGCCGACATGTTCATGATGATGCCGCTGGCAAATCTCGATGAACGCTATGCGCGCCATTACGGCGTGGTGCCGGCCAATTAAGTCAATCCACGGCATCGCAGCAAGCAGCTGGTCAGCGCCTGTACGGTGGTGCTGTACCAGCTGTTTTTTTGCGCGTTTGGGCTGGCTCCGGTGTGGCTGCTGCACGCTGGCGGGGATGGGCATGCATGCCGATAGCGGCAATGCATGTTGCGTCAGATCAAGCGTCAAATCAAATAGAGATGGAAATGGTTGCTGGCGCAGGGCACTGCAAGGGATGCGGCAGGACAGGAAGAGGGGGCGATGCGGTGTTGGGCGGCGAAACGGGCAGCAAGGTTTGGGCTGGGCTTCTTCGCTATCGTGCTCGGCTGCTCTGCGGTGAGCGAACTACGCGAATTTCAGGGCAAAAGTTTATGGCGCCGGGAACCTGAGTGCCTGGCAGGGCAATACAACAGCGTGCCGTTTCAATGGGCTGGCATGGCGGACAGTTCCTTCAGTTCGCGGATGGCGATCTCTGATTTCTCATGCATGCGCAGCAAAATCGTCGCACCGACCGACAGCTTGCCGTGCCGTATCTTGCTGATGATGGGAGGCTGCACTTCCAGCACACGGCACAGTTCTGCATCATTTTTCAGGTTCATCTTCTCGATCAGGGTATCGAGCAGCTTGTTGGGCACAAAACTCGATGGTTCGAGCGCCCGCGCCCGGTTCATCGCTTCAATCATTTCCAGCTTCTTTTGCCGAACGTTCATTTACTCCTCCTTCAGGTTATGCAAGGGACGGGACCACTTTGGCGGTCCCGGCTATAGTTAGTCATCGCAGTACGGCTGTCTGTGTGACGTAGTACAACATTTGCGTTGCAACATTAATAACCAGGCAAGTGTTTTCAATAATACTACGATAACAAAACTTGTGATACATGGTCAGCTAAATTAACTGATTGTTTGATTAATTGGCTTGACGTTTGTTGTATTTTGTAAGCCAGTCTTGGTCAATATCATGGTCCTGTCCGCCATTTCAGCGGCTGCCAGCGAATGCGTGACCATGATGGCGCAACTGCCGTTGGCCTTGATTTCGGCTCGCAGCAATTGCAGGATGCTGTGCGCCGTATCCGGGTCGAGATTGCCGGTCGGCTCATCGGCCAGCACCAGCGCCGGCTTGTGCACGAGCGCACGGGCGATCGCCACGCGCTGCATTTCGCCGCCCGACAATTGCTGCGGAAAGTCGCCGCCGCGTCCGCCCAGGCCAACTGCATCGAGCATGCTGGCAGCGCGCTCCTGGGGCAAGCCGTTGAGCAGCAGCGGCAGGGCCACGTTTTGCAGCAGGGTCAGGTGCGGCAAGACGTGGAAGGCCTGGAAGATAAAGCCCATGCGGGCGCGACGCAGCCGTGTCGCGGCGGCGTCATCGAGGCTGGACATGGCGATGCCGTCCACCAGGATAGGGTGTGCTTCGGCACCCGCATCGGGCGTATCGAGGCCGGCGATCAGGTTCAGCAAGGTCGACTTGCCGACGCCGGAGTCGCCCATGATGGCGATGAATTCTCCCGCCTGGAAGCGGCAGGAAAGGTTAGCCAGCACGGGCCGTGCATGGGCATAGGACTTCGACAGATGGCGCAATTCGAGCATGGTGTTAGCAATTATCGTCAAGGGAGGCACGCGGGGGAGAGGGGGGCCTGGGACTGCAATGGCGCGCGGATTGTTTGGCCGGCAATGTGGAGTATACGACAGGCTTATCATTTTTGCTTGGCAATACCACTTATGCGTGCGTGGGACCCCTGGCGAGCGGGTTTTGACCTTAAGTTACCTGCCGCACGATTGGCAGATGCGGATTCGGCTATGATGGGAAAAAGTCATCGGTAACGGTACCCGCAAGCCTGCAGGCCAGCAAGCCCGCATGCAAGGACGTGCATGCCAGATGACAGCCCGTGCAAGCACCTGTCGCCACTCACTTCATTGACGAGCCAGCCCATGACCATGCCACTCGCGCAGCACCTGTCTGACTTTCACCGCCTGGCCAATCCGTCAGCGGCCAGCGCCGCTCCTGCCACGATAGCCGAAATCAGCAGCGGCTTGCTGGCACGCGCGGCCTGGACCTCGCCCAAGTATCTGTACGACACCCTCGGCTCGAAGCTGTTCGAAGCCATTTGCGCCTTGCCCGAGTATTATCCGACGCGCACAGAGGCGGCCATTTTTGCGCGCCACGGCGCCGATATTGCGCACGCGGTGGGGCCGGGCAGCACCTTGATCGACCTGGGAGCGGGCAATTGCGCCAAGGCTGCCAGCCTGTTTCCCTTGCTGCATCCGGCACAATATGTGGCCGTGGATATTTCGTATGATTTCCTCAGCGAATCATTGAACCGCTTGCAGCAGCGCTTCCCGCATATCGAAATGAGCGGCCTGGGCCTGGATTTTTCCAGCCGCCTCGACTTGCCGGCCAGCGTGCGCGACGCGCGGCGGGTGTTTTTTTATCCCGGCTCGTCGATCGGCAATTTTGCTCCTGAGCAAGCTATCGCCTTCTTGCGCCGTTTGCGCGCCAATGCCGACAGTGACGGCGGCGGCCTGCTGATCGGCGTCGACCTGGTCAAGGACGACGCCATCCTCGACGCCGCCTACGACGACGCGCTGGGCGTCACGGCCGCCTTCAACCTGAACATGCTGCGCCACGTGAATGGCTTGATCGGTGCCGATTTCGACGTGCGCGCCTGGCGCCACCACGGCTTTTTCAATGCCGGCGAGAGCCGCGTCGAGATGCACCTGGAAGCGCGCAGCGATCAAGTCGTGCATTGGCAAGGCGGGCAGCGGCGCTTTGCAAAAGGCGAACGCATCCACACAGAAGACAGCTATAAATACACGCGCGCCGGATTCGTCGGCTTGCTGGAGCAGGCCGGCTTTGCCACAGTGCAAGTCTGGACGGACCCGCAGCAGTGGTTTGCGGTGATGTATGCGCGTGTCATCAGGGACTAAAAGGGGCATGATGCTGATCGATCATTACAACAAGGTGCGCCAGCATTCGCTGCTGCTGGCCGAGCCATTGTCCGACGAGGATTGCGGCGCGCAATCGATGCTCGATGCCAGTCCCGTCAAATGGCATCTGGCGCATACCACCTGGTTTTTCGAAACGTTTATTCTGGAAACAATGGAAGCGGCGTTCGCGCCATTCCATCCTGCCTTTCGCGTGCTGTTCAACTCTTACTACAACGGCGTGGGCGAGAAGCACCCGCGTGCGCAGCGGGGCTTGCTGACGCGGCCCGGCATGGCGGCCGTGCGTGCCTACCGGGCCGACGTCGATGCGCGCATCAGCGGCTTGCTGGCCAGCGAACTGGCGCGCCCCGAGCATGAGCGTGAGTATGAGCGGCTGAGCATACTGCTGGCGCTGGGCCTCGAACACGAGCAGCAGCACCAGGAATTGTTGTTGACCGATGTCAAGCATCTGCTGGCGCAAAGTCCCTTGTTTCCCGCCTACCTGGACGCCAGCAGCGCGGCGGCTCCAGTGCCGCAGCATGAACAGGGCGCTGCCTGGATTGCCTTCGATGGCGGCCTGGCGCAGATCGGACACGCGGGCGATGGTTTTTGTTTCGACAATGAATTGCCGCGCCACCCGCAATACGTGGCGCCGTTCCAGCTCGCTTGCGCGCTGGTGACGAATGGCGAGTACCTGGCCTTCATCGAGGCGGGCGGCTACTGCACGGCCCACCTGTGGCTGGCCGAAGGCTGGGACTGGGTGCGCAGCCAGGGCCTGCAGTGTCCGCTGTACTGGCAGCGCGATGCGGCGGGGCACTGGCAGGAATTCACTTTATATGGCTTGCGGCCGCTCGACGTGCTGGCGCCGGCCACGCACTTGTCGCTGTTCGAAGCGGATGCCTATGCCCATTGGGCCGGTGCGCGCCTGCCGACGGAAGCGGAGTGGGAGGTGGCCGCGCAAGGCATCGGGGTGGCGGTGGGTCCGTTGCCTCCGGGTGCTGGCGCGCCGGGCGCTGGGCTGCGGCAAATGTTTGGCCACTGCTGGCAGTGGACCAGCAGCAGCTATGCGCCGTATCCGGGCTACCGCCCGGCGCCCGGTGCGCTCGGCGAATACAACGGCAAGTTCATGCTGAACCAGTATGTGCTGCGCGGCTCGTCGTGCGCCACGCCGGCGGGCCATGCGCGCGCCAGCTACCGCAATTTCTTCCCCGCTGGGGCGCGCTGGCAGTTTGCGGGCATCCGCCTGGCGCGCCAGATCGATTAAAACTCAGCTGCGCGTCAGGCGCAGGACGGCAGGCGACGGCGCCTGGGCGCTATCGCCGTGCTCCAGCTTGAACTGGCTGACCAGGGTTTCCAGCTCGCCCGCCTGTTCATGCATGGCCGCGGCGGCGGCCGCCGCCTGCTCGACCAGGGCCGCATTTTGCTGTGTAGTCTGATCCATCTGCATGATGGCGGCATTGATCTGCTCGATGCCTTCGCTTTGCTCGTGGTTGGCGACGCTGATTTCGCCGACGATGTCGCTGACCCGGCCCACGCTGGCTACCACGTCATCCATCGTGGCACCCGCCTGGCTGACCAGTTGCGCTCCCTGGCCGACCCGGCTGACGGAATCGGCGATGAGTTCCTTGATCTCCCTGGCCGCTGCGGCCGAGCGTTGCGCCAGGTTGCGCACTTCGGACGCCACCACCGCAAAACCGCGCCCCTGTTCGCCCGCGCGCGCCGCTTCCACGGCCGCGTTCAAGGCCAAAATGTTGGTCTGGAAGGCGATGCCATCGATGACGGCGATGATGTCGACGATCTTGCGCGACGACGCATTGATGGCGTCCATGGTATCGACCACCTGGGCCATGGCCGCGCCGCCGCGCTGGGCGATGGCCGACGCCGAGCGGGCCAGGCTGTCCGCCTGGCGCGCATTATCGCTATTGCTGCGCACGGTCCCCGTCAGTTCGATCATGGCAGACGCCGTCTCTTCCAATGCGCTCGCCTGCGCCTCGGTGCGGGCCGACAGGTCGGCATTGCCGCTGGAAATCTGGCTCGACGCCACGGCAATCGTGCCCGTGCCGCCGCGCACCTGCCCCACCAGGGTGGCCAGGTTGTCGTTCATGTGGCGCAGTGCATGCAGCAACTGGGCCGTTTCATCGCGGCCTTCGGCCACGATCTTGCTGCTCAAATCGCCTGCGGCCACGGCTTGCGCCACGCGCACCGCATACGCGACGGGCGTGGTGATCGAACGCGTGACGCGCCAGGCAAAGAGCACACCCAGCAGCAAGGCGGCGGCGCTTAAGCTGACCATCAATATATTCGCCGTGGCAATATTGTCGCGTATTTGGACGCCGCCATGCACGACCACCTCGCGTTGCAATTCGTTGAGGCGATTCACGGTTTGCTGCAGGCGGCTCAAAGCCGGCAGGGTATTGTCGCGTACATGCACGGCCGCTTCGGCGCGCTGGCCAGCCACCAGCAGCTTGTCGGCCTGGCTGAACGAGACCACATAGGCCTTGCGTTGCTGTTTCAGTGTGGCCAGCAGGTTTTTGGCCTCAGGCAGGATGACCAGGCGGTCGAGTACCTCCAGCGCTTGCGTGATGGTGACTTTATTGGCCTCGATCTCCGTGTGGATGGCGCTTGCCCTGGCCGGATCTTCATGGATGAACAGTTCCAGTACCAGAGCCGCGTTCGAGCGGGTGGTGCTGCGGATGGTAGCGACGGCGTCGGCCTTAGGCCAGTCGCGCTCGATGATGGAATCGCTGATGGCGCCGATCTTGTCCAAACGCAATAAACCCGTGCCGACCAGTACCGCCATCAGCAGCAGTACCACACCAAAAGCCGCGCCCAGGCGCGCACCTATCTTCATATCCGTCAATTTCATGCTGATTCCCTCGGTAGCTAATGTTCTGTCTCCGGTGGTCTTGTTCTGCATTGATTATACGGTCGGCGATACCTGATTTATACCAATAATTTCCCAGTAGAAATGAAAAAGCGGCACGGCGATCAAGCCGTACCGCTTTTTCTCTCTATGAGAGTTGCCTGAAAAGATTTAGGCGGCGCTGGCAGCGACGTCGGCCGCTGTTGTTTTTTCGGCGTCAGTCTGCCCGATGCGGCGGTTCACTGCCGACAGCACGGCCTTGAACGAGGCAGTGACGATATTGCTGTCGATGGCGGCGCCGAACAGGGTCGGACCATTGTCGAGGCGCAATTCGACATAGCAGGCGGCTTGCGCATTGGCGCCGGAACCGATCGAGTGCTCATGGTAGTCCATCAGCTTGATGTCGAGGCCCAGCGCATTGACGAAGGCGTCAATCGGGCCGTTGCCGCCGCCTTGCAGGGCCAATGGCGCCTGGCGGTGCGACAGGCTGATGTCGATCTGCACGGATTCATCGCTGCTGGTGTCTTCCACCATGCGGTGCGAGGTGTAGGCGTACGGCGTCGTCTGCTCCAGGTATTCGCGCTGGAAAATGTCATGGATGTCCTGCGCGGCGATTTCGCGGCCGGTGGCGTCGGCCACGGCTTGCACGGCGCGCGAGAATTCGATCTGCAGGCGGCGCGGCAAGACCAGGCCATATTCCTGTTCCAGCAAATACGCCATGCCGCCTTTGCCGGACTGGCTGTTGACGCGGATCACGGCGTCGTAGCTGCGGCCCAGGTCGGCCGGGTCGATCGGCAAGTACGGCACTTCCCAGATGCTGTCCGGTTGCTGTTTGGCAAAACCTTTCTTGATCGCATCCTGGTGCGAGCCGGAGAATGCCGTAAACACCAGGTCGCCCGCATACGGGTGGCGCGGGTGGACGGGCAACTGGTTGCACTCTTCCACGCACTTGCGCACGGTATCGATGTCGGAGAAATCCAGGCCCGGGTGCACGCCCTGCGTGTACAAATTCATCGCCAGGGTCACCAGGTCGACGTTGCCGGTGCGCTCGCCATTGCCGAACAAACAGCCTTCCACGCGGTCGGCGCCCGCCATCACGGCCAGTTCTGCCGAGGCGACGGCCGTGCCGCGGTCGTTGTGCGGATGCACGCTGATGATGATGGAGTCGCGGCGCGCCAGCTTGCGCGACATCCATTCGATCTGGTCGGCATACACGTTCGGCGTGCTGCATTCCACCGTCGACGGCAAGTTGATGATCATCTTGTTGGCCGGCGTCGGCTTCCAGATGGCGCTGACGGCGTCGCAGATATGCTTGGAGAAATCAAGTTCCGTCGTGGAAAACGATTCCGGCGTGTATTCAAAGCCCCATTGCGTTTGCGGGTGCTGCGCCACCAGTTGTTTCACCAAGGTGGTGCCGGTGGTGGCGATCTGCGTGATTTCTTCGCGCGACATGCCGAACACAACCTTGCGGAACACGGGCGCCACCGAGTTGTACAGGTGGACGATGGCGCGCTTGGCGCCAGCCACCGATTCCACTGTACGGCGGATCAGCTCTTCGCGCGACTGGGTCAGCACGATGATGGTGACGTCGTCCGGGATGCGGCCTTCATCGACGAGTTTGCGCACGAAGTCGAAATCCGTCTGCGATGCCGAGGGGAAACCCACTTCGATTTCTTTCAGACCGATGGCGATCAGCATCTCGAAGAACCGCAGTTTCTTTTCCGCGCTCATCGGCTCGATCAGCGACTGGTTGCCGTCGCGCAAGTCGGTGCTCATCCAGATCGGCGGTTTGCTGATGATCTGGTTCGGCCATTGACGGTCGGTCAATTTGACGGGAGGGAAGGCGCGGTATTTGGAAGCTGGATTCTGCAACATCATGATCGGGTACTCCTGAAGATAGGGGGAAATCAATGGTTGTGGCGCAAGCTTGCCGGGCGGCCACGAAACACTAGGCCAGGCAAGCGATCGGTAGCGATAGCAAATGCAGTGCGGCGGCGCCAGCGGGGGCGGTCGCAGAGAAAGAATCGTGTACTTGTGGGGATGGTGCAAACATCATCAAACCTTCCAGGGTTTTTAAAACACGCCGGCGTGTGGCCAGGCGAAGCAATGCGGCAAACTTATGCGCGTGCTAGTAGTAGTCGCGGTAGCGACAGCAGGGAAGGGGATGGATGGTTGAAGGAGGACATGCACTTAATGTAAGGGAAGTTAGGCTGGGCTGTCAAGCATATTTCGCCTCACAGACAATGTGCCTGCGCGGTCAGCGCGGCCAAGGCATGCCCAGCACTGCCGCCGCTACGCCCCAATGGCCCGCCACAGGCGAACCGACGTTGGCGTCGATCCAGTCGATGGCGCCGTCGGGCAGATTGTTCGATAGCTGTTGCGCAAGCGGCGAGTGCAGGGCGAGGCTGTTGGTAAATTGATATTGTTCTGGCGTGCTCGGAAGGTGGAGGAAGTCAAGCGCCAATCTAGTAGCAGGGCAGGGTGCACGTTTCTGATTAACATTGTCATTTGTAAACATTTAAGACTGCCTTCAGTGCTGGCGCCGCCGCTTGCGCTACAATCGGTTCTCTTTTGTTGCCACTGCCGCGCGCGGTTTCCCCTAGCTACCATGTTCCCTAAACGCCTGACCTTGCTTGCCCTGGCCGCCTTTGCGCTGGCCGGTTGCGACACCTCTTCCCCGAAACCAGTGCAAGTATTGACGCCGCCCGAGCCGATGGTCGTCACGCCGCGCAAGATCAAGATCGGTCTGGCGCTGGGCGGCGGCGCGGCGCGCGGCTTCGCGCATATCGGCGTGATCAAGGCGCTCGAATCGCAGGGCATCGTCGCCGACATCGTCACGGGCACCAGCGCTGGCAGCGTGGTGGGCGCCTTATATGCGGCGGGCAATTCCGGTTTTGCCTTGCAAAAGATGGCCTTTGACATGGATGAGGCGGCCATTTCCGACTGGGCCTTGCCCTTGTTCGGCAAGTCATCCGGCGTGCTCAAGGGCGAGGCGTTGCAAAGCTATGTCAACAAGGCCGTCAACAACGTGCCACTGGAAAAGCTCAAAATACCATTTGGCGTAGTGGCGACCGACCTGAAGAATGGCCAGCCGATCTTGTTTCAGCGCGGCAACACTGGCATGGCCGTGCGCGCGTCGTCGGCCGTGCCGGGCGTGTTCCAGCCCGTGACGATTTCCGGCCACACCTATGTCGATGGCGGCTTGGTGGCCCCCGTGCCCGTGCGCTTTGCGCGTGACATGGGCGCCGATTTCATCATTGCCGTGAATATCTCATCGCAAACGGATACGCAAAAAGCCATCAGTTCGATGGAGGTGCTGATGCAAACGTTCGCCATCATGGGCCAGCGCATCAACCAGTTTGAACTGAAAGATGCGGACGTGGTCATCCAGCCCAGCCTGGGCACCATGAAGGGCAACGATTTCAATAGCCGCAACCAAGCGATCCTGGCGGGCGAGCAGGCGACCTTTGCGGTGATGGCACAACTGAAGCAAAAGCTGAAAGCCAAACGCGAGCAGTAAGGGCCGGTGTCGGCCTGCATTTCGTATACAATTTTGATTCAACATAACAAGGATGTCTCATGCAATCGAAACCGGTTTTGACCCTAGATGACGTAAAGAAAATCGCTGCTGCTGCCGAAGCGGAAGCGCTCAAGAATAACTGGGCGGTCGCCATCGCCATCGTCGACGACGGCGGCCACCTCGTGTGGCTGCAGCGCATGGACGGCGTGGCGCCGATCTCGTCGCACATCGCTCCATCGAAAGCGAAGACGGCCGCGCTGGGCCGCCGCGAATCGCGCATCTATGAAGAGATGATCAATGGCGGCCGCGTCTCGTTCCTGAGCGCACCGGAAATCGACGGCTTGTTAGAGGGCGGTGTGCCCATCGTGTTTGAAGGCCATTACGTGGGCGCCGTTGGTGTCTCGGGCGTGAAGTCGGCCGAAGACGCGCAAATCGCGAAAGCCGGCATCGCCGCGTTGACAGCCTAAGTACTATCCGAAGTTGCAGAGCAAGCCGCCCCGCGCAAGCTGGGCGGCTTTTTTCATGGGGCGGGGGTTTTATGTTGCCGTGCAAAAATATGCCGCGCCTGCCACATTTTCATCCACATTTTCGTCCTGTCAACGCTAAATAGAAATGTCCCCTTTTGTCCCAATTAGAAATGTCCCCTTGGCTTGCGGGCTGCTGGCATGAATGGCTTCCACGCCCAATTCCTTGAGCGCACGCGTAAATTGGGTTTGCGCCTCGGCAGCAGGTTCCTTCTGATTGATCCGGAAGACGCTATGCCGGTCGCTGTACAGCGCTACGGGCAGTCCATGCAGTGCAATGTGGCGTTGCAAGGCCGCCATGTAGCCCAGCGTGGTTTCTGTATCGACAAATTGCAGGTGCGTCAATTCGCCCGTGGCATCGTCAATGAACACCAGCAGGGTGCAGCGCGGGGCTCGCCCCTCAAACCAGTCATGCGGGGAACCGTCGATCTGGATGAGCTCTCCGCGTCGCAAGCGTCGCTCGCGCATCGGATGAGATCTGGCCACTGTTTTGCGTCGCGTCTTCCAGTAGCCATGCAGCACCATCTGCTGGCGTACGGTTTCGACCGAGAGTGTCACGCCATGGACTTCGCGCAGCTTCTCCGCTGCCAGCGTCGGACCAAAGTCGGCATAGTGCGCGCCAACCAGAGCCATGGCTTGGCCCAGCAACGCGGCATCGATGCGCCGCTTCGACGGCTGACCCCGCTTCGCGCTCACCAAGCCAGCAGAGCCTGCAACAACGTAGCGACGCTTAAGTCGCTTGATCTGGCGTACGGTGACGCCGAGCCGCTCGGATGCCTCTTTCTGACTCAGCTTGCCCTCAACCAGCTGCGCCATCAGCTGGGATCTCAGCACTTCCTTGCCGCTCATCTGCACCACCATGATTTCGTGCCCGATTATCCCAAAAGGGGACATTACTACTTTGCACGAAGGGGACATTACTACTTTGGGCTAACACCTACATTTTCGTCCTTGTGGAAAAGCTTCCTTTTGGTTATAATTCAAAGGTTTAGCCAATCACACATATACCGTAGCGACTACCCATCCCCTCATTCAAAATGACCGTTGAAACACCCTGAGAGCAGGCAGCTCGGGTATCTTGGCGGTCGGTCTGACGTGGCGCAGCTACGGTAACTTTATCAGGAGTTGCCCTTGCCGCCATTTTTTTCTGGCCCTGCCGTTCCAGCCATATTAGCGCTTGCTGATGGAACGATTTTCAAAGGTTTTTCGATCGGTGCCGCCGGTCATACCACGGGCGAGGTTGTTTTCAATACCTCCATGACCGGGTATCAGGAAATCCTTACTGACCCAAGCTATTGCCGCCAGATGGTCACCCTGACCTATCCGCATATCGGCAATACGGGTGTCAATCCGGAAGATGTCGAATCTTTCAAGGTTCACGCCGCTGGCCTCATCATCCGTGATCTGCCATTGCTGGCATCGAACTTCCGTTCTACCCTTTCCCTGTCCGACTACCTCAAGGCTGAAAATATCGTCGCCATTGCCGGCATCGATACACGCAAGCTCACGCGCATCCTGCGTGAAAAAGGTGCGCAGGGCGGCGCCATCCTGGTTGGCACGCAAGGCAATGAGCCGTCAAGCGCGCAAGCGCTGGAACTGGCCCGTTCCTTCCCCGGCCTGGCCGGCATGGACCTGGCCAAGGTGGTGTCAAGCAAGGCTGCCTACGAGTACCGCGAAACGGAATGGACACTGGGCGAGGGCTACGGCCAGCTGGCGGACGCTGACGCGAAATACCACGTCGTCGCCTTCGACTATGGCGTCAAGCGCAATATCTTGCGCATGCTGACGTCACGCGGCTGCAAGGTCACCGTGCTGCCGGCGCAAGCCAGCGCTGCCGACGCGCTGGCACTGAACCCGGACGGCATCTTCCTGTCGAACGGTCCTGGCGACCCGGAACCATGCGACTACGCCATTGCGGCTACCCGCGAACTGATCGAAAAAGGCATCCCGACGTTCGGCATCTGCCTCGGTCACCAGATCATGGCCATCGCTTCCGGCGCAAAAACGCTGAAGATGAAGTTCGGCCACCACGGCGCCAACCATCCGGTACAAGACCTGGAAACCCGCCAAGTCCTGATTACCTCGCAAAACCACGGTTTCGCAGTCGACGCGGCAACTTTGCCCGCGAATTGCCGCGTGACCCATGAATCGCTGTTCGACGGCTCCCTGCAGGGCTTTGCCCGCACGGACAAGCCGGCCTTCTGCTTCCAGGGCCACCCTGAAGCGTCGCCGGGCCCGATGGATGTTGCTTACCTGTTTGACCGCTTCATCAACTTGATGGCTGCGGAGGAGAAAAAGAAAAATGCCTAAACGTTTAGATATTAAAAGTATTCTGATTATTGGCGCTGGCCCGATCGTGATCGGCCAGGCCTGCGAATTCGACTATTCCGGCGCGCAAGCGTGCAAGGCCCTGCGCGAAGAGGGCTACAAAGTCATCCTGGTCAACAGCAATCCTGCGACCATCATGACGGACCCGGAAATGGCCGATGTGACGTACATCGAACCAATCACCTGGTCGGTGGTCGAACGTATCATCGCCAAGGAGCGTCCTGACGCAATCTTGCCGACGATGGGCGGCCAGACGGCGCTGAACTGCGCGCTGGATCTGTTCAACAATGGCGTGCTGGCAAAATACAACGTCGAGCTGATCGGCGCGTCGCCGGAAGCCATCGACAAGGCCGAAGACCGTTCGAAGTTCAAGGACGCCATGACCAAGATCGGCCTCGGTTCGGCCCGTTCCGGCGTGGCGCACTCGATGGATGAAGCCTGGACCGTGCAGCGTACGCTGGGCTTCCCGACCATCATCCGTCCATCGTTTACCATGGGCGGCAGTGGCGGCGGTATTGCCTACAACGAAGAAGAATTCGAAACCATCTGCAAGCGCGGCCTGGAAGCCTCGCCGACGAAAGAGCTGCTGATCGAAGAATCGTTGCTGGGCTGGAAAGAGTACGAGATGGAAGTGGTACGCGACAAGGCGGACAACTGCATCATCATTTGCTCGATCGAAAACCTCGACCCGATGGGCGTGCACACTGGCGACTCCATCACGGTTGCGCCAGCCCAAACGCTGACGGACAAGGAATACCAGATCATGCGCAATGCCAGTCTGGCAGTGCTGCGCGAGATCGGCGTCGACACCGGTGGCTCGAACGTGCAATTTTCGATCAACCCGGCCGATGGCCGCATGATCGTCATCGAGATGAACCCGCGCGTGTCGCGTTCCTCGGCCCTGGCATCGAAAGCGACGGGTTTCCCGATTGCAAAAATTGCCGCCAAGCTGGCCGTGGGTTACACCCTGGACGAGCTGCGCAATGAAATCACGGGCGGCGCCACGCCGGCATCGTTCGAACCGTCGATCGATTACGTCGTCACGAAAATCCCCCGTTTCACGTTCGAGAAATTCCCCACCGCCGACCATCACCTGACGACGCAGATGAAGTCCGTCGGCGAAGTGATGGCCATCGGCCGTACGTTCCAGGAATCGTTCCAGAAAGCCTTGCGTGGCCTGGAAGTGGGCGTGGACGGCATGAACGAGAAGACCAAGGATCGCGAAAAGATCGAAGAAGAACTGGGCGAGCCTGGTCCTGAGCGCATCTGGTACGTGGGCGACGCGTTTGCCCAGGGCTTCACCCTGGAAGAAGTGCACAACCTGACCAAGATCGACCCGTGGTTCCTGATCCAGATCAAGGAAATCGTCGACCTGGAACTGTGGCTCGACACGCAGAAGCTGGAAAGCCTGGACAAGAACACGCTGTACAAGCTGAAACAAAAAGGCTTCTCGGACCGCCGCCTGGGCTTCTTGCTGCAGACGACCGACACGGCCGTGCGCGTGCAGCGCCATGCGCTGGGCATCCGTCCCGTCTACAAGCGCGTCGATACTTGCGCGGCCGAGTTTTCCACCGACACGGCATACATGTATTCGACGTATGACGAAGAGTGCGAATCGAATCCGACCGACAAGAAAAAAATCATGGTGCTGGGCGGTGGCCCGAACCGTATCGGCCAGGGTATCGAATTTGACTATTGCTGCGTCCACGCCGCTCTCGCCATGCGCGAAGATGGCTACGAGACCATCATGGTCAATTGCAATCCAGAAACAGTTTCGACCGACTACGATACCTCGGACCGTCTGTACTTCGAATCGTTGACGCTGGAAGACGTGCTGGAAATCGTCGCCATCGAAAAACCGGTGGGCGTGATCGTACAGTACGGCGGCCAGACGCCTTTGAAGCTGGCGCTGGACCTGGAAGCGAATGGCGTGCCGATCATCGGCACCTCGCCCGACATGATCGACGCGGCCGAAGACCGCGAGCGTTTCCAGCAAATGCTGCACAAGCTGGAACTGCGCCAGCCGCCTAACCGCACCGCGCGCACCGAAGAGGACGCGCTGCGTCTGGCGCAGGAAATCGGTTATCCGCTGGTCGTGCGTCCTTCGTACGTGCTGGGTGGCCGCGCCATGGAAATCGTGCACGAACAGCGCGACCTGGAACGCTACATGCGCGAAGCGGTCAAGGTATCGCACGATTCGCCAGTGCTGCTGGACCGCTTCCTGAACGACGCCATCGAGTGCGACGTCGATTGCATCTCCGATGGCGAAACCACCTTCATCGGCGGCGTGATGGAACACATCGAACAGGCAGGCGTCCATTCGGGCGACTCGGCTTGCTCCTTGCCACCTTACTCGCTGTCGACCGACACCATTGATGAACTGAAGCGCCAGACGGCGCTGATGGCCAAAGGCTTGAACGTGGTCGGCCTGATGAACGTGCAATTTGCGATCCAGAAGCAGGAAATCGATGGTGAACTGAAAGATGTCGTGTTCGTGCTGGAAGTGAACCCACGCGCCTCGCGTACCGTGCCTTTCGTGTCGAAAGCCACAGGTCTGCAACTGGCGAAGATCGCCGCGCGCTGCATGGTCGGCCAATCGCTGGCGTCGCAAGGCATCACGCAGGAAGTCGTGCCGCCATACTTCAGCGTCAAGGAAGCCGTCTTCCCGTTCGTCAAGTTCCCGGGCGTCGATACCATCCTGGGCCCTGAAATGAAATCGACGGGCGAAGTCATGGGCGTCGGCCTGACCTTCGGCGAAGCGTTTGTGAAATCGCAACTGGGCGCTGGCGTGAACCTGCCAAAATCGGGCAAGGTCTTCATCAGCGTCAAAGCGTCGGACAAGCCGCGCGCCGTGCAAGTGGCGCGTGACCTGGTCGAGTCCGGCTTCACCGTGGTTGCCACCAAGGGCACGGCTGCCGTGATCTCGGCTGCCGGCATCGCCGTCACGCCAGTCAACAAGGTGATCGAAGGCCGTCCGCACATCGTCGACATGATCAAAAACCATGAAATCGTGCTGGTGATCAACACCGTGGAAGAAAAACGCAGCGCCATCGTCGATTCGCGGGCCATCCGCACCTCGGCCCTGGCCTCGCGCGTGACGACCTACACCACCATCGCCGGCGCGGAAGCGGCCGTCGAAGGCATCCGCCACCTCGATGAGTTGCGTGTGTATGATTTGCAGGGTCTGCACAAGACCTTGAACTAAGCGTGTTATTTGCAGTCGCTGCCGTTAGGCGGTACACTGCAAGCTTACTAACCACAGAGTTCCGTGCAGAACAGCGCGCGGTCTCTGTGGTTTTCACTTGGTGCACCCGTTAACACTGCCAAAACACTGACAACGGCGCCGATAACTAGTAGATAGTAGAGATAACATGACCTCAGTCCCATTGACCAAATACGGCGCCGAACTCTTGAAAGCAGAGTTGCACCATTTGAAGACCAAGGAACGCCGCATCGTCATCGATGCGATCGCCGAAGCGCGTTCGCACGGCGACCTGTCGGAAAACGCCGAATACGACGCCGCCAAGGAGCGCCAGGCGTTCGTCGAAGGCCGCATCGCCGAACTCGAAGGCAAACTGGGCGCAGCGCAAATCATCGATCCGACCACGCTCGACGCGGAAGGCCGCGTGGTATTTGCCGCGACCGTGAACCTGGAAGACCTGGAATCGGGCCAGAAAGTCACGTACCAGATCGTTGGCCTCGATGAAGCCGACCTGAAAAAGAACAAAGTCTCCGTCACCTCGCCGATTGCCCGCGCGCTGATCGGCAAGTATGCCGGCGACGTGGTGGAAGTGCAGGCGCCGTCCGGCCCGCGCGAATACGAAATCCTCGAAGTACAGTACATCTGATGCAAAACCGCCTGCGCATTCTCGTCGCTACCCTGTGGGCGGGCAGCTTGTGGACCATCGGCTTCATCGTGGCGCCCACCCTGTTTGCTACCCTGAGCGACCGTGTGCTCGCTGGCAACATCGCCGGCAGCCTGTTTCGTGTCGAGGCGTGGCTGTCAATTGCTTGTGCTTTAGTGCTGCTGGCCTTGCTGCAATGGGGTGCGGGTGCGATGGAGCTGAAACGGCGCCGCCTCTTGGGCGCGCTGGTGCTGTCCATGCTGGTGTGCGCGTTGCTCAGCCACTTCGGCATTGCGCCCCTGATGGCCGAGATCAAGGCGCAGGCGCAGGGTTCATCGGGCCTCATGGACGAGGCCATGCGCAGCCGCTTCGGCATGCTGCATGGCGTGTCGACCCTGATCTTTGCCGTGCAGAGCTTGCTGGCCGGTGTGTTGATCTGGAAGCAGCAGTAATTGGTGTAGATAAAGTAGTGCATAAAAAAAGCGGAGCAGGGATGAACCCGTGCTCCGCTTCTTGTTTCAAGCCCGGCAGCCTTGCGGTTGCCGGACAGTAGGCTTACTTGCTGCCCAGTGCGCTTTTCTTGGCGCTCTTCTGACGTGGCTTGGCACGCTTGATGGAACCGCCTTCGGTAACGCGCTCATTGCCCTTGATCATGACTTTCGTCACGCTCGGGCGCTTGGTGCCGCTGGCGCTGGCCTTGACGATGGTCACTTCGCGCATGCCTTTGCCGGCGCTGACCTTCTCCTTAACCACTTCTTTTTTCGGACGGTAAATTACCAGCAGTTTGCCAATATGTTGTACCGGGGCGGCGCCGAGATTGCCGCAAATCGTATCGTACATTCCGACGCGGGCTTCGCGGTCGTCGCCGAACACGCGGACTTTAATCAGACCGTGCGAATCCAGGCCAAGGTCGATCTCTTTGAGTACAGCAGGTGTCAAGCCCGCTTCGCCAATGATGACGATAGGCTTCAGCGCGTGTGCTTCGGCGCGCAGTGCGCTGCGCTCTACGGGTGTAAGTTTTAGCATAATAATATTTAGTATTTCCCTTAAAAGCAGTATTCTACGCGAATGGCAAAGAAGAAATTAAACAAAAACTGGTTGCACGACCACATAAATGATCCTTATGTGAAGTTGGCGCAAAAAGAGGGCTACCGCGCCCGGGCAGCATACAAGCTCAAAGAAATCGATGAAGACGAAAAACTGATCAAACATGGCCAGGTGATTGTCGACCTTGGTTGCACTCCTGGTAGCTGGGCCCAGTACCTGCGGCGCAAGCTGGCCGGCAAGGACGGCGGCGGGGTCAATGGTACCCTGATTGGCCTGGACATGCTGGAAATGGAGCCAATTGCCGATTTCCACTTCATCCAGGGCGACTTCCGCGAAGCGCGCGTGCTGCGCCAGCTCGAAGTGGTGTTGCAAGGACGCAAGGTCGACGTGGTCCTGTCGGACATGGCGCCTAACCTGTCGGGCATCGCCACGGCGGACGCTGCGCGCATGGAGCATCTGATCGACCTGTCCATCGAATTTTCGCAATTGCATTTGAAACCGTCTGGCGTGTTGCTGGTGAAATGTTTCAAAGACATGGGTTTCAGCCAGATCGTGGAGAAATTCCGCGCCGAATTCAAGGTCGTGGTGCAGAAGAAGCCCAAGGCCAGCCGCGATAAATCGTCAGAAATCTTCCTGATGGGGCGTGGCCTCAAGAATCCGCTGAAAAATGCCGTGCAAGAAGATGATTCCCCTCTTGATATTTAAGGCGTAATCCGCACATGGGAACGAGAAGTGCGGTAGCGCTGATGGTTTAAAAGCCTAAATTGTTTATACTGCATTTTTTTGCGTGAACGCGGTTTTTTCGCGCGCACGGATCGGCGGGCTTTGGCACGGCCCGCTTATTGCGAGTAAAATCGTGTTTCTAGCTATAGGTAAAGAGATGCGCACTGCATCCAAGGAGTCTTCGTGAATAACATGTTTTCCAAATCTGCCATCTGGGTAGTCGTATTGCTGCTGTTGTTCATGCTGTTCAAGCAATTCGACAGTCATGGCGCCACAGGCGGCAGCAAGGCCATCGCTTATTCCGATTTGCTGGATGAAGTCAAAGCCAAGCGCGTCAAGGATGTCGTGATCGAAGGTTCGTCGATCACCGCCAAGCTGATGGATGATAGCAAGGTACGTACCACCGCCACCAGTCTCGACAAGGGCCTGATCGGCGACTTGCGCGACAATGGCGTACATTTCGATGTGCGTCCGCCAGAGGAAGCATCGTTCCTGCAAACCATTTTTGTTTCCTGGTTCCCCATGCTGCTGTTGATCGGCGTCTGGGTATTCTTCATGCGTCAGATGCAAGGCGGCGGCAAGGGCGGGGCATTCTCGTTCGGCAAGTCGAAGGCGCGCATGATGGATGAGGCCAGCAACACCGTCACCTTCGCCGATGTCGCCGGTTGCGACGAAGCGAAAGAAGAAGTCAACGAAGTGGTCGATTTCCTCAAGGATCCGAGCAAATTCCAGAAACTGGGTGGCCGCATTCCCCGCGGCGTGCTGATGGTCGGCCCTCCAGGCACGGGTAAAACCCTGCTGGCGCGCGCCATCGCCGGCGAAGCCAAGGTGCCATTCTTCTCGATTTCCGGCTCCGACTTCGTTGAAATGTTCGTCGGCGTGGGCGCCTCCCGCGTGCGCGACATGTTCGAAAACGCGAAAAAACATTCGCCGTGCATCATCTTCATCGATGAGATCGACGCTGTCGGTCGTCACCGTGGTGCCGGCATGGGCGGCGGCAACGACGAGCGCGAACAGACCTTGAACCAGTTGCTGGTCGAGATGGACGGTTTTGAAGCGAACTCCGGCGTGATCGTCGTGGCCGCCACCAACCGCGCCGACGTGCTCGACAAGGCACTGTTGCGTCCAGGCCGTTTTGACCGCCAGGTCACCGTCGGCTTGCCCGATATCCGCGGCCGCGAACAGATCTTGAACGTGCACATGCGTAAAGTACCTATCAGCACCGACGTGAAAGCTGACATTCTGGCCCGTGGCACGCCTGGTTTCTCGGGCGCTGATCTGGCCAACCTGGTCAACGAGGCAGCCCTGTTTGCCGCCCGCCGCAGCAAGCGCGTGGTGGAAATGGCTGACTTCGAAGACGCGAAAGACAAGATCTACATGGGCCCTGAGCGTAAATCGATGATCATCCGCGAGGAAGAGCGTCGCAATACGGCTTACCATGAGTCCGGTCACGCGGTGGTAGCGAAGCTGCTGCCGAAGGCTGATCCCGTACACAAGGTCACGATCATGCCGCGCGGCTGGGCTTTGGGCCTGACCTGGCAGTTGCCGGAACACGACAACTTGTCCGCTTACAAGGACAAGATGCTGGAAGAAATTTCCATCCTGTTCGGTGGCCGTATCGCCGAAGAGATTTTCGTTGGGCAAATGTCCACCGGCGCCTCGAACGACTTCTCGCGTGCCACCAAGCTGGCCCGTTCCATGGTGACCCGCTTCGGCATGTCCGACAGCATGGGCGTGATGGTCTACGAAGACAGTGAAAACGAAGGTTTCTTCGGTGGTGCGACCAAGACGATCTCGGAAGCGACCCAGCAAAAGGTCGATGCTGAAATCCGCAACATTCTCGACACGCAATACGCACTGTCGCGCAAGTTGCTGGAAGGCAACCGTGACAAGGTCGAAAAGATGACCAAGGCCTTGCTGGAATGGGAAACCATTGATGCAGAGCAAATCAATGACATCATGGCCGGCCTGGAGCCGCGTCCACCGAAAGTCATCCCGCCACGCCGCAATGCGGGCGACAGCGGCACGGGCGGCATCTCGCCAAACGTGACGGCACCAGCCTGATAGTGGCCGCCCCCTGACTGGTGGCGTGCAATAAAAGGGTAAGGAGCAATCCTTGCCCTTTTGCGTTGGCGCGCCAGATTTCCCTGACGACTAAAAAGATTCACATGCGACATTATTTGCAATTCGGCCGTTTCGGCTTCAACCTGCAGGGCACGCAGGCGCTGGTGATGGGTATCCTGAACATCACGCCTGACTCGTTTTCCGATGCCGGGCAATATCAACACCTGGAATTTGCCCTGTCGCGCGCCGAGCAGATGATCGCCGACGGCGCCGACATCATCGACATCGGCGGCGAATCGAGCCGCCCCGGCGCGCCGCCACTGCCGCTGCAAGACGAGTTGCAGCGCGTCATGCCGGTACTGTACGCCTTGCGTGATTGCGGCAAGCCACTCTCCGTCGATACCTACAAGCCAGAAGTGATGCGCGAAGCCATCCTGGCCGGCGCCGACATGATCAACGATATCAATGCTTTTCGCGCCCCGGGCGCCATCGAGGCAGTGCAGGGCAGCGACTGCGCGCTGTGCATCATGCACATGCAAAACGTGCCTGAAACCATGCAGCATCAGCCCGACTATGACGATGTGGTAGGCGAAGTCATCGCATTCCTGCGCGAGCGCATCGATACCATGACGGCGGCCGGCATCGAGCGCGAACGCCTGTGCATCGATCCCGGTTTCGGTTTCGGCAAGACGGTGGAGCAGAACTATGCCTTGCTGCGCGCCACGCGCCAGTTGCGCAGCGAACTGGGCTTGCCCGTGCTGGCCGGCCTGTCGCGCAAGTCGATGATCGGCGCCGTCACGGGGCGTGCCGTCGAGCAGCGCCTGGCCGGCAGCGTTGCCGGCGCCCTTGCTGCAGTAGCGCAGGGCGCGGAAATTATTCGTGTGCATGACGTGGCAGAAACGGTCGATGCAATGAAGGTCTGGCGCATGGCGCACTGACACTGTAAAATTTTAATATAAACAATAAAAGAGAAATACTATGACGCGTAAATATTTTGGTACCGATGGCATCCGCGGCCTGGTGGGCATCGCCCCGATCACTCCCGATTTCGTCATGCGTCTCGGTTATGCGGCAGGCAAAGTACTGGCCCAATCGCAGGGCAGCAAGACGCGCCCGACGGTGCTGATCGGCAAGGACACGCGCATTTCCGGCTACATGCTGGAAGCGGCACTGGAAGCGGGCTTCTCGGCCGCTGGCGTGGATGTGATGCTGGCCGGCCCCATGCCGACGCCGGCGATCGCCTACCTGACGCGGGCGCTGCGCCTGGCCGCTGGCGTGGTCATTTCCGCTTCGCACAATCCGTATCATGACAACGGCATCAAGTTTTTTTCCGGCCAGGGCACCAAATTGCCCGACAGCGTGGAGGAGGAAATCGAAGCGGCGCTCGATACACCGATGGAGTGCGTGCCGTCGGACAAACTGGGCCGCGCCAAGCGCCTCGACGATGCCCAGGGCCGCTACATCGAGTTTTGCAAGAGCACCTTCCCGAACGAGCTGGACCTGCGTGGCCTGAAGCTTGTCGTCGATTGCGCCCACGGCGCCGCCTACCATATCGCGCCCCACGTCTTCCATGAGCTGGGCGCGGAAGTCATCTCCATCGGCAACAAGCCCGATGGCTTTAATATCAATGCGGGCTTTGGCGCCACGGCCACGGCTGCCATGGCTGCGGCCGTGGTGGAACACGGCGCCGACCTGGGCATCGCGCTCGATGGCGACGCCGACCGCCTGATCATGTGCGATGCCACGGGCCGCCTGTATAACGGCGACGAGTTGTTATATGTCATGGTCAAGGACCGCCTGGCGACGGGCCCCGTGCCTGGCGCCGTGGGCACGCTGATGACCAACATGGCGCTGGAAGTTCTGTTCAAGGAGCAGGGCATCGGTTTTGCGCGCGCCAAGGTGGGCGACCGCTATGTGCTGGAAATCATGAAGGAAAAGGGCTGGATGCTGGGCGGCGAAGGCTCGGGCCATTTGTTGTGCCTGGACAAGCACACGACGGGCGACGGCATCGTGTCGGCGCTGCAAGTATTGTCGGCACTCAAGCGCAGCGGACTCAGCTTGCAGCAATGCCTGGCCGAACTAGTGCTGTTCCCGCAAACCCTGATCAACCTGCGCGTGGCGCCCGGTTTCGACTGGCAGAAAAACGCCGCCATGGTGGCGGAAAAAGAGCAGGTGGAAGCCGAGCTGGGCGATACTGGCCGCGTGCTGATCCGCGCTTCCGGCACCGAACCGCTGATCCGCGTGATGGTCGAGGCCAAGGATGCTGCCAACGCAGAGAGCATGGCGCGCCGTATCGCGGACAAGGTTGGCAGCTGACAGCGTCCATGGCGGCGTTGCACTGAACGATTTCAGCAAGCGTTTTGGAGAAGGGTCGATAGTTATTTCCATCTAATTCGTCTGGGGCAATTGACGAAATTGTGTGGGGGCGGTATTATCTTGTCTTCGGAGTGTGGCGCAGCCCGGTAGCGCACCTGGTTTGGGACCAGGGGGTCCAAGGTTCGAATCCTTGTACTCCGACCAAAGTCATAAACGGGCTGTCAGAAATGACAGCCCGTTTTCTATTCTGCGCAGCCATGTCATTGCTGGCGCGCATGGATTAAAATACTGCACCTCTCCGCCCATCGTTCAACGGATAGGACAACGGTCTTCTAAACCGTGAATGGGGGTTCGATTCCCTCTGGGCGGACCAGTTTCATACTGGTCATGATCATGCTGCGGCAAGCTGCCGCAACGCATCACTTTCTCTCTCTCCTCTTTGCACCGCTTCACGGCTGCGCAAACAGCACTTCCCTCAGCAAATACAGCAGCGGCGCCGCGCACAGCAGCGCAGTGCATAGCGACAACATCTTCCTGCTGGCCATACGCGCCAGGTGCAGCCGTTCGCGTGCGGGCAGGTGCTGGCGGATCACGCCGCGCGTGCGTGGCTGGAAAGGTGCTTCTTCATGCATGATAGTTCCTTCGCTGCGATGGTCGATGATGCCAGCGAGCATAGCGGGGACGATATCAATGCAGGGTAAAGAATCGGGCGCAGCGTGTATGCGCGGCGTAAATGTTGCGTCATAAAACGTTGCGTCATAAAAAAGCCCTCAGGCGAGGGTCTACTCTTCTTTTTCTTCCGGACTCTTGCCAAACAGCCGGTCTTTGGCATTGAGTAATTTTTGCACCTTGGCGCCCATCTTCATCAGCTGCGCCATCGATTCGGGCGACAAGCGCTGCAAGTCGTCGAACCAGGTGTTGGCCAGGTCGACCAGTTCATACATTTCGCGCATGCGCTCCTGCGCATATTGATCCACGGCTTCCGTTGCCGGCGCCAGCAGCGCTTCGCGCAGCACGGTCAGGGTGGGCGCCACCTCGCGGCGGCGGCGCTCGGCAGCTACCACGCGGAAGATTTGCCACACATCACCCAGCGAGGAAAAATACTCGCGCCGGTCGCCGGGAATGCGCGACTGGCGGATCAGGCCCCAGCCCTGCAATTCCTTCAGGCCGATGCTCACGTTCGAGCGGGAAAAACCCAGATGTTCCGCAATGTCGTCCGCGTGCAAAGGATGCTCTGCGACAAACAACAGCGCGTACACTTGCCCCACCGTGCGGTTAAAGCCCCAGCGGCTGCCCATCTCGCCGAAATGGCTGACGAAGGTCAGGATCAGCGGCGTCATTTGGATATGTTGAGTTTTCATAAGTATTTGAATTTTTTCACGGCATACTGGTGAGGTCAATTGATATATATCAAGTTTCGCAGTATTATACAAAATATCGAATTTACAGAAAATTCTGAAAACTCAAGAAGTGTAAAAATGCCGACCACGCCACTATCTTTGCCACGCTTTGTCCTTCCCCGTCTTGCCAGCTTGGTGCAAGGGGGCGCCGCCTTGCTGTGGCTGCCACAAGCGGCTTTGCTGGCCTGGGCCGTGCAAGCCATGCTCGACGGCGCGCTCTGGCGCGCGGCGCTGGTGCCGGCATCCGGGGTGCTGCTGCTGGGCGTGCTGCGCGCCTGGGGCGAAGCGTGGGGCGCGAGGCGCATGTACATGGCCGCGCGTGAACACCTGTCGACCTTGCGCGCCCATGTGGCGCAAGCCCTGGCGCGCCGCTCGCCACTGGACCGCCAGCGCGCCCAGTCGGGGCAGGCGGCCAGCGTCATGGCCGAACAGGCCGAAGCGATCGTGCCCTACCTGGTGCGCTACCGGCCCGCGCGCTGGAAAGTGATGCTCGTCCCGCTCGTGATCCTCGCCGTGGTGACGCCCCTGTCGTGGATCGCCACCCTGATCCTGCTCATCGCCGCGCCCCTGATTCCCGTCTTCATGGCCCTGGTGGGCATCGGTGCGCAGGCGGCCAGCCGCGCGCAGATGGTGGAAATGGGCAGCATGAACGCCTTTTTGCTGGACCGCCTGCGCGGCCTGGCCACCTTGCGCGCGCTGGGCGCCGTCGATGCCACCGCCGAACGGCTGGCAGCGTCGTCGCAATCGGTGCGCAGGCGCACGATGCTGGTGCTGCGCATCGCCTTTTTATCGTCCGCCGTGCTGGAACTGTTTTCCGCGCTGGGCGTGGCCATGGTGGCCGCCTTCATCGGATTTTCCTTGCTGGGCAGCATCAATTTTGGCACCTGGGGCAGGCAACTGAGCCTTGGGCAGGGCTTGTTCATCCTGTTATTGGCGCCCGCGTTTTTCGAGCCGTTGCGCGAACTGGCCGCCGTCTGGCATGACAAGGCGGCCGGCGAAGCGGGCTTGGCCGGCATGCACGACCTGGCCAAGGATGGCGTGCCATTGCCCGGCGCCGATGTGGTTTCTGCTGCTGTCTCTGCTGCCGCCATCGCCCAGGTGGCGCCGCCCGCCGTTGAGATCCATCAACTGCGCTTTGCCCATCCCGGCGAAGCGCCCGTGTTCGCGCAATTCGACTTGAACGTGCGGCCCGGCGAACACGTGGCCCTGCTGGGCGCCAGCGGCGCCGGCAAGACTACCTTGCTGTCCCTGCTGGCCGGCTTGCTGCCCGCCAGCGGCGGCGAGATACGCATCGGCGGCGTCCGCCTGAACGATAGCAGTGTGAATACCTTGCGCCAGCGCATGGCTTGGATGGGTCAGCGGCCCCACGTATTTGCCGCCTCGGTCAGCCAGAATGTCACGCTCGGACGTGTCGGCGCTGGCGCCAGCGCCGCGCAAGTCGCGCAAGAAGTCACGCAGGCGCTGCACCTGGCCGACCTGGCCAGCGTGGCGCAGGCGCAACCGGCCGTCATGCTCAGCGACGGCGGCCAGGGCTTGTCGGGCGGCGAAGCCGTGCGCCTGGCGCTGGCCCGCGTGGCCCTGCATCCGCATGCCGATCTGCTGCTGGTCGATGAACCGACGGCCCACCTCGACAGTGAAACGGCGGCGCGCGTGACGGACGCCTTGCTGGCCCTGGCCAAGGGCAAGACCATGCTGGTGGCCACGCATGACCCCGTGCTGGCCAGCCGGCTGCAGCGCACGGTGCGCGTCGATGCCCAGGCACAGGCTCAGGAGCAGGGGCGGCGCGCATGAAAAATTCATCCACATTGAATCCGGTCTTGCGGCAATTGCTACTGGCCCAGCCCGGCAAGCTGATCGCAGGCGCCGCGCTGGCGGCCCTGACGGTGGTGGCCGGCATGGCCTTGCTGGGCTTGTCCGGCTGGTTCATCACTGCCACCTCGATTGCCGGCTTGCATGCCTCGACGGCCATGCTGTTCGACGTGTTCGGCCCGTCGGCCGGCATCCGCCTGCTGGCCATCGGCCGCACGGGTTCGCGCTACGCGGAGCGGCTGGTCACGCATGACGCCACGTTTGCCGCGCTGGCGAGTATCCGCGTGCAGCTGTTTCGCGGCTGGTCGCGTCCCGAGGCGGCAAGCCGCTTGCTGCGCCAGCCCGCCAGGCTGCTGTTCCGATTGACGGCCGATATCGACGCGCTCGAAGCGCTGTATTTGCGCCTGCTGGTGCCTGCCTTCACGGCCGTGTGCGCGGCCCTGCTGGCTGGCGTGGCGCTCGGCGTCATGCAGTGGCAACTGGGTCTCGGCCTGGCAATCTGGCTGCTGGCAGCCGGTGGCGGCATCAGCTGGGTCGTCGCGCGCCGCGCGCGCCGGCCTGCCATCGTGCGCTCGCGCGGCATCGAAAAATTGCGTTCAAGCACCATCGACCTGGTGGCGGGCCAGACCGACCTGGTGATGGCGGGCCGCATCGACGCCCAGTGCGCGGCGCTGGCGCGCATTGACGTTTCCCTGGCGCAAGCCGATGTCGCCTTGCAGCGCCTGGAGACGACCGCCGGCGCCGCGTATGGCGTGGCTGGCAGCGTGACCCTGGCCGGCGTGCTGCTGGCCGTGGCCGCGCTGGTGCAGCAGCAGGCGATGAACGTGCCGCTGGCGGTGCTGGCCCTCTTGATCGCGCTGACGGCCGTCGAACCATTTGCCGGCCTGCGCCGTGGCGCGCTCGAAGCGGGGCGCATGCTGCTGGCGCTGCGCCGCCTGGCGCCGCGCCTCGATGGCAAGGAACTGGCGCCGCCGTCCGTTGATACAGCGCCCGGCTTGCGCCTGGAGCACGTCAGCGCCGCGCATGCGGGCAGTCATATTGCCGTTTTGCATGATATTTCCCTGCACATCGGGCAGGGCGAACGCGTGGCCTTGATCGGCCCCAGCGGCGCGGGCAAGTCCACCTTGCTGGCCATCGCCGCGCGCGAGCTGGCGCCGCTGGCGGGCAGCGTGCATGCGCCGCGCGCCTGTTTGTTTACCCAGCGCACCGAATTGTTCCAGGACAGCTTGCGCGACAACCTGCGCCTGGCCGACCCCACCGCCGACGATGCGCGCCTGTGGGAGGCGCTGCACGCGGCCGGCCTGGACGACGAGGTGCGGGCCTTGACGGGCGGCCTCGATACGCTGCTGGGCGAAGGTGGCCTGGGCTTGTCCGGCGGGCAGGCGCGGCGCCTGGCGCTGGCGCGTCTGTTCTTGCACGAATCGACTGTATGGCTGCTCGACGAGGCGACCGAGGCGCTCAATGCACAGGCGGCGATGGACGTCTTGCAGCGCCTGCGCGCGCGTTGCGAGGGGCGCAGTTTGCTGATCGCAACCCATTTGCGGCGCGAAGCGGCGCTGGCGGACCGCTTGCTGAGCATCCGCGACGGACGCATCGTGGGCGACCTGCGCCGGGGCACGCGCGCCTTCGAGGCGGCGCTGGCCGGTTTGCGCGGCGATTGACAAGGAAAGCGCAGACGCTGGCGGCGCGTCCTGACAACGTTACAACAAGCGTGCCAAACGAAACAGCATCATGTTGATATCAAGTTTACAATTACAGCAGGGAAATACCAAGGAAATCATATGGACTTCGATATTGTCGCTTTATCCAGACTGCAGTTCGCGCTGACAGCCCTCTACCACTTTCTATTCGTTCCTCTGACGATCGGCCTGTCGGTGATCCTCGCCATCATGGAGACTGTCTACGTGATGACGGGCCGCATCATCTGGCGCGACATGACCAAGTTCTGGGGTGTCTTGTTCGGCATCAACTTCGCCATGGGCGTGGCGACGGGCATCGTCATGGAATTCCAGTTCGGTATGAACTGGAGCTACTACAGCCATTATGTGGGCGACATTTTCGGCGCGCCGCTGGCCATCGAAGGCCTCATGGCTTTTTTCCTGGAAGCGACCTTCGTCGGCCTGTTCTTCTTCGGCTGGGACAAATTGTCGAAGCGGGGCCACCTGGCCACCACCTGGCTGGTGGCTATCGGCTCGAACTTCTCGGCCCTGTGGATATTGATCGCCAATGGCTGGATGCAAAATCCCGTCGGCGCGGCCTTCAATGCGCAGACCATGCGCATGGAAGTGACCGATTTCGGCGCCGTGCTGACCAATCCGGTTGCCCAGGCGAAGTTCGTGCACACGGTGTCGGCCGGCTACACGGTGGCCGCCATCTTCGTGCTCGGTGTTTCCGCCTGGTACTTGCTCAAGGGCCGCCACGTGCAGCTGGCCAAGCGCTCGATGACGGTGGCCGCCGCGTTCGGCCTGGCCGCTTCGCTGTCGGTGGTGGTGCTGGGCGATGAAAGCGGTTATTTGTCGTCCGAACATCAAAAGATGAAACTGGCGGCAATTGAAGCCATGTGGACCACTGAGCCGGCCCCGGCCGCCTTCACGGCCTTCGGTTTCCCCGACCAGGAAGCGCGCGAAACGCATTACGCGGTGCACATTCCGATGGTCATGGGTTTGATCGGCACGCGTTCGCTGACGACGGAAATCCCCGGCATCGAGCAGCTGGTCGAGCGTGGCGAGCTGCTGATACGCGACGGCATCAAGGCGTATGACGCGCTGCAAACCATCCGCAGCGTACCGCCGGGCGGCCCGATTCCGCAGGACGCAAAAGATATCTTCGAGTCGAAGGGCCAGTCCATGGGCTATGCCTTGCTGCTCAAGCGCTATGTGGACGATCCGCGCCAGGCGACGCCCGAGCAAATCCGCAAGGCCGCGCTCGATACCGTGCCGCCCGTGGCGCCATTGTTCTGGTCGTTTCGCGTGATGGTTGGCCTGGGCATGTTCTTTATCTTGCTCACTGGCACTTTCTTCGTGCTGTCGACGCGCCGCACCCTGGACAAGCACCGCTGGCTTTTGAGGCTGGCCGTGTTTGCCATCCCGTTGCCGTGGGTGGCTGCCGAAGCGGGCTGGATCGTGGCCGAAGTGGGCCGCCAGCCGTGGGTCATCGAGGGCGTGCTGCCAACGGCGGTGGCCGTCTCGAACCTGGGCGCGGCAACTTTGCTCATCACCATCGCCGGCTTTGCCGCCATCTACACCGTGCTGTTGATTATCGAAATGAAGCTGATGCTCAAGGCGATCCGCAAGGGTCCGGAAGAGACGGCGCCGGCACCCGTGCCAGCGGCCGCAGCCACACGTACGCAACGCGCCTAAGGAGGGCCTGAGCATGATTTTGCATGAAATGATTTCTTATGAAACACTGCGCCTGATCTGGTGGCTGCTGATCGGCGTGCTGCTGGTGGGCTTCGCCATCACCGATGGCTTCGACCTGGGTACTGGCATCTTGCTGCCGTTCGCCGGCAAGACGGACCTCGAACGGCGCGTCATCATCAACAGCATCGGTCCGGTCTGGGAAGGCAACCAGGTGTGGCTGATACTCGGCGGCGGCGCCATCTTTGCCGCCTGGCCGCAGTTGTACGCCGTCTCGTTTTCGGGCTTTTACCTGGCCATGTTCGTCATCCTGGTGGCCCTGATCGTGCGTCCCGTGGCGTTCAAATTTCGCAGCAAGCGCGAAGATCCCCGCTGGCGCGCGCGCTGGGATGCGGCCCTGTTCGTATGTGGCTTCGTGCCGGCCCTGATTTTCGGCGTGGCCATCGGCAACGTGCTGCAAGGCGTGCCATTCCGTTTCTCGCCAGATATGCATATCTTCTATGATGGCAGCTTCTTTGCGCTGCTCAACCCGTTTGCGCTGCTGTGCGGCCTGGTCTCGGTGGCCATGCTGGTGATGCACGGCGCCACCTGGCTGCAAGTGAAAACGGACGGCTTTGTCGCCGAACGTTCGCGCCGCTACGGCAGCGTGGCGGCGCTCGCCACCGTGGCGCTGTATGCGGCCGCCGGCGTGGCCCTGTGGCTGTGGGTCGATGGCTACCGCATCAGCAGCGCCGTCGTCGTCGATGGCCCGTCGAACCCCATGCTGAAAACGGCGGAGGTGCATGTGGGCGCCTGGTTCCTCAATTTTGCCGCCCATCCGTGGACCTGGATCGCGCCTGCGCTGGGCTTGCTGGGCCCCTTGCTGGCGTTCGCCCTCCTGCGCGCGCGCCGCGAAGTGCCTGCCTTGCTGGCCAGCGCGGCCGGCATCGCCGGCATCATCCTCAGCGTGGGCGCGGCCATGTTCCCCTTCATCTTGCCATCGTCGATCGACCCGCGTGCCAGCCTGACGGTGTGGGATTCCTCATCCAGCCATTTGACCCTGTTCATCATGCTGGTCGTCACGGCCGTCTTCATTCCCCTCATCGTGGCATACACGACCTGGGTATATAAAGTGCTGTGGGGTAAGGTTGACGGCAAGGCCATCGAGGACGACAGCGGTCACGCTTACTAAGCTTACGAAAGGAAATAACTATGTGGTATTTCGCCTGGATACTGGGCCTTCCGCTGGCGGCGACGTTCGCCGTGCTCAACGCGATGTGGTACGAAATAGCCGATGGCGACACGACGCCTGAAAAGTACCGCGACACGCCTGACTAGTCGCGTGCTGGCTTGGCTTGGCTGGCCCCGCCCCGCGCTCATGCGCCGGGCGGGGCATTTTACTTTGTCAAAGTAAAATGAATTCGCCCCGGATGCGCAGCGTCATGCCGCGTGGCGCTTCGGCGCCCGCCGCCACAGCCCATGCCGTGATCCATTGCGCGCAGCGCTGGCGCGCCGCAGCACAGTGTAATTGTTGCAAGCGCGCATCGGCCTGGTCGATACGCTGGGCAAGATACAGGCGCTGCTCCATGGAGTCTGTCTTTTTGCTGTAATGCTGCATGGCATTGCCTTCCACGTGGCGGTTTGGCTTGGTGCTGGTATAGCCATGTACGCACGGGCGGGCCGTTTGGATTCAGATCAGGAACCATTCAGGCACAAAAAAGCCACCGCAGGAGTGGCTGATCTGCTGTCGAGGTGGTCGTAGCGTCAGGCCGGTGCCTTGTTCGATGGTTTCGGGACGGTTACGGCGATCGGGTCGCTGGCAGGAAAGCTTTCTTTCAGCGCTTCATCGAGGATTTCCTCGGCATGGCTTTCGTTGGCCGGCGTGGGCGAATCGCGCTCAGGGGGTGGGGCAGGCGTGGTGGCGGCGTTGGTGCTGGAATGCATGGCGGTTTCCTCGCAGTGGTGCGCCGCATGGCCGGGCTGGCCATGGTGCGCTCTGATGATTCCAGCCTAGCACATCGCGCAAAAATAGTGCGCCCGATGCGCCGGCTGAGGGGAGGCAAGTGCGGCGGCAATGGCAGGGTCTGCTACACTGCGCTCCACTTTTATCGACGGAACCGCCATGACCTCCCTCACTTTGCCATACCGCGCCACCGTCACCGAAGCCTGTGCATGGCTGGCTGAACAGACAGGCACGCCGTGGAGCCTGGCGCGCCTGCTGGAGCAGGGCGGCTTGCCCTACGTCTGGCTCGATTACAGTGTCGAGTGGGTCGAGCTGTTCCATGACGGCGTCACGCGCTATGCGGCGCCCATCGTGTTCATCGGCGACAAGCAGCACCTGGCCGCGGGCGTCGGCGCCGGCCCTGATGACGTATGGCTGCGTTTTACGCGCGATTCAGGCAATATCGCCATCGAACTGAAGGCGCCCGGCTTGCGCGTGCCCAGCGCTGGCTTGCATTTCCAGGAGCGCGACTTGTTGCGCTTGCTCAAGGAGTTGCAGCATCCCCAGCCTGGCGAGTCCGAGTCCGACGCTGAAAAGCTGCCATTCGTCCTGCCCAGCGCCTTGAAGGGTTTGGGCCGCGAACAGATACTGATCGCCTTTGCCGGCGTGGGCAAGGTGGACCTGGAGCAGGGCATGGCTGCTGGCGTGGGTATCTTTGGCGACGATGGCGCCCGCGTGCGCAAGAATTCGCGCGGCGGCAAGAACAGCCATTTGTGGCATCCTGTCACGCTGGCATTCGGCCTGCACGACGTGCACCGCGTGCCGATGGCGCACCTGAAGAAGGCGTTTGCCACCCAGCCCTTGCTGCGCGAGTGGAAGGCGGATTGGCTGGAGTCGCTGCGCTTGCTGGGCGAGTGATTGGCCGGGCGCGGCCTTGGCCTCTTGCTTGTTACAGTTCGATGGGCGCGACTTGCGTGCCGATATCGGGCGCCGAGTAATGCACGCTGAAATACACGAAGGCTGCGATATTGAGGGCAACGCTGATCCAGAACTGGACCTGGAACGAGCGCTTGCTGGACTTGTGGCGCAGCCATTGCTGCGCCAGCACGGCGCCGGGCCAGCCGCAGAGCAGTCCCAGCAGCAGCAAGGTGCGTTCCGAGGTGCGCCAGCGGCCCTCTTTGGCTGCCGACTTGTCGATTGCATAGGCGACGAAACAGCCCAGGCTCAGCACGCCATAGGCGAGGGCGACGAGGACGGGAATATGGAAAAAGAAGGTCGTCAGTAAATACAGTAAAGCAAACAGCAGGATGGACAGGTAGGGCATATTGTGTGATGTGTGTGCTTGATGGGATGGCGCGGCCATCCAGAAGTGATCAATACAGCCAATGAATCCAGCCGATTAGAAAAGGCAGCCTTGCGCCGTATCAATATGCACGGCGCGGCGCCTGGCGTGGCCCGTCTTGAGGGCTTCGCGGTCGCTGGACAGGGCGATGCCTTCCAATGCCAGCAAGGTTTCCTTGGCATGCAGGCCGCCCGCAAAGCCCGTCAGCTCGCCCGTGGCGCCGATGACCCGGTGGCAGGGGGCGATGATGGAGATGGGATTCTTGCCGTTCGCCGCGCCTACGGCGCGCACGGCGGCGGGGCGTTTGATCTGGCGCGCGATCTCGCCATAGCTGCGCGTCTGGCCGTACGGTATCGTCAGCAGCGCCCGCCAGACTTCCTGCTGGAAGGCGGTGCCGGCAAAATCGAGTGGTAGGTCGAATTGCTGACGCGTGCCGGCGAAATACTCAGCCAGCTGTTTTGCAGTGTCTTGCAGCACGGCGCAGCCGTCATCGACGCGCATCTCGCCCAGGCGCACGCGGTTCGGCTTGTCGTTTTCCCACAGGATGGCGGCCAGGGCCGCGCCGCGCGCCACCAGGGTCAGCTCGCCCACGGGCGAGGGCACTACCATACAAACGGTTTCCATGGTTATTCCTTGTACGCGCCGCCGTGGCGACTGCCGTGGCAAATTCGATAGCGCCAGTTTAGCAGGATGGCGCGGGGTATGGCAGTGCGCTGCACATTGCGCGTAGGATAGAGTTTTTTGGCATGGAGAATCGGCGTTGAAGACCATCCACACCTACGCAGCCATCCGCGCGATTGCCGTGCGGCTGGTACAGGAACGCTATCCCACGGCCGTGGCGGCCATCATCGGCGGCTCGTTTGCCAGCGGCCGCCAGACGGCCAGTTCCGATATCGACTTGCTGCTGCTGTTCGACCATATCGACTGCGCCTGGCGTTCCACCATCGTCGCCGAAGGGCGCACGGTGGAATTGTTCGCGCATGACTTGGCCACGTTCACTTATTTCTGCCGTGAAATAGACGCACCCGGCGGCACGGCGCCGCTGGCGCGTATGCTGCTGGAAGGGGAAAACATCGTCGCGCCCACTCCAGCGTACGCGCAGTTGCTTGCGCTGGCGCAAGCCATTGACGCAGCCGGGCCACCAGTGCTGGCGTTGGAGGCCTTGCAGCGGCGCCGCTATGCCATCACCACCTTGCTGGAAGACCTGGTCGATAGCCGGCAGCCGGGCGAAGCGCTGGCCGTGGCCTGCCAGCTGTATGCCATGCTGTCCGACCTGCATTTGCGCGCCGCCGGCCAGTGGAGCGGCGGCGGCAAGCACCTGTTTCGCCGCCTGCAGGCGTTTGACGCCGCCATCGCGGTGCAGCTCGACGGGGCGCTGCGCCTGGTGGCCAGCGATTTGGCTGCCGGCCAGCTTGCGTTTGAACAAGTAGCCGCCGCCGTGCTGGAGCCAGTCGGCGGTCCCTTGCTCGAAGGATACTGCCTGCGGGCGCCCGCGCACTGGCGCAGCGCACCGGCCGCTTGACACGCCGCGCGTGAGGGCAGGATCGGCGTCGATGGCAGGCAGGTGCCAGCGGCATGCCGGCGGGGCTTCTGCGATAATGCAGGCGCTGATAAAATATTTTCCTCATTGAAAGAAATGCATGCGTACATGGATAGCCTGTGCAGGATGGTGGTGCGTCGTCTCGCTGGGCCATGCCCAGGAGCACGTGCCGCCGCCGGCTGTTCCCGCGCCGCAGCAAAGCACCCGCGTGCCGGCCACGACCGACGCTGTGCCGCCACCGGCCGCCGTGGCTGCCCCTGCACCCGCGTCCGAGGCGCAGCTGCAGTCCTCGCAAACGGTGACGATCACGGCCAACAGCGATGTGAAGCCGCCGCGCGTGCGCTTCACGCCATACCGTGAAAGCTATCTGACAGCCAGGAAAGTGTGGCAAGTGTCGAGCGGTAATGTGGTCATGGCCTTGCGCCTGATCCCCGCCAAGCTCAGCGCTTCCATCGACGATGTGCGCGTGGCCCTGCAAGGCAATGGCGCGCCGATACCCATCAAGGTGTCGGAGGGCGGGGTGTTTGTCGTACCCCTGAATGACGATATCGCCGCGCAAGATGGCAGCTTTCTGGTCAACAAGGGACCAGGAGAATTGACGGCGAACATCGTCATCCAGCCTTCGGTGGCGCGCGACGCATGGAATGTGACGCGCATCGGCCAGGTTTTGAAGGATGCCAGGCGCGCCGTGCGGGCCATCACGCCGTGGTACAAGCGGCCCTTCGCCAACGAGGTGCAGTCACTGGCTTTTTGCGCGGCCGAGACGGGCAGCGCGCTGCACCTGATGGATGGCGAGCAATTGATCGCCACCCTGCCCATGAACGAGCCGGCCGTCAACGACATCAATCAAGCCGTGTTTTGCAAGATTTTCGATGGCGAAGATAAATACCCGGGACACTACCGCGTCGTCCTGCCCGAGCAAGCCACGGTCTTGCTGCTGTAAGCTCAGCTTAGCTGGGCTGGCGCTGCAGTAGCTCCAGCGCTGCCGCCAGGGCCAGGTCCATGGTGGCCTGGTGAAAAATCAGCCATTGCGGCAACAGCGACAGGGCATGGCGTCCCTGCGCCACGTCGCCTTCATCGACGGCGGCCCAGGCATGGTGCAAGCCGCTCAGCACGCGCGCATGCTGTTCGCGGTGGTTCGCCAGCGAAGGAAAGCCTATGTCCTCCATCAACGCTTCCTCCTCGCGAAAATCGCGCTCGACCGCCGCGACCAGGTCGCGAAATGCCACGCTAAAATCGTGGTCGCCCAATTGCGACAGCCGCGCCAGCGCCATGAACAGCGCTTCATGCGCCTCGTCGATGGCAGGCACGCCCAGCGCCATCTCCTCTTTCCACTGCGAATCGTGCATGCCGATCCTCCCCGTTAAGCCCGTTCCGATGCGAAGCGGGCTGTTTCAGTGTGGGCGCAGCGAAGGTGGAAATCCATGACCTGGATCAAGAGTGTGGTGAAGAGGGAGGGGGAGTAGAAGGAAAGGCAAAAGGGCAGCGAACAAAGCCCTTTCCGCCAGAAAGCGGTTTGAACGGTGCAACCCGTTACCGAGTGCCGCTGAAAAACGTTGCTGGCAAGGCGTCTTTGACGCAGACAGTACGCTAGTACGGCAAGTCAAAGCAACGCAGCCAGCGATGTTTCTCAGCCGCGCGTATTATATTAGTATCAATGCTTGGGCCAGCGAGCCCACAAGGCTTGCGCATCGACATTCGGCACTTGCATTTGCTGGCCGGCTGACGTCTGCATGGCATCCCTCAGCACGAGGGGGGCCAGCAACAGGGCCGACAGGGCAAGGCAGGCCAGCACTTTGAGCGTCAACATGGTCGTCTCCTGATGAGCCGGTGGCGGCGCGGGGATGCGGCGCCTGCCGGTCACTTCAATCGCGTACTCATATATTTACTACCATGTTTGCAGTTTAGCCCACTTGGTCCTAACTTCAACTCATTGCTGTGATGCATTGCACCAGTTTGGCTGCCCACGGCATGTCAGGCGGCTCAATACACATCGCGCCGGTAGCGCCGGGCCGCCAGCAGGGCGTCGAGTCCCGCCTGGCCCAGCACTTCTTGCAGCACAGCATCGATTCCTGCCGCCATGCCCTGCAGGCTGCCGCATACATACACGATGGCGCCCTGTTGCAGCCAGTCGCGCAGTTCGCCGCTGCAGGCGCGCAGGCGCTCCTGCACGTATTCGCGCTGGACACCATCAGCGCCATCGCGCGAGAGGACGCGGTCCAGGCGCGCTAGGTGGCCATCGGCCAGCCAGCCTTCCAGTTCGGCGCCGCAGATGCTGTCCACGCTTTGCTGGCGTTCGCCAAACAGCAGCCAGTTGCGGCCCAGTCCCGCCTGCTGGCGCGCGCGCAAGTGCGAACGCAGGCCGGCCAGGCCGGAACCGTTGCCGATGTAAATGCAGGGCACCTGCGCCAGGGCTGGCGCGAAGGCAGGATTGGCTTGCAGGCGCAGGCGGATGGTGGCGCCCAGCGGCGCGAAGCGCGTCAGCCAGCCCGAGGCCAGGCCACGGCCTTCGTTGCTTGCGCCCGCATGGCGCTCCTGGCGCACCAGCAACTGCAACTCCCCATCCGATGGCAGCGAGGCGATCGAGTAGCTGCGCGGCGCATGCACCGGTTGCGCGTCAGTGCCATCGGCATTGCACGCGATGATTTCAGCGATCGCGCCCGCTTCCCATATTGCGCCTGCCGGGCCGGCCAGGGCGATTTCATACAGTTCGCCGCCGACGCTGCCCGGGTTGAGCAGCACGCGGCGCGTCAGGCGCCAGTCGGCATACGCCGCTGTTTCCTGCACGCCGATGGCGTCGATGGCGCTGCCGCTGCAGCGCGCCAGCGCTTGCGACCAGTCGGCCAGCGCTTGTACGTCATGCTTGTCGACTTCGATCAGCGGGAACAAAGGCGTCGCGCCCAGTGCGCGCAACTGGCGTTCCAGTGCATGGCCAAAGCCGCAGAACTCGCTGTAATGGCGGTCGCCCAGGGCCAGCATGCCCACTTCCAGGCCCGCCAGCGGCGTGCCTGCCGTTTGCTGCAACAGGCGCGCGAAGCGCCGCGTGCCGTCCGGCGCCTCGCCTTCGCCAAAGGTGCTGGCGACGATCAGGGCCCGTGCATACTGGCGCAATTGCGCGGGATCAAACTGCTCCAGCGACTGCACGTCGACGGCGACGCTCGCCTGCTGCAGGGCGCGCGCGCTTTCCAGGGCCAGGCGCTCGGCCTGACCCGACTGGCTGGCGTAGGCCACCAGGGGTGGGCAAGCCCGTGGCCGTCTTGCCCGGCGCGTTGGCGCCCAGCATGGCGCGCTGCGCCTGCACAGAGCGTTTCGCCTTGCGGCGGCCCAGGTACAGCATCCAGCCCGTGATGGCGAACAGGGGCAAGCCCAGGCTAGCCAAGGTGACGATGATGCGGCCCGGCAAGCCAAAATACGTGCCCATGTGCAGCGGATAAATGATGTTGACCAGGCGCGAGCCCAGCGCCTGCTGGCCGTGCGGTGCGTTTTCCGTGATGCTGCCGTGGCTCGGCAGCAGGGACATGCGGCTGCGCCCCCGCTCGTGCGGCGCATCGCTGGCCAGCCAGGTCACTTGCACGGCTTCGCCAGGGCGCGTCGGCATGCGCGCGCTAGCCTGGGTCCAGCCAGCGGCGTGTTGTTGGAAGGCATTCCAGGCCAGGCCGATATCGACGCCTGGTGCCGGTTCCTGGGCGCCCCCTTTTTTCGGCGGCACTTGCGCCACGCGCGGCGGCTTGCCGGCCCAGGCGTCGATATGGTCGCGCACCACGTCATAGCTCCAGTAGATGCCCGTCAAGGTCAGCGCCACGTAGACAAGCAGGCACCAGGTGTCGGCCACGGCGTGCAAATTCCACAGCAAGGAGCGGCCTTTCAGGGCTGGATCGAACGTCAGCCAGGTGCGCCAGTCCAGCGGGCGACGCGGCCAGCGCAAATACAGGCCAGACAATGCCAGTCCCAGCAGGCACAGCGCCAGCACACCCGCAACTTGCCGGCCCGGATCGCGCGGCAGCAGCAGCCAGCGGTGCAAGGATTCCATCCACTCGAAAAAGCCGGCACCGGCCAGCGCCGGCTGGGTGGCGCCCGTGTACGGGTGCAGGTAGAGCGATTCACCGCGCCTCTGGCCCGCTTTTGGCGCGAAGAACAGGCGCGGCGCAGCGCCCGCCTGCGCATACATGGTGATGGAGGCCACGCGCTGGCCGTGTTCCTTTGCTGCGATGCGGCTCAACTGTGCCGGCGTCAGTGGGGCGCGTGTTTCCACGGCGACATGGCGCACGCCGGGATTCATCACATCGAGCAATTCCTCCTTGAAGGCCAGGGTGGCGCCGCTCAGACCGATGATTACCCGCACCGTGCCGGCCGTGATGCCGATGAACCAGTGCAATTGAAACCACACCTGCTTCCAGCGTCAGTGCCAGCGCCGCAGTGCGGGGGCGGCGGCAAGCTGGCGCTACTGGCGGGTGTCCGGCGCCTCGTCGACGGTGGCGCGCGGCAGGGGCAGGGAGGAAGAGGTGGTCATGGCAGGGCAGGGCAGGGAAGAGAGAAGGCGGACATAGTATCGCAAACGAGAATCATTCGCAAATACTGTCTGGGTAGGCATGTCTGGCGCAAAACCGCCACGCAAGACAAATTGATAATTTACATCGCAGTGAAATTGTGTAAAAATGAAAATCATTCTCATTCGTAGTCATGCGTTTTGACCACGCCTGCTTGATCATGAAACCTTGATCATGAAACCTTAATACAAGCTGACCCACTTGGCAGGCAAGTTCGGCAGTCCTTTTCCTCGTTGCCCGTGTCCACCATTTCTCCTTCCCCCGACGTTTTTAGCGACCTCTACAGTAGCCATCATGGCTGGGCATTGCTGACGGCCACGCAATCGGCCTCGGTCCTGGAAGGGGGGCGGGTGGCGCATGTGCCGCGTCACAGCCTGTCGCTGTGGAGACGCTACGGTCTTTCGCCCGCCCCGGGTTCCGCGCATGACGGCACCGTGGCGGTTCCAGTTTTGCAGTCCCATTCAACACCGAGCCAGCCAGGCGCCAGTGCGCAATAGCCAGCCAACTTGTTCCCATCCGATAGATTGAAAGATAACGATGACATTGAAAGACAAAGCGGGGGCCACCATCCGCAGCCGCAAGCACCAGATGACGTCCACACCGCGCCTGCACGGCACGGCACTGGCCGCTTTTGCCACCCTGGCCATGCCGCTGGCGCTGCACGCGCAAACGGTCGACAAGCCGCAACAGTTGCAGGAAGTCAAGGTGGTGGTCACGGCTGAGCGCTTGATCCAGACGCCGATCAAATCGGCGAACGACAAGCTGACCGCGCCTTTGCTCGATACACCAAAATCGGTGACCGTGATTCCTGCCGAAATCATTGCGCAAACGGGCGCCGTTTCGCTGACGGATGCGCTGCGCACCGTGCCGGGCATCACCATCGGCGCCGGCGAAGGCGGCAACCCCGTGGGCGATAATCTGTTCATCCGCGGCTATAACGCGCAAACGGACACGTATATCGATGGCATCCGCGACACGGGCTCGCAATCGCGTGAAATCTTTGCGTTGGAACAAGTCGAAGTGGTCAAGGGGCCGAACTCGGCCTACGGTGGACGCTCGTCGGCCGGCGGCGGTGTCAACCTGATCAGCAAGACGCCGAAAGCGGATGATTTCACGAATGCAAGCGTCGGCCTGGGCAGCGCCAAGTACCGCCGCGCCACGTTGGATGCGAACCGCGTCGTCAGCGACGACGTGGCCGTGCGCGTCAACGTGATGGCGCACGACGCCCACGTTGCCGGCCGCGACTACATCAATGGCGACCGCTGGGGCATCGCGCCATCGATCACGTTTGGCCTGAAATCAAACACGCAGGCCACCCTGAGCTACTACCACATGCAGTCGAGCGAGCTGCCGGACACCGGCTTGCCGTTCAACAACCCGTTCTCGTCCGGCGCGAATGTGTCGAAAAACGGCAACGGCACGCCCGTCAACGTGCCGCGCGAAACCTTCTATGGCCTGCTCAACCGCGATTTCCGTGACACGCAGAGCGATATCGGCACCATCGACGTGCGCCACGACTTCGGCAATAAACTGGTCCTGCGCAACGTCACGCGCTACGGCAAGACCAGCAACGATTATGTGTGGACCCAGCCCGATGATTCCAAGGGCAACACCATGCTGTACGGCACCGTCTGGCGCCGCGCCAACACACGCCTGACCGACACGGACGCGCTGGCGAACGCGACCAGCCTGGGCGGCGAATTCATGGCTGGCGGCGTGAAGAACACCTACACTGTGGGCATGGAACTGAGCCGTGAAGAAACGGACCGCAGCGCGTACATCTTCAAGCCGGGCACGAATAACCTGCTCAACGGCGGCACCGCCTGCCCGACCTCGGGCGCCGCTACCGGCTACAACTGCGCACCCTTGCTCAACCCGAACGCCAATGATCCCTGGATCTATACGCGCACGGTATCGCCAGCGCGCACGAACGTGGTCACCGACACGCGTTCCGTGTATGGTTTCGACACTATCGAGTTCACGCCGCAATGGCTGCTCAACGTGGGTATTCGCTGGGATGACTACAAGAGCGCGCTGAACGTGCCGCAATACACGCTCGACGGCAAGGTCACTGCCGCCAGCAGCGCCAATGTGCACGCCACGTTTGCCAGCTATCAGGCGGGCCTGGTGTACAAGCCATCGACCAACAGCAGCGTGTATGTATCCTACGGCACGTCGTCCACGCCACCGGGCAATGACGGTGGCGACGGCTTCGATGGCCTGACGGCAGCGATCCAGAACCTGAAACCACAGGAAAGCAAGAGTTTCGAGCTGGGCACGAAATGGGAAGTGCTGCCGGGTGGGCGTTTGTCCCTGAGCGGCGCCTACTTCCAGAGCGACATGAGCAATGCGCGCGTGACGGCACCGGACGGCACCACGCAAAACGTGGGCGACAAGCAAGTCAAGGGGATCGAACTGGGCGTGAGCGGCAATATCACGAAGCAATGGTCGGTCTTCGGCGGCTACACGCATTTGAACGCCATCGTGGAAAACAATGGTTATGTGACGAACGGCGTCATCAATGGCGTGACGCAGTACGCACCGTCGCCATACAACGGCAACCAGTTCCCCACCACGCCGAAAAACAGCGCGTCGCTGTGGACTTCCTACCTGGTGACGCCAGCCATCACGCTCGGCGGCGGCGTGAACTACGTCGATAAAGTCTACGCGAACGTGGCCAACAACAAGTATGCCCCGGGCTACACCCGCTTCGACGCCATGGCCAGCTATGTCGTCAGCCGCAACGTGACCTTGCAGTTGAACATACAGAACCTGACGAACAAGCTGTATTTCGACAAGGTTTCCTCGCCGCACTACGCTGGCGTGGCACCCGGCCGCTCGGCAACCCTGACGGCCAACATGAAGTTCTGACGTTCGCCAGTGTGATGTAGCGCAAGGCGCCGTTCCAGGCGATGGAACGGCGCTTTTCATTTTCCGTAGCCTGGAGATGGTTTTATTGCGGTGCAGCATCTGCCGCACGCCCAAGGCCGGGAGCATCGACGTCCTCATTTGCCCCATTAGGCGCTACAATAGGCAACCTCTTCACTCGTATCCTGCAGCCATGACCACTTCCACACCGAATCTCGCCGTCACCCCGTCCGCCCACCCTTTGTCCGATGCAGAACGCGCCGCGCGCATGGTCAACCCGGCCTTTGGCCGCATCTTCACCGACCACATGGTGGTGATTCCTTACCGCGACGGCAAGTGGCAGCAGGGTGAACTGAAGGCTTACGGCCCGCTGATGCTGGATCCGTCCGCGTCGTCGCTGCATTACGGCCAGGCCATCTTTGAAGGCTACAAGGCGTTTGCCCAGCCGGACGGCAGCATCAAGACTTTCCGTCCGGAACAAAATGCCGCGCGCTTCAACCGCAGCGCCGCGCGCCTGGCCATGCCGGCCATTCCCGTCGAACTGTTCCTCGAAGCGGGCGATGCGCTCATCTCGCAAGACCGCAACTGGGTGCCGAAGAACACGGGCGAGAGCCTGTACATGCGTCCGCTGATGATCGCCACTGACCCTTACCTGGGCGTGCGTCCTTCGGAAGAATACCTGTTCGTGCTGTTCGCCTCGCCTGCGGGCGCCTACTTCCCGCAAGGCGTGAAACCGGTCACCGTGTGGATCAGTGAAGACTTCGTGCGCGCCGCGCCGGGCGGCACCGGTGAAGCCAAGTGCGCGGGCAACTACGCGGCTAGCCTGATGGCCCAGTCGCAAGCGCAGGAAAAGGGCTGCGACCAGGTCGTCTGGCTCGACGCCGTGCACCGCGAATTCATCGAGGAAATGGGCGGCATGAACCTGTTTTTCGTCTACAAGGATGGCGAGAAGATCACCGTGGTGACGCCGGAATTGACGGGCACCTTGCTGCCAGGCATTACCCGCCGCAGCCTGCTGGAAATGGCAAAGGACCTGGGCTATGCTACGCAAGAGCGTAAATTGTCCGTCCAGCAATGGCGCGACGACATCGCCTCGGGCCGCATGACCGAAGTGTTCGCCTGCGGCACGGCCGCCGTCATCACGCCGGTGGGCGTGGTCAAGGCCAATGGTTTTGACATGACCATCAACAACAACGAAAATGGCGCCGTCACCCTGGCCCTGCGCGAAGCCCTGCTGGGCTTGCAACACGGCACGGCACCAGACACGCACGGCTGGATGCACACCGTTTGCTAAGCTGGCTTGTTAATTGATTGACTGCTATCGCGCCGGCATTGTGTTGCCGGCGTTTTTACGTGTTGTAAAGGAGACCCCCATGTATCGTGTCGTACCCGCGCTGGCCGCCTTGTTCCTGAGTTTGTCTGCCGGCGTTGTCCAGGCAGCCGACGCCCAGTGCGCGATTCCGCGCAATATCAGCTACTACGATTACGACGTCAAGCCGTCGGACGAGAAAAACACTTGCTACAAGCAAAGCACCAACGTGCCCACGGATTCCTTCATGCTGGCGCTGTCGTGGTCGCCCGGTTTTTGCGACAGCCAGCGCCGCCGTGGCGCAGTGTCGAAGAAGGCCGCCTTCCAGTGCGCCGAGAGTAGCCACTTCGGCTGGATCGTGCATGGCTTGTGGGCGCAGTCGGATAATCCGGCCAGCTGCGAGGATATTTCCGTGACCCCGCCGCGCAAGACAGAATTGCATCCGCGCTACTGCAAGGGCAATTTGCCGAAACTGGCACCGTCGGAAATCCTGCCCTACATGTGCATGCAGCCCGGCGAAGCCTTGCTGCAAGGCGAATGGGAAAAGCATGGCGCATGCGATTTTGATACTGCAAAGCAATATTTCGAGAAGGAACGCGAACTGTTCCACGCCCTGAAGTTACCGGACACCACTATGCCGAAAAACGCGCTGTTCCAGTGGATGAAGCAGCACAACCCGCAGCTGAAAGGCCGCTGGCTGGGCTATGAAAAACAGTCGGGCGAATTGCGCATCTGCTATTCGAAAGATTTTAAAGTGATCGATTGCCAGAAATAGGCCTGCCAGCATGAACCAGCAGCAAAATAGAGCCAAGCCAGTCCTGGTGGGCGAGGATGGTTTGCCGCCCAATGCGCGGTTGTGGGCCATGCTGTCGCTGGCCATCGGCGTGGGCATGGCTTCGCTGGACACGGCGATCGCCAACACGGCCTTGCCAGCCATCGCCAGCGAGCTGCACACGACGCCGGCCGCATCCGTCTGGATCGTGAATGTGTATCAACTGGCCATGGTGGCGACCCTGCTGCCTTTCTCGGCGCTGGGCGAAATCGTCGGCTACCGCCGCGTATTTATCGCCGGAATGTTGCTGTTTACCCTGGCTTCGCTGGCTTGCGCGCTGGCGTGGTCGCTGCCGTCGCTGGTGGTGGCAAGGCTCCTTCAAGGCGTCGGCGCCAGCGCCATGATGTGCGTCAATACGGCGATGTTGCGCGCCGTGTACCCCAAGCATTTGCTGGGCCGCGCCTTCGGCAATAATGCGCTGGTGGTGGCCGTGGCGTTCGCCATTGGCCCCACGGCCGCTTCGCTGATACTGGCGACGGCCTCGTGGCCGTGGTTGTTCGCCATCAATGTGCCGCTGGGCGTGATCGGCTTCTTCATGGCCAGCCGCATGCTGCCCGCCACTAAACTTTCCGGGCATACACTCGACGCGCGCACGGCGCTGTACAACGTGGGCGCCTTTGGCGTGCTGATTCTGCTGTTCGGCGACGCCGCCCATCATGCGGCCCTGCCGACCTTGCTGGTGGAACTGGTGGCGGTAGTGATTTTCTTTGTCTTGCTGCTGCGCCGCCAGGCGGGGCACCAGGCGCCGATGCTGCCCATCGACCTGTTTCGCCGTCCGCTGTTCCTGCTGTCCTCGCTGACGGCCATCTGCACGTTTGCCGCGCAAGGGCTGGCGTTCGTCGCGCTGCCGTTTTATTTTGAAGTCACGCTGGGACGTTCGCCCGTCGAGACGGGTTTCCTGATGACGCCATGGGCCGTGCTGGTGGCCGTGATGGCGCCCGTCGCCGGCCGTCTCAGCGACCGTTATTCGCCTGGTGTGCTGGGCGGCATCGGCCTGGCGGCGCTCGCTGCCGGTTTGCTGACCTTGATATGCATACCGGCGCAGCCCAGCGCGTTCGACATCGGCTGGCGCATGGCCCTGTGCGGCGTTGGTTTCGGTTTTTTCCAGGCGCCCAACCTGAAAGCCATCATGGGCAGCGCGCCGCCCGAGCGGGCTGGCGGCGCCAGCGGCGTGGTCGCCACCTCGCGCCTGATCGGCCAGGCCAGCGGCGCGGCGCTGGTGGCGTATTGCTTCACGGTCTCGGCCGCCAGTGGCACCACGTATGCGCTGTGCCTGGCAGCCGGGTTTGCCGCAGTGGCCAGCATTGCCAGCTTTGCGCGCCTGGCGGTGGCGCAGCCAGCCTAGCTTGCTGGCAAGCGCGACTGACCCCGCCATCGATCTCAGTTATCGATGGCCTTGTCCGACTGCATGCGCTTGCGCAGTTCGAACTTCTGGATCTTGCCCGTCGAGGTGCGGGGCAGGGGGCCGAAGTAGATGGCTTTCGGCACCTTGAAGCCGGCCAGGTTGTTCTTGCAAAAAGCGATCAGTTCCGCTTCCGTCACGCTCGCCCCTTCGCGCAGCTCGACAAACGCGCACGGCGTCTCGCCCCATTTCTCGTCCGGCTGGGCGATGACGGCGGCGGCCAGCACTTGCGGGTGGTGGTACAGGGCGTCTTCGACTTCCACGCTGGAAATATTTTCCCCGCCGGAAATGATGATGTCCTTGCTGCGGTCCTTCAGCTTGATATAGCCGTCCGGATATTGCACACCCAGGTCGCCCGTGTGGAACCAGCCGCCGGCGAACGCTTCCTGCGTGGCCTTTTCATTTTTCAGGTAGCCTTTCATGCAGATGTTGCCCCGGAACATAATCTCGCCGATCTGTTCGCCGTCGGCCGCCACGGGCTGCATGGTTTCCGGGTCCAGCACGGCGATAGCGCTTTGCAGGTGGTAGCGCACGCCCTGGCGCGATTTTAATACCGCCCGCTCTTCCTGCGGCAGCGCCGCCCATTCCTCCTGCTCGGCGCAGATGGCGGCCGGGCCATACACTTCCGTCAAGCCATACGAGTGGATCAAGTCAAAGCCCATGGCTTCGATCTTCGCCACCATGGCTGCCGGCGGCGGCGCGCCAGCCACCATGCCGCGCACGCTCCAGTCGATTCCCTCGCGCCAACTGGCGGGCGCATTGGCCAGCGCCGCGTGGACGATGGGCGCGGCGCAATAGTGGGTGATGCGCAATTCGCGCATCAGGTCGAATACCAGCTTCGGCTCGAACTTGCGCAGGCACACGTTGACGCCCGCGCGCGCGGCGATGGTCCACGGGAAGCACCAGCCATTGCAGTGGAACATGGGCAAGGTCCACAGGTAGACGGCGTGCTTGGGCATGTCCCATTCTAATATGTTCGACAGGGCATTCAGGGCCGCGCCGCGGTGGTGGTAGACGACCCCTTTCGGATCGCCCGTGGTGCCCGAAGTGTAGTTGAGGGCGATGGCGTCCCATTCGTCCGCCGGGGGCTGCCAGTCGTAGTCCGGGTCGCCGCTGGCCAGCAAGCTTTCATAGTCGAGCTCGGCGAAGGGTTCCACTTCCGGACCCAGCACATCATTGACCTGGATCACGCGCAAGCCGGGAATCTGCGCCGCCATCTGGCGCGCCAGCTCGGCAAATTCCGTGTCGGCCAGCAAGACTTTCGCCTGGCCATGGCGCAGCATGAAGGTCAGGGATGCCAGGTCGAGGCGGATATTCAAGGCATTCAGGACGGCGCCCGCCATGGGCACGCCAAAGCTCGCTTCCACCATGGCGGGCGTATTGGGCAGCATCACGGCCACCGTGTCGCCCGTGCCCACGCCCAGCTTGATCAAGCCGGATGCCAGGCGGCGCGTGCGCGCATAGGTTTCCTGCCAGCTCTGGCGCACGGTACCATGTGCAATTGCTAGGCGCTTGCCATATACTGCGGCTGCCCTGGCGATATAGTCGAGCGGGGTCAGGGCAGTGTAGTTGGCGCTGTTTTTGCCGAGGCCGGTGTTGAAATCGGGTGTCATGCTTGTCTCCTGATGAATGATCGTCGTGCTAAGCCTGGTGCTCCCTGTTTCGGGATTGATGCCGGCAAGCATAGCACCGGTGCCGGGAAATCACTGTCATCTTGGAGACAGCTGTATCTGCAGTGACCACGCAAGGATGGAATGGATAACAATAATTTCAGCGGCATGCAGGAACTCGACAGCCACGACTGGTTCATGGCCCTCGATGCCAGGCACCAGGCGCTGCTGCGTGCGGGCAGCACGCTCAAGCACTTTGCCGCCGGCGGGTTCATCACGCGGCGCGGCGAGCCGTCGCAGCACTGGATCGGCGTGCACACGGGCTTGATCAAGCTGGCCGTATACAACGCGGACGGGCGCGGCGCCACGTTTTCCGGCGTGCCGGCGGGCGGCTGGTGCGGCGAGGGCAGCGTGCTCAAGCGCGAATTGCGCCGCTACGACGTGGTGGCCGTGCGCGCCTCCAGCATCATCCTCGTGCCGGCCGAGCTGTTTCACCGCTTGCTGGCCGAAAGCCTTTCCTTTAATGCTTTCGTGATCCGCCAGTTGAACGAGCGCATGGGGCAATTCATCGCCACCATCCAGAACCAGCGCCTGCTGGCAGTCGACGCGCAAGTGGCGCAGGCCATTGCGCAGCTGTTCCACCCCATGCTATATCCGCGCACCTCCAGCGTGCTTGAGCTGTCGCAGGAAGAAATCGGCTTGCTGACCGGCATTTCGCGCCAGCGCGTCAACCTGGCGCTGGGCCGGCTCGCCGAATTAAAACTCATCAGCATCGCCTACCAGTCCATCCGCGTGGTCGACCTGGACGGCTTGCTCCGTTATGGCGTGGCGTCGCTGTGATGACAGAGTCGCTGCGCGATGTGTGGCATGCTGGCGGCTCGCCCACCGAATCTACTTGACGCATGGCATTCATTTCCGATCATCCCTTGTACATGCTGGGCTTGCGCTTTCCGCTCAGGCTGCGCGTCACCGTGCGCCAGGGTACTGTGACCTTGCATAACGAAATTACGACCAAGAAATTGGCCAGCGGCGACAGCTTTGTCGTGCCCGCCTTCCTGCGTTTCGCCTGCGACGTGATGCCGGGGCGGGGCAAGCCGGCCGTGTTTACCCTGGCGCTGGAGCACGATGAAGCGCAAACGGGCCATGGTGGCGGCAAGCGCTGGAGCCAGGCGCTGGCGCAGCATATCTTTGATACGCCGCAAGGCAAGTGGACGGCGGCGCGCCTCGCTGCCCTGTGGCAAGTGACGCCGCACAAGGCGCGGGCGCGCCTGTTTGCCGAGGGTGAAGCGCTGCTGAGCCTGGTGCGCGAACAGCGCCTGGCGCATGCGCTGCACACGGCCGCGCAGGGGCATCGCGACGGCGATGCCGCGCGCGACCTGGCGCAAGTGGCGGCTGGCTCCGGTTTTGCGTCGATCCCCGCGTTTTGCGACGCCTGCGTGGAGGTGGCCGGCGTACGGCCCAGCCTGTTCCTGCGCGGGCAAGCCTCAACACCCGCATAGCCATACTCCGCTATAATCCTTGGCATGGGACCTTTATTGAAGCGCAAACATTGGCACATGTGGTTCGCCTGCCTGGCGATACTGCTCAACACGCTGTCGCCGTCCCTGTCGTACGCGTTTGCCTCGCTGCACGCGAATGCGAATGGCGCCGCCGTCGAGATTTGCTCGGCCAGCGGCGCCGTGTATACGCAAGCGTACCTGGTACCCGCTTTCAAGGCCGCGCAGTCGACTACCGATTCCGTGCTGCACCACATCGAGCATTGCCCGTTTTGCATGAGCCACGCGGGCAGCGCAGGCTTGCCGCCGCCGTTGTCATCGCCGCTGGCCGTCATTGCCGGCCACGACCGCTATCCGTCCCTGTTCTACCAGGCACCGCAAACGCAGTTTGCGTGGCTGGGCGCCAGCCCGCGCGGCCCGCCGTCCCTGGCCTGAGCCTGAACCTGCGCGCACGCGTTCGTCACACTTTTCGCCTGCCGCCTTGCGGCCGTGTACTGACGCCCTAATTTGTAGCAATTACGCCCTTTGGGCCAGAAATGCCATGAAACGTCGTTTTTTTCTTCTCGCCGGTACGGCGGGATTGCTGTCGCTTGCCGCTTGCGAGCAGGCACCGAAACCCCATTACAACGGCCTCGACCTGACGGGCGGCGACTACAAGCCCGATTTCAAGCTGAGCGGCCCCGACGGCAAGGTCTACACCCTGGCCGACTTCAAGGGCAAGTATGTGATGGTTTTCTTTGGCTTTACGCAATGCCCGGACGTGTGCCCGACGGCGCTGTCGCGTGCGCTGGAAATCCGCCAGAAGCTGGGCAGCGATGGCGACAAGCTGCAAGTGATCTTCATCAGCATCGACCCCGAGCGCGACACGCCCGAGTTGCTGGGGGAATACATGCGCGCCTTCGATCCCAGCTTCCTGGGCTTGCGCACCGACCCGAAAAACACGGCGCAGACGGCCTTCAACTACAAGGTCTTTTACCGCCGCGTGCCCAGCGGCAGCTCGTATACGATGGATCACACGGCGATTAGCTATGTGCTCGATCCGCAGGGACGCATGCGCCTGGGCTTGAAACACCAATTGACGGGGGATGAATGCGTGCAAGACATCCAGACCTTGATGAAATCGAAATACACCTTATAAAACCCATTGAAGGAATGATCATGACCCATCTGAAAACCCTGCTGGCCACGGCCCTGGCCGTGCTGTCATTCTCCGCCGCTGCCCAGAGCGGCGTGCAAGTCAGCGACCCGTGGGTGCGCGCCACCGTGCCGCAGCAAAAGGCCACGGGCGCCTTCATGCAGATCACGGCGCCGAAAGCCATGCGCTTGCTGGAAGTGCGTTCGTCCGTGGCCGGCGTGGCGGAAATGCATGAAATGAGCATGGCCGATAACATGATGCGCATGCGCCAGGTCAAGGAAATCGCCTTGCCAGCCGGCAAGGCCGTCGAACTGAAGCCGGGCGGCTATCATGTGATGCTACTGGAACTTAAAGGCCAGGTGAAGGCTGGCGACAAGATTCCCCTGACCCTGGTGCTGGAAGGGGAAGACAAGCGCCGTGAAACCATCGAAGTTCAGGCCGTGGCCCGTCCACTGGGTGCGACGTCCATGCCAGCGATGAAGCACTGATCGCTCAACACCGATCAAACCTGCTGCGCATCGCGATGTCGGAAGCTCGGCTTGGGATGATCGGTGCGAAGTCGCGCTGTCTGGTGCTTGACTGGCATTGTCCAATGCTTGACGGACACTTGGCGCTATGTGGAAAGCCAAGTGGCTAGCTCCGCTCGATACGCTGCTCCCCCGGCAGTGCTGAGGGAGGCAGGGCGCAAAAATCAGACTCGAGCTGAGACGTTTTGGCAAAGTTCAGCGCGACATCGAGCGCATCCATGAACTCGACGACGTTGATCGGCTTGGTCAGATAGCGGCAAAACCCGGCCTCGATGCCCTTCTTGATGTCACGCGGAACGGCGTTGGCCGACAGCGCCATGACCGGAATGTGGGCCGTCAAAGGATCCTTGTTCAAGATTTTCAAGGCGTCATATCCACTGATGCCGGGCAAATTTATATCCATCAAAATCACGTCCGGCTGATAGGTGCGCGCCAACTGGATACCCAACTGTCCTTCAATTGCCGTCAACAACTTCAGATCGGTGCGGCGCTCAATCAATTCCTTGATCAGCTCCAGATTTGCCGCGTTATCCTCGATATACAGCAGTGTCCGCTGGGACGGCAATGCATGCGCCGCCGTGTCGTGGACCTCCTCAAGAGGTTCGCCAGGCTGGTCCGATGCTGGCTCATGTATTGTCGACGCCGGAAGCTCGATCCAGAATGTGCTGCCGGTGCCGACGCTGCTTTCGACGCCGATAGTGCCACCCATCAGTTGCACCAGCTGCTTGGTCACGACCAGGCCGATGCCGGTGCCTTCTTCGGTGCTGGCCTCCTGGCCCAGGCGATTGAACGGCTGGAAGAGCTGGGTCATTTGTTCCTGCGTCAATCCGGCGCCGGTATCCTTGACGCTCATCCGCACCCGGCCTACGTCGGGCATCATCAGGCATTGGACAATGACGACGCCCCCGACCTGGTTGTACTTGATCGCATTCGACAGCAAGTTGATGATCACTTGCTTGACCCTGGTCTTGTCGCCACAAATAGAGAACGGTTCGTCGAAACGAGGAAACACCATCTGGATGTCGCGTTTTTGCGCCTGAGGCAAGATCATTGCGTGGCAGTCTTTCAGCACACTGGTTAGCGACATCGACTCCTGTGACATCGCCATTTTCCCCGATTCGATGGTCGCCAGATCTAAAATTTCATTGATCAGGCGCAGCAGGTACCAGCCAGCGTGCAAAATATGGCCGATCGCCTTCTTCTGCTTCGGTTCGGGCGCGGGATCCGAGGCGTCCATCAATTGGGCGAATCCGAGCATCGCATTGAGCGGGGTACGCAATTCATGGCTCATGCTGGACAAGAAATCGGACTTCGCCAGATTGGCTTTTTCGGCCGTCGCCTTTGCGCTGACCAGCTCGAGGTTATTTTCCTGCAGCATTTTCTCGAATTGCTTGCGGTCGGTGACGTCACGGGCCGCCGCAAACACGCCTTGCAAGTTGCGGTCACGGTCATAGAAAGTGGTCGCATTGTAGGAGACCACCGTTTCCTTGCCATCCCTTGCGTGGGCCGTCAACTCGTAGTTGGTCACTTTTCCCTCTTGCAGCACGCGAGTGATGGTCTCTTCGGCCCGCGCCGGATCGGTAAAGTAGTTCTTGAACGGCGCCCCAATCAGTTCGTCGCGGGTGCAGCCGGTCAGCGCTTCCATCTGCTTGTTGACATCGCTGATGATGCCGCGCGGGTCCGTCGTCATCAAGGCATCGATGTTCGATTCAATCAGGGAGCGCGTGTAGAACTGTTGATCGCGCAGACGTTGATCGGTCTTCAATTGCTCGGCTTCGCCCCGTTTGCGCGCGGTGTTGTCGGTACCGATCAACAGATATCCAATGATGGTATTTTGGGCGTCGCGCAGTGCCGTGACTGAAACGACTGCGGGAAAACGGCTGCCATCTTTTCGGAAGTAGGTCAGTTCATAGATGTCCTCGATGCCGCGCGAGGCCTTGAACACCAGCGCCTCAAATCCCGGCAGGATGGCCGTTCCAAGTTCGACACTGAGTGCCTTGGCGCGCGTGATCACTTCCTGCGGATCGGAAATGTCGGCCGGCGTGATCTTGTTCATCACTTCGGCGGCGGTGTAGCCCAGCATGCGTTCGGCGCCGACGTTGAAGATCTGGATGACGCCCTTCGCGTCGGTGGCAATGCTGGAGAAGTTCTCGCTGTTGAAAATCGCGTTCTGCAAGGCGCCAGCTTTTAACAGGGCATCTTCCGCCAGCTTGCGCGCGGTGTTGTCGGTGCCGATCAACAGATAGCCTATGATTGCATCCTGATCGTCGCGCAATGCGGTGACCGAGACGACCGCCGGGAAGCGGCTGCCATCCTGGCGAATGTAAGTCAGTTCATAGATGTCTTCAATGCCGCGCGAAGCCTTGAATACCAGCGCCTCAAAGCCTGGCGTGATGGACGTTCCAAGTTCGATACTGAGCGCTTGCGCGCGCGCGATCACTTCCTGTGGATCGGATATGTCGGCTGGCGTGATCTTGTTCATCACGTCGGTGGCCAAGTAGCCCAGCATGCGTTCGGCGCCGACGTTGAAAATTTGAATGACGCCATTGGCATCAGTGGCGATACTGGAGAAGTTGGCGCTATTGAAAATGGCGCTCTGCAAGGCGCCGGCCTTTAACAGCGCCTCTTCGGCCCGCTTGCGCGCCGTATTGTCGGTGCCGATCAACAAATAGCCGATGATGATGTTCTTGGCGTCGCGCAAAGCCGTGACCGACACGACCGCCGGGAAACGGGTGCCATCCTTGCGGAAGTAGGTCAGCTCATAGATGTCTTCGATGCCGCGCGAGGCCTTGAATACCAACGCCTCAAAGCCTGGCGTGATGGACGTTCCGAGTTCGACGCTGAGCGCTTGCGCGCGCGCGATCACTTCTTGCGGGTCGGAAATATCAGCTGGCGTGATCTTGTTCATCACTTCGGCTGCGGTGTAGCCCAGCATGCGTTCTGCACCAACATTGAAAATCTGAATCACGCCATTCGCGTCCGTGGCAATGCTGGAGAAATTGGCACTGTTGAAAATCGCATTCTGCAAGGCACCAGCCTTGAGCAAAGCGTCTTCAGCCAGCTTGCGCGCCGTGTTATCGGTGCCGATCAGCAGATAGCCGATGATAGCGTCCTGGTCGTCGCGCAATGCTGTCACTGACACGACCGCCGGGAATCGGCTGCCGTCCTTGCGGATGTAAGTGAGCTCATAGATGTCTTCAATGCCGCGCGAGGCCTTGAACACCAAGGCTTCAAATCCTGGCGTGATATTTGACCCGAATTCGACGCTCAGCGCTTCGGCCCGAGCGATCACTTCGTCGGCATCCGAAATGCCGGCCGGTGTAATCTGATCCACCATGTCGGCAGCCTTGTAGCCGAGCATGCGTTCGGCACCGACATTGAAGATCTGAATAACGCCCAGGGCGTCGGTGGCGATACTGGAGAAATTGGCGCTGTTGAAAATCGCATCTTGTAGTGCGCCCGCCTTGAGCAACGATTGTGGTTGCAGTAATTGCTGATCCATCACAAGACGCTCGGGCAACGCCCGCCGCAATGGCATACACAACAGCACCAGGAACGCCAGCAGGAAAATCGCAATGCTCCAGAGCGGGACGACGATGGATTGCACCGCCTTGCTCCATCCCACGGTGGCGGCCCAGAGCAGCAAACCGGCCAGTACAACTCCCAGGCCAATTTTCATCGTACGAATGAGCAATGTTTTTGTTATTTTATACATAATACCAGTCATGGAAATTGAAAGATTCGCAACATTAGTTGCAAATAATATTTCCTGGTACTATTTTTTGTATGTGGGCTACCGCACATAGCGGGACTTTTTTTTGGGATGAATCTTTCTGGCCAAGTTCGATGCACATGCTAGGCAAATGGTCGGAAGGGGAGGGTGCTGCCGATGCGCATTGCCTCGGCGGCTCCGTGCATTCGCACAGCTCCGCATCTGCGCCGCATCTCCTCCACATTTCACTGCGCTCGCTACGGTTTTTTTGGCGTTGATAGTCCTTTGAAAAGCCCGCTCCGTGGCTTTTTTTGCGCTGCTTGAAAATTAAACAGTCGTTTGATAGGATGTTAAACATCTGTTTGAATATGTGAGTAATGATGAATCTGGAAAAAGAAGCCGAACCGGCCCGCGCGCGCATCTTGCAAGTGGCGGCCGAGCTGTTTGCCGCTGGTGGCTACAAAGCCACATCCGTGCGCACAATTTGCGAGGCGGCCAAGGTCAACGTGGCGATGGTTAATTATTACTTTCTTAGCAAGGAAGAGCTGTACCTGGCCGCCTTCGACTATGCGCGCGAACTGGCGCCGGGTTCTGCCGCCGATGTGGCTGCCGCCAGTGCGCAAGCGCAGCTGCCGCCCGTGGAACAATTGCGCCTGGCCATCGAGGCGCTCGTATCAGACATGCTGCGTTCGGGGCCGGCGTCGCTGTTCAGCCGCCTGGTGGCGCGTGAACTACTCGAACCGACGGCCGCCATCCGCACCTTGGCCGTGCGTGACGTGCGGCCCCAGCACGCCTTGTTTACTGCCTTGATCCGTGGCGTGGTGGGGCAGTCGATGCCGGCGGACGTGGTGCAGAAATGCGTCCTCAGCCTGATCGGCCAGGCCGTGTTCCATACCCGCTCGCGTGTCGTGCATGAACTGGTGGCGCCGGAAATTACCTATGACGAGGCGGGCATCGCCAGCATCGCCAGGCATATCGCCCAATTCACGCTCGCTGCCCTCGATGGCATGCACCGTCAATATGCGCCTACGCAGGTGAGCGCATGAAGGCCCGCAATCTGACCCTGGTGCTGGCCGGCCTGGCCATGCTGGGCCCGTTCGCCACCGACACCTTCCTGCCGTCGTTTCCCGCCATCAGCACGCATTTCGATGTCAGCAGCGTGCTGGTGCAGCAGACCCTGAGCGTCTACCTGGCCGCCTACGCCTTCATGACCCTGTTCTACGGTACCTTGTCCGACTCGTTTGGCCGCCGTCCCGTCATCCTTGCCTCGTTGGTGATTTTTGCCGTGGGCTCCATCGGCGCCGTGTTCGCGCCCAGCTTCGGCTGGCTATTGTTCTTCCGTGGCATGCAGGGCGCGTCGGCCGGGGCGGGCAGGGTGATCGGGCAAGCCATCGTGCGCGACAGCCTGCAAGGGGCAGCGGCGCAAAAGATGCTGGCTAACATCATGATGCTGTTCGGCATCGCGCCCGCCATCGCGCCCATCATCGGCGGCTGGCTGCACGTGGCCTATGGCTGGCAATCGACGTTCGTGTTCACGTTTGCCATCACCGTGCTGCTCTTGCTGGCTTGCTTGAAAGGGCTGCCGGAAACCTTGCCTGCCGCACAACGCCAGCCGTTTCATCCCGGCACCATCGCCGTCAATTACTGGCAAGCGCTGCGCCACCGCACATTCCTGCTGCTCTCGCTGGCCGTGGCCTTCGCCTTTGGCGGCTTTGCCCTGTACATCGCTTCCGCAGCGAATTTCATCCTGGAATTGTTGCGCCTGCCTGAGACGGCGTTCGGCTGGCTATTCATTCCTCAGGTGGCCGGCATCGTGGCCGGTTCTGCCTTGAACAGCAGGCTGGCGCACACGGTGCCGAGCACGACAATGGTGCGCTGGGGCATGTTGGCCATGGCGACCACGAGCGCGCTCAATATCGCGTACAACCACTGGTTTTCCGCCAGCATTCCGTGGGCAATCGTGCCAGTGATGCTGTACACATTTGGCATGTCGTTGGCCTTGCCGGGCATGACCATGGCCACGCTGGATATCTTCCCGCAGATGCGGGGGCTGGCCGCCTCGCTGCAAAACTTCGTGCAGATGCTGCTGTTTGCGCTGGTCTCCGGTTTTATCGCCCCATTGCTGTTTGATAGCGCTTTCAAGCTGGCGCTGGGCCAGGCCTCAGCCGTCGTGCTGGCGGGGCTGTTCTGGTGGCTCGGCACGCGCCAGCGTGCGCCAGCCCCTTTGGCTCAGGGGGCAAAAATGGGCTAAAAGGTGGGCATGCTTCCTGCTTTGTTACACTGTGACAATCAGACCCGTGCTGCGGGCACATCAGCTCGCGCCAGGTCTAAGCAGTTTTGCAACTTTACCTTTGGCTAGCCATGCACTTGATTAACTCCAGTCTGAACCACGCCTTGCGCGTGCCGCTGGCCGCGGAAATCCATTCGCGGCCCTTCTTGCAGCTCGACGCGCCCGAGCTCATTACCCATCTGGCCGTGTACCGGGATGACAGCGCGGCGCCCGGCGTGTCGAATATGTCGGCCCAGCACGCCACGCTGGCGGCGCTGTGCACGCATTTTGGCGTCACGCCCCCAAGCGCCGAAGCCAAGTATTTTTACTACGACTTCGGCCGCTTTCGCCTGAAGTGGGAATGCCACACGGAATTTGCCACCTACACGTTTGCCGAACACCCGGGCGCCGCCTTGCCCCTGGAGCAGGCGTTCGAACGCATGCCCCTGGAACAATTGCCGCAGCAGTGGCTGGTGGGCTTGAAGGGCAAGTTGATGGTGGCCGCGCACGTGGTGCTCGAACAAGCATTGGCCCCAGCCGAGATCTTCATGCAGGGCTTGCCGCGCGTCTTCGAAGGCAATACCCTGGCCGGCAGCAAAGTGCTGCAGGGCGGCGAATTGTGGACCGACTTCACCATCCAGTCCGACGGCTTCAGCCGCTTCGTCATCCGCGACGCTGGCATGCGTTCGCAGCAGTCGGGACGTTTGGTGCAGCGCGTGCTGGAAATCGAGACGTACCGCATGATGGCCTTGCTGGGCTTGCCATACGCCATGCAGGCGGCGCCATCCTTGAATGCCATCGAGAATGAACTGGCGACCCTGGCCGGCGCCATGGTCGATACGGACGACGCGCCGGGCGCCAGCAAGGCTGACGAGGGCGTGTCCGAGCAAGCATTGCTCGACCGCATCACGCGCCTGGCGGCCCGCATCGAAAAATTGTCCCTCGACAATAGCTACCGCTTTTCCGCCTCGAAAGCCTACATGGGCCTGGTCAAGGCGCGCATCGAGGAATTGCGCGAAGTGCGCATCGAAGGCATCCCCACGGTCGAAGAATTCATGGACCGCCGCTTGACGCCGGCCATGAACACCTGCGAAGCGATGGCCAGCCGCCAGGAAGCCATGGCGCAGCGCATCGCCAACACGAATGACTTGCTGCGCACGCGCGTGGGCATCGTGCAGGAATTGCAGAACCGGCAAATCCTGCAGTCGATGAACGCCCGCGCCGCGCAGCAGCTGCGCCTGCAGCAAGCGGTGGAGGGGCTGTCGGTGGCGGCCATTTCCTACTACGTGATCGGCCTGTTCAGCTACACGGGCAAGGCGGCCAAGGTAATGGGCTTGCCCGTGAACCCGGAAATCCTCGTCGGCGCCCTGGTGCCGTTCGTGGCCGCAGCCGTCTGGCTGGGCTTGCGGCGCATGCACCACAAGCTGCACACGGACTGAGCCAAAGTCGCCCGGCTGGCTAGAAAAAAAGTTCTAGATATAAAGTTCTAAAACTGTTATTCTAGCTTCCATGTTAAAAAATACACCCACGCCCCATCCCACCGCCGCCGAACTTGATCTGTTGCGCATCCTGTGGCAGCGCGGTTCGTCCGACGCCAGGGCCGTGTATGAAACCTTGGCTGCAGAGCGTCCTGACGCCAGTTACGCCACGGTGCTGCGGCAATTGCAACTCATGCATGGCAAGGGCCTGCTGAGCCGCGATGAAAGCCAGCGGCCGCAACGGTATGCGGCCGTCGAAGCGCAGGAAAAGTTGCAGACCAGTTTGCTCAAGGATTTGATCGGCAAGGTGTTTTCCGGTTCCGGCAAGGCACTGGTGCTGACGGCGCTGCGCGAGCATGTGAGCGACGCTGAACGCGTGGAAATTGAAAAAATCCTGCGCAGCAAGGATGGCAGCAACGGTGGTGGCAAGGACGGCAGCGCGCCATGAACCTGCTTGCCATGGCAATCGGGCTGGACCTGGGCAGATTCGTCCCCGCGCTGGGCTGGGCCTTGCTGTATTTTGTCTGGCAGGCACTGATCGTCGGCGCCGCCTCCGCCGTGCTGCTATGGCTGCTGCGCCACGCCAGCGCGCGCTGGCGCTATGCGCTATGCGCGCTGGCACTGCTGCTGTGCCTGTGTATCCCTTGCGTGCATATGCTGTATCTGCTGGGGCTATCGGGCGCATCGCACGCCGCGCCGCCATTCGCTGTTGAGCTGCAAGCTTGGATGCCGGCCCTGGTGCTGGCCTGGAGCGCTGGCGTGGGCCTGATGGCCTTGCGCCTGTGCATGGGCCTGGCATGGGTCGCCAGGTTGCGCCGCCAGGCCGTTGCCGCGCCAGCCATCTGGCAAGCGCGCCTCGACGCGCTGGCGCTGCGCATGGGCCTGGGCCAAGGCCAAGGCCGGAGTCGTCCGCTGCCGCTCAAGCTGCATGCCGGCCTGTCCAGCCCCGTGACACTGGGCAGCTGGCGTCCGATCGTCTTGCTGCCTGCCTCTTTGCTGAGCGGCATGCCCGTGCCGCTGCTCGAAGCCTTGCTGGCGCATGAGCTGGCGCACGTGCGGCGTTGGGACTATCTGGCGAATCTGCTGCAAAGCCTGGTCGAGGCGCTGCTGTTTTTCCATCCCGTCGTCTGGTGGCTGTCGGCGCGCATGCGGGTCGAGCGCGAACTGGTGGCCGACGAGCTGGCCGCGCAGGCGCTCGATGATCCGCAGCAGCTGGCCACGGCGCTGCACGCCTTGTCCCTGCACGCATCCGCGTTGCGCCATTCCGGCCTGCTGATGTCGGCCCGCGGCGGGACCTTGCTCACGCGCATACAACGCCTGATGGCACCCGCATCCGCGCTTGGCTCGGCCCCTGCCAGCTGGAAGCTGGCCTTGCCTGCCATGCTGCTGGCCTGCGTCACCTTGCTGATGCAGACGCATGGGCAATCTGCGCCCGGCGCCACGCACATGGCCGCAGCCGCCGCGAGCATACTGCCTTTGCCCGTGAACGCCAGGCACATGCTGGTGTTTGATGACAGCAGCGGCCAAGTGCTGATGGCGAAAGACGCCGACGCTGTGGTGCCGATCGCCTCGATCACCAAGCTGATGACAGCCATGGTGGTGCTCGACGCGGGGCTCGATCCGAACGAAAAGCTGCGCATCGTGCGCGCCGATGGCGCGGCGCCGATGCAACGCCAAGGCGTGCTGGCCGATGGCGTGGAAGTGCCGCGTGGGCTGATGTTGCAATTGGCGCTGATGCCTTCCGAGAACCGCGCCGCCGCTGCGCTGGCGCGTACCTATCCGGGCGGCAACGCCGCCTTTGCCCGGGCGCTGCAAGCCAAGATACATGGCCTTGGCCTGATCCGCACCACCCTGACCGATCCGGTGGGACGTTCGCCGGCGAATACCTCCACCGCGAGCGAGGTTGCCAAAATTGTAGCGGCGGCCGCGCGCTATCCGGACATTGCGCGCATCACCAGCCACCCGCAGGCAAGCGTGGCGGTCAATGGCAGGACACGCATCTTGCACAACAGCAACCCGCTGGTGGGCAGCAAGGGCTGGGACATCCTGCTGTCCAAGACCGGCAGTAGCCGCGAGGCTGGCAGTTGCCTGACCATGCGCATGCGCAGCGGCGGCAAGCACGTCACCGTGGTGCTACTCGACGCCGACGGCGCACAGCGGCGCTCGCTCGACGCAGGCGCAATCCGTACTGCGCTGGCCGACGGGACTGGCCGCATGCATTGATGGAACCCGGGCGCGCCGCGGTGCGGCAGCCTTTCTTTTTACACTCTGGAGATGAAGATGACAATATTGGCGAAGTTGATGCTGGTTAGCATGGCGACCATGGCGGCGGGCACGGTACAGGCGCAGGCCGAGGCGCCGATGCAAGATGCGCCCGTCGAATGCGACAGCTGCGAGGCATGGAACGAAGCCGTCAAGCCGTTCAATGTGGTTGGCAATACCTGGTATGTGGGCACGGCTGGCCTGTCTGCCGTGCTGGTGACCAGTGCGCAGGGGCATATCTTGCTCGACGGCGCGCTGCCGCAATCGGCGCCCGTGATTATCGCGAACATCCAGGCGCTGGGTTTTCGCATCGAGGACGTGAAATTCATTCTCAATTCGCACGCCCACTGGGATCATGCGGGCGGCATCGCCGCGCTGCAGCGCGCCAGCGGCGCCACCGTGGTGGCCAGCGCATCGGGGGCGCTGGTGTTGCAAAGCGGCACCAACGGCAAGGATGATCCGCAGTACCAGGCCAATCCCGTGGTGCAGGTTGCCAAGGTGGCCAAGGTCAGCCTGGTGGGCGAGGGCGACACCATCAAGGTAGGCCGCCTGGCGCTGACGGCCCACATGACGCCGGGCCACACGCCCGGCGGCACCACCTGGAGCTGGACCTCGTGCGAAGGCCAGCGCTGCCTGAACGTGGTGTATGCCGACAGCCTGAACGCGTATGCCAGCGGCGATTTCATGTATACGGGTAAAGGCAAGGGCAAAGGCAGGACGCCAGATATCTCGGCCTCGTTCGCGGCCAGCATCGCCAAGGTGGCTGCCTTGCCATGCGATATCATCATCCCCGTGCATCCTAACTCGACGGACGTGCTGGGCAAGGCCGCCAGACGCAGCAGCGCGCACAATCCCTTCATCGATGCGCAAGCTTGCCGCAACTATGCGGCCGGCGCGGGCACCTTGCTGGCCAAGCGCCTGGCGCAAGAGCGGGGTGAGCCGGTGCCGGCCGAGCCCAAGGGCGCGGTGCACGCGCACTAGGCGGCCAGCCGGGTAGATATCGCCGCAGGTCGTCTAAGTGGCAGGCGCGGCGGGGGGGGGGTCTGCCTGGCTATCCCTGGATTTTTGCAGGCGTTTTAAAAATACGGCCATTTCCTTGGCCGCTTGCATGTCGCCTTGCTGCTGCGCCACCGTCACGCCCGTCGTCCAGGCAGACTGTGCTTCATCGAGCCGCCCCAACTGGTGCAGGGCTTTGCCCAGCAGTTTCCAGGCAGCCGAATAGCTGGCTTGCTGCCGCGTTGCCTGCGCCAGGTGGATGGCGGCTTGCTGCGCATCATGCTCTTTCAGGCAAGCATCGCCCAGTCCAAAGCGCAGCAGGGCATTGTCACGCCCCTGCGCCAGCAGTTTTTCCAATGTTAAACGCATTCTTGGCTCCATATTAATATGCAAGTAAATACTTGTATATTAATGGATGGGTTTGGGATAAACAAGTCAGTGTTGCAAGCATTCCCGACGCGTGGTCTGGACCTGTGGCCGCTGTTCCACCCGCGCCAGCTGCGTGCGGCCAAGGTGCAAGTGTTGCTATATTTTTTGACACAGATTTTTCGCAATGACTTTAATGAGAATTGATTATCAATTATAATGCAAGACTATTGCATTAATTTGCGCTATTGTCAGGAATTCCATGTCTTTGTTCTCACGCCGCCCCGTGGCGCTCTTGCTGGCGGCGGCCAGCCCCTGGTCGCTGGCCGCCGAGCCTGCCGCCGATAGCCAGGAGGCACAGGATGTCGTCACCGTCACCGTCAATGCCGAGCGCCAGCATTACCGCAGCCTGTCGGCCACGGGCGCGACGAAAACGGACGCGCTGTTGATGGACTTGCCGCAAAGCGTGCGCGTGCTCACGGGCGATTTGCTGCGCGACGCGGGCGTGACAACGCTGGCGGGCGCGCTGGACCTGGCCAGCGGCATCTCCCGGCAAAGCCCGTTGGGCGGCCTGTGGGACAGCTATGCCATGCGCGGCTTCACGGGCGATCCGAATTTCGGCTCCGACTACATGGTCAACGGCTTCAGCTCCAGCCGTGGCTACAACGGCATGCGCGACGGCGCCAACACGCAAGCCGTGGAAGTGTTGAAAGGCCCGGCCTCAGCCCTGTACGGACGGGGCGAGCCGGGCGGCACGGTCAATATCACCACCAAGAAGCCAAAGTTCGCCCCCGAAGTCAGCGCCGATTTTTCCCTCGGCAGCTTCCAGACGCGCCGCGCCGCTGTTGACCTGACGGGACCCTTGAGCGAGACCATCGCCTATCGCCTGAACGCCGCGCATGAAGCAGGCCACAGTTTTCGCGATACGCTGAAAGTCGAACGCAGCCTGTTTGCGCCCTCGTTCATCTGGCTGGCCGGCGAACACACGACGGTGTCCTACGAAATCGAGGCGGTGCAGCAGCGCGCGCCGTTCGACCGGGGCGTGCTCGCCGTGAATGGCAAGCTGGGTTTTGTTCCCATCTCGCGTTTCCTGGGCGAGCCGAGCGACGGCCCCATGACGGTCAAGTCGCTGGGGCAGCAGCTGTTCGTCCACCATGCGCTGTCCGACGATTGGACTGTGCAGGCGGGCGCTTCCTACCGCGACAGCCAATTGCAAGGCTATTCCAGCGAAGCGAACAATCTGCTGGCCGATGGCCATACCTTGCGCCGCCAGCGCCGCTACCGTGATTTTTCGGCCACCGATGTCTCGGCCAGGATCGAATTGCTGGGCAAGTTCAAAACGGGCGCGCTGGCGCACGAGGTGCTGCTCGGCGTCGACGCCTATCATTTTGATGACCGCCGGGTGCAGCTGCGGCGCAATCCGAGCGCTGCCACTGCCTATGCCATCGATATTGACGCGCCCGTGTATGGCGGCGTGGCCGGTCCGCTGGCCCTGTCCATCGACACGCAGGAAGGGCAAAAGGCGCGCGGCTTGTATGCGCAGGATCAAGTCGACCTGGGCGCGCAGTGGAAGGCGCTGTTCGGCGTGCGCCACGATCGCTACACGCAGGACGTGGCGAATAAGCGGCTAAACGTGCGCAACGGCCAGTCGTTGTCGGCCACCAGCCCGCGCGCGGGCCTCGTGTATCAGCCGTCGACAACGTGGTCCCTGTATGCCAGCGCGGCCAAGGGCTTCCGCCCGAACAGCGGCATCAGCATCGATAACCAGGCGTTTCCGGCCGAGCGCAGCGGCTCGTATGAGCTGGGCGCCAAGCTGGAAACGGGTAAACTGACGGGTACTTTGGCCGTCTACACCATCGGCAAGAGCAACGTGCTGACGACCAATCCCGCCAACACGGATTTTGCCATCGCGGCCGGCGAGGTGGGCAGCCGGGGCCTGGAGCTCGATGTATCGGGCGAACTGGCGCGCGGCCTGCGCGTGTCGGGCGCCTATGCGTACACGGACGCCAGCGTCACGCGCGGCGACAATACCATCGTCACGGGAAGCGGCTTTGCCAACGTGCCGCGCCACAGCGCCAACCTGCTGGCCACGCAGCAATTTGTCCTGGGTGCCGGCACGGCCAGCGTGGGCGGCGCCCTGCAGTACGTAGGCGAGCGCCTGGGCGACGTGGCCGTCAGCAGCACGTTCACCTTGCCAGCCTACACGACGGCCAAACTGCTGGCATCGTATGCGCCTAACGCCAGACTGCGCCTGGCGTTCAAGGTGGAAAACCTGTTCAACCGCAGCTACTATGCCAGTTCCTACAGCCCCCTGTGGGTGGCGCCAGGAGCCGAGCGCACCCTGACCCTCAATGCCCATTACCGTTTTTGATTGATTGATTGATTGATTGATTGATTAATTAATTGATTGATTGATTGATGACCATGACCTTGACTTCCCCCGCGACCGTGCGCGCCCGCATCGCCGTCATCGACGTGATGCGCGGCCTGGTGATGCTGATCATGCTGTTCGACCATGTGCGCGAAACGGTGTTTTTGCACCATCAGGTCGGCGACCCGATGACTGCCAGCAGCGTCGATCCGGCCCTGTTCTTCACGCGCCTGGCCGCCCACGTGTGTGCGCCCATGTTTGTCTTCCTGACGGGCCTCTCGGCCTGGCTGTATGCGCATCCGGCTGCCGGCCCCCGCAGCGCGGCCGGTTTCCTGTTCAAGCGGGGCTTGCTGCTGATCGTGCTCGAACTGGTATTCGTCAACTTTGCCTGGAGCGGGGCCTTTCCACCGGCCGTGCTGTATTTGCAGGTGATCTGGGTCATCGGCCTAGCCATGATGGCGCTGGCCGTGCTGCACAGGCTGCCTTTAAAACTGCTGGCGGCGCTGGGCGTGGCCATCATCGCCGGCCAGCATCTGTTGACGGGCTTGCATGCGGAAGAGGGCAGCCTTGCTTATTACCTGTTGACGCTGCTGCTGCAGCGCGGCTATCTGGTGGCGGACGGCGCCATGAAGATCAAGGTCAGCTATCCGCTGCTGCCGTGGATAGGCGTGATCGTGCTCGGCTACGCGGCCAGTCCCTTGTACGCACGCACCGTTGCTCCCGCAGCGCGGCGGCGCTGGCTGCTGGCGCTGGGCGGCGCGGCCTTGCTATTGCTGGCCATCTTGCGCGGTTGGAACCTGTACGGCGAAACCTTGCCGTGGGTGGCGGACGAGACGGCCGTGCGCACGCTCATGAGCGTCCTCAATTTCACCAAATATCCGCCTTCGCTCGATTTCCTGCTGTTCACCCTCGGCCTGGGGCTACTGGGCCTGGCCTGGCTGGAAAGCGTCGATAACGGGTTCACGCGGGCCTGCGCCACCTTTGGCGGCGCGCCCATGTTTTACTACCTGCTGCACCTGTACCTGCTGCTGGCCATCGGCATGACTTTGACGGCCCTGCTGGGCGCCAACCATGGCAATCGCTATGGCGTCGAGCACATCTGGCAGGTCTGGCTGCTGGCCTTGCTGCTGATGCCCGTGCTGTATTTCCCTTGCCGCGCGTTTGCCAATTACAAGCGCACCTCGAAGCAGGCCTGGGTGCGCTACTTCTAGCTTACTTGCAATACAGCCTGTCGATGCTATGCGAGGACGCCAGGTAATGCCGCGTTTGCCAACCGATGGCTACCCGGTAGGCGCAGGGCGGGTCCAGCGCCACGTTGACGGGGAAGCCGCCATTGTTGCCCGACAGGTGCGGGCCGCCCGCGCCGCCGCGGAACAGGTAGTTGCCGGGCGGTGGCGGCGCGATGAAACTGGCGGCCGGCAACGGTGGCGGCGGATGCGCGACGCCATTGTTGTTGGAAATCGTACTATTGAAGAAGCGCAGGTGCGGATGGTCGATCGTGTACAGGATATGCACGAGGCCGCCCGCGATGGGGTTGCAGGCATTGCTGCGCAATTCTTCCAGGTCCAGCGCCACGATAACGGGCGAATTGTCGAAAACGATGGAATCGAGGCCGTCTGTCGCCACCAGCGCCATGCTGACGCCGTCGCGCACCTCGAAGCCCAGGCGGTAGCGGCGTATGGGTTCGCTCTCGGCGGCGCTCAAGCTGCGGCCCGCGTCTTGCAGCGGCAAGCCGCCCGGCAGCTTGGCCGGGTGCAGGCTGGTGATGGCCGGCGTATTCACGCTGAGCAAGTCGAAGGTGCGCAGGAAGAGGTTGGGCTGCACGTTGACGACAGCCGTGGTGCCGTCGCGCATGTCCACCGTGACGGCTTTGCCGTCGACCCTGATCCAGCCGCCCGGTTTCAGGTCGCCCGCGTCGATGATGACGGGTGCCGAGTCGCCCAGTCCCAATCCATTCGTATAAAACACATAGCCAACGTGGGTGCCGAGGATTTGCGTCAACGGCGCCAGGCTGGCGGGCGCCACCGTAGGCAGGCTGGCCGGGTCGTCGCTGCCCCCTGGCCACGTCCACTCGCCGATCAGGAAGCGGTATTCGAGCGCATTGGCGGGGCTGGCGCTGTTGCGCAGTGGGCAATTGCCTTTCAAGGTGACGCCGCCGCCAAACACATACGAGGCGCTGGCGCCGCCCGCATAGCCTTGCGCCGAAAAACCGGCCAGCGAGGGAAATGGGTGGATGTCGAACACTTCCACCTGTTGCCAGTGGGGCACGCCCTCCACGTCGGGCGGGAGGACGTCTTTCGAGCACAATTCCACGCAGAAACAGTGGCCCACGTTTTCGCGCCCCGGCTGGCGCCCGTTCGCCTGCGTTTCCGACAGGATGGCTACGCTGCCCAGTTGCGCCGTGAAATACACGTCCGGCCCGCTGGCGAACTCCACGTTGATGAAGGGCGAGAACGGCGTGAGCGTGAAGGCGGACGTCAGGTAGTCGATGCGAAAGCGCCCGCTGGCGTCCGTCACCGCATCGCCCAGCGGATCGTCCTGCAGCCAGTCCGCATCGAAGGCGCGCACGGTGGCGCCGGCAATGGGTACGTTTGGCGCATCGCAGGTGCGCAGGCGGCCGCAGATGGTCCAGGCGCCGAAGCGGGCGCGCACCAGGCACCAGAAGCGTTGCGGCAAGCAATAATCCCAGACGGCGAGGAAATCATTCTCGGCCTGGCGCCAGCGCGGCTGGAGGGTGGTGATGGAAAATTGCAGCGGCACGGGCTCTTTCGGTCCCCCTTTCAAGCGCGGCACGCTCGGGCACAGCACGTCTACCTCGACCGCCTCGCCCTGGTAATCGCCTGCCAGGGTAAAGCTGTAGTTGCCGTCGTCATCTGTGCGCGCCTCGGCCAGCAGGAAGGGCGCTTTCCCTTGGACTTCGTCATCGCCGAGGATGGCGAAGGTTTCCTTGGCACTGGCCACGGCCAGGGCCGTGACGTTTTGCGTCTCGCGCGTGCGGTACAGGCGCACGATGACGCGGGATAAGGCTTCCGGATACTCGGCGCAAATCAAGCCGCACAACTTGCCCCGCAAGATATAAGCCATGGTCATTCTCCAGCTCGGTTGAATTGCTTGGACGGGCGCGCCGCGCGCGATGGCGGCGCTGTTACCAAGCTAGCAAATGGGCAGTCGATGGACTTGATCTGGATTAAACCTGCGTTCTATTTAATCAGTGCCAGCACCTGGCGAAAGCGCGGGTGCTTGCAGTCACGCAACCATTCGAAGGCCAGCATCTCGACGGTGACCAGTTGCGCGCCCAGCTTGCCCAGGCGCGCCAGGGCGGCATCGCGGCTGGCCGCCTGGCGTGAACCGACGGCGTCGATGGCGATGATGACGTCGTAGCCGAGTTCGAGCAAGCCGATGGCCGTTTGCAGCATGCACACATGCGCTTCGCAGCCCGTGACGACGATCTGCTTGCGTCCGGGCGGCAAGATGGCCTGCAAGCCGTCAAAGCAGGCGCCGAAATGTGTTTTGTGCAAGGTTTTCTGGCACAGCGCGGCGATCTCTTCCACATTTGGCCCCAGTCCCTGGCGGTTTTGCTCCGTGCCCAGGACTGGCACGTCGAGCAGGCGGGCGATCTGCGCCAGGCGCAGGTTTTGCGCCAGCACAAGGCCAGCCTCGTGGATGGCCGGCATCAAGCGGCCTTGCAGGTCGACAATGACCAAAACAGCCTGGCTTGCATCCATCAGCATGGCATTCTCCTTATCAGTATGTGGCGACAGTGTAGCGCGCTCAGGCGGGCCAGCTGGGCGCAGCCGTCTCGCCCATCAGGTAGGCATGATTGAGGTCGATGACTTCGCGCAAGTAGTTCCACAGGGCACTGACCCTGGCGATGTTGCGCCGTTCGCTGGGCGAGACCATCCAGAAGGCGCGCAGCAAGTCGATGTGCTCATCGAGCACGGGCACCAGTTCGTTCGACTGCTGGGCCACGAAGCAGGGCAGGATGGCCAGCGCCTGGCCTGCGCGCGCCGCGTGGTACTGGGCCAGCACGCTGGTGCTGCGAAACGCGCGCAGGGAATCGGGCGCCACATTGTCGATATAGCGCAGCTCTGCGCTGAAGACCAGGTCGTCCACGTAGCCGATGATTGGGTGCAGCGCCAGTTGGGCCAGGCTGGTGATCGGTGCATGGCGCGCCAGGTAGGCGGGTGTGGCATACAGTTTCAAACGGTAGTCGGACAGTTTTGTTACCACGTAGGGGCCGGACAGGGGCCGCTCGATGGAAATGGCCACGTCCGCCTCGCGCTTGGACAGGCTGACAAAACGCGGCACGGCGATCAGGTCCACGCTGATATGCGGATAACGCCCGCAAAAATGCGCCAGGTGGGGCGCCAGCACGACGGCGCCGAAACCCTCGGTGGCGCCCAGGCGCACCTGGCCCGAGAGCAGGCGGTTATGTTCGCCCAGCTCCTCGGTGGCGGCAAACACCGTGCTTTCCATGCTTTCCGCGTATTCCATCAGGCGGTGGCCTTCGGGCGTCAGCTGGTAACCCACGTAATTGCGGTCGAACAACTGCGTGCCCACCTGCTCCTCGAACTTGCGCATGCGCCGCGACACGGTGGAATGGTCGATGCCGAGTTTTTTCGCCGCATCCACCAGGCCGGCGCTGCGCGTCAGCTCCAGGAAGATCCGTACATTGTCCCAATCGAGCATAGCAAACTCCATCTGTGCATTTTTGCAAAGGAATTATGCATTAATTTAACTTGAGTGCATATTTTTACACATGCAGAATACATCTAAGCATATAAGAAAAACTGAACCTCAGGAGACAAGCATGAAAAAAACCGTTCTGGCCTTGGGCGCGCTGGCGCTCACCCTGTCTTTTACCGGCGCGCAGGCGCAGATTTCCGATGGCGTCGTCAAGGTCGGCATCCTGACCGACATGTCCGGCCCGTATTCTGCCATGGGCGGGCGCGGCTCCGTCGTCGCCAGCCAGATGGCCGTCGAGGATTGCCTGAAGGCTGAATGCAAGGGCATGAAGATCGAAATCCTCTCGGCCGACCACTTGAACAAGGCCGACATCGCCGCCTCCAAGGCGCGCGAATGGATAGACCGCGACAAGGTCGACGCCATCGCCGATCTGACCAACTCCTCGGTGGCCCTGTCGGTGCAAAAGCTGATGAAGGAAAAGGGCGGCATCGCCATGTTCAGCGGCCCGGCCACGGGACGCCTGACCAATGAAGATTGCTCGCCGAACGGCTTCCACTGGATGTTCGACACCTATTCGCAGGCGGCCGGCACGGCGGCGGCGCTGACGAAACTGGGCCAGAAATCGTGGTATTTCGTCACCGTCGATTACGCCTTCGGCCATTCGCTGGAAAAAGACGCCAGCGAAGTCGTCAAGCGCAATGGCGGCACGGTGCTGGGCGCCGTGCGCCATCCGCTGAACGCCTCCGATTTTTCCTCCTTTTTGGTGCAGGCGCAGGGTTCGAAGGCGCAGGTGATTGGTCTGGCCAACGGCGGCGCCGATACGGTGTCGGCCATCAAGCAGGCGCGCGAGTTCCGCATCGGCAGCGGCAAGGACCAGCGCCTGGCCGCCTTGCTGGTGTTCCTCTCCGACGTGCACGCGCTGGGGCTGGAAACGGCCCAGGGCCTGGTCTACGCGGATGGCTTTTACTGGGATTACGACGACCGCAGCCGCGCGTTTGCCAGGCGTTTCGAGGCGCTGAACAAGGGCGCCAAACCGACCATGGTGCAGGCGGGCGTGTATTCGAGCGTCTATCACTACCTGAAATCGGTGGCGGCGGCGAAAACCGACGACTCGAAAATCGTCGCCGAAAAAATGCGCCAGTTGCCGATCAATGACTTTGTGATGAACAACGCCTCGATCCGCCCTGACGGGCGCGTCATCCACGACATGTATCTGGTGCAGGTGAAGACCCCGGCTGAATCGAAAGGCCCATGGGACTACCTGAAAGTGCTGTCGACCATCCCCGCCGACCAGGCCTTCAAGCCGATGGATGCTGCCGCCTGCAACCTGGTTAAGAAGTGATCACCGAACAACCTCACGGAGCCTCACATGAATCAAGTCCACACCCAAGCCCTCACCCAAGTCCCCGCCGTCCCCCTGCATATCGGCGGCAAGCACCACGCATCGACCAGCACCGAGTGGCGCGACGTCGTCAACCCGGCTACGCAGGAAATCGTCGCCAAGGTGCCGTTTTCCACACGAGATGAAGTCAATCTGGCCGTCGCCACGGCCAAGGAAGCATTCAAGACCTGGCGCCATACGCCGCTGGCGGCGCGCATGCGCATCATGCTCAAGTACCAGCACCTGATCCGTGAAAACATCGCTACTTTGGCTGAACTGATCACGCGCGAACACGGCAAGACCTTGCCCGACGCGGAAGGGGAAGTGATGCGCGGCCTGGAAGTGGTGGAGCATGCATGCTCGATCGCCACCCTGCAGCTGGGCGAAATCGCGGAAAATGCGGCCACCGGTGTCGATGTCTACAATATCTACCAGCCGCTGGGCGTGGGCGCGGGCATCACGGCTTTCAATTTCCCCGTCATGCTGCCGTGCTTCATGTTCCCCATCGCTATCGCCTGCGGCAATACCTTTGTCCTGAAACCGTCCGAGCAAGACCCATCGTCGACCATGTATCTGGTCGAACTGATGTACCAGGCGGGCTTGCCGGCCGGCGTATTGAACGTCGTGCATGGCGGCGCCGACGTCGTCAACATGCTGTGCGACCATCCCGACATCAAAGCCATCTCGTTTATCGGTTCGACGGCCGTGGGCACGCACGTGTACCGCCGCGCCAGCGAATCGGGCAAGCGTGCGCAATCGATGATGGGTGCAAAAAACCATTGCGTGGTGCTGGCCGATGCCAACAAGGCGCAAGCCATCAATAACCTGATCGGCGCCGCATTTGGGGCGGCCGGCCAGCGCTGCATGGCCAATTCCGTGGTAGTGCTGGTGGGCGAGGCGCGTTCCTGGCTGCCGGAAATCGTCGCCCGCTCGCAAGCCCTGAAAGTGGGGCCGGGCACCGACCGCGATGCGGATTTGGGGCCGATGGTGTCGAAGGCAGCCATGCAGCGCGCGGAAAAACTGATACAGGCTGGCGTGGACGAAGGCGCGCAGCTGCTGCTCGATGGCCGTGGCCACAAGGTGGCGGGCTACGAGGGCGGCAACTTCATGGGGCCGACGATTTTCTCGAAGGTCGAGGCCAGCAATTGCGTCTACACGCAGGAGATTTTCGGCCCCGCCATGTGCGTGGTTGAAACGGATACCCTGGACCAGGCCATCGCCTTCATCAACGCCAACCCGAACGGCAACGGCACCTCGATCTTCACCTCGTCCGGCTGGGCGGGGCGCAAATTCCAGAACGAGATCGACGTGGGGCAGGTGGGCATCAACGTGGCCATTCCCGTGCCCGTCGCCTATTTCAGCTTTACCGGCTCGCGCGCCTCGAAGCTGGGCGACCTGGGGCCGAACGGCAAGCAGGCGCTGTACTTCTGGACGCAAACCAAGACCGTCACGGCGCGCTGGTTCGCCCCGGACGATGGCGGCAGCGGCATCAATACCACCATCTCGATGAAGTAAGGCGGCGGCGATGAGCACTAATATCGTTTTTATTGGCCTCGGCAACATGGGCTTGCCCATGGCGCAGAACCTGGTGCGCGCCGGCCACGCCGTCACGGGCTTTGATTTGCTGCCGGCCAGCGTGCAGCAGTTTGCCGACGGCGGCGGCCTCGCAGCAAGTGACCAAGGGGCGGCGATTCAAGCCGCCGACATCGTCATCACCATGCTGCCGGCCAGCCGCCATGTTCTTGGCGCTTATTTGGGTAACCCTTTGGGCGATGCTGGCATCCTGGCGCAGGCGCGGCCCGGCACCTTGCTGATCGACTGCTCGACGATTTCCACCGAGGCGGCGCGCCAGGTGGGCCGCGCGGCGCAGGAAAAGGGCTTGCCGATGCTGGACGCGCCCGTTTCCGGTGGCACGGCCGGCGCCACCAATGGCACTTTGACTTTCATGGTGGGCGGAGAGGAGGCTACGCTGGAGGCGGCGCGGCCCTACCTGGAAATCATGGGCAAGGCGATCTTCCACGCGGGCGGCTCGGGCAGCGGGCAGACAGTCAAGATCTGCAACAACATGCTGCTGGGTATACTCATGATCGGCACCAGCGAAGCGATACGCCTGGGCGTGGCCAATGGGCTGGACCCGAAAGTGGTATCGGACGTGATGGCGAAAAGCTCGGGCCGCAACTGGACCCTGGAGGTGTACAACCCGTGCCCGGGCGTGGCCGACAACGTGCCCGCCGCGCGCGGCTACACGGGCGGCTTTGGCGTGGACCTGATGCTGAAAGACCTGGGCCTGGCCATGGAAAGCGCGCTGGCCAGCGGCGCGGCCGTGCCGCTGGGCGCCTTGTCGCGCAATTTGTACAGCTTGCACAGCAAGGCGGGTTCGGGCGCGCTGGATTTTTCCAGCATCTACCAGATGCTGGGGGAAGGGTAATACTGCGTAACGCCTGACAAAACCGTAGCGAGCAGGGTTGGTCCGGCGTTTAGGGGCCGTGAATAAATAGGTGTTACGTTTGGGGGACTCTGGCGGGATGCGATGCAAGGCGCGAGAAGGAGCCATAGCGAACTATGGCGACGACGAGCAACGCCGCAGCGCGCCGGCCAGAGACGATCCAAATGTGACAGTCATTTTTGAACGGCTCCTTAGGGTTGCTGCGCCTGCAGGGCGGCCAGTTCCGCCTTGGCTTTTTCCAGCTTGCCTTCCAGCTTGGCGATCTTCTTTGGCTCTTTATTGGCTTCCTGGGCCAGGCGCAGCGAACGCTCCGTCTGGCTTACTTTTGCCTGCGCCTTGACGATTTTCTTGTTGTGGCGCTCGACTAGCACGTTGTCGCGGCAATGGGCGTTGACTTCATCGAGCGCGCGCGTGAGGCCCGCGACCTTGTCGCTCAAGCCCTGTTCCTGCGCCTGGCGCAATTCGCTGCGGATGCTTTCGCGCTTGGCGGCGCAGCCGGTCAGCTGGGTTTCGGCATAGACACTGCTGCTGGCGCCAATGGAGGCAGCGGCGACGAGCAGCGTCAAGACGGTTTTGGATAATTGGTTCATGGCGTTCCTGGTTAAGTGGGATTACTGAAGAGAATGTAAGCCTGCCGGCATGCCCTGTCAAACGTGCGCTGCCGTGCCGTGCGCGCCTGCTGGAGCAGGGCCGTGGCGGAGTCACCCGGCAGGGGCCGGCGCCGCAACCGTACGCGTTGTACCTGCTGGCGGCAAAGCAGGGCGATAAAGAAACGATGCAGCGCCTGGTCAAGGTGTTCGAGCAGGGCGAACTGGGGCAGGCGGCCAGCGCCTTGCGGGCAGCGTTGTGGCGCGAAAAACTACGCCACCGCAAGACGCCCTGAATTGGCAAGGGAGTAGGAGACGCGGCGAAAACGGCATGCTATGATCATTGTTATCGATAACAATATGATGAGACATTCATGAATCCGAATTTCCGTTCAAAGGATATGCTCACCGCGCATATTTTGCACACGCTGCGCTTCTATCACCCGCGCGCCCTTGACCCCAGTGGCGGCTTTTATCACTTTTTCCTCGATGATGGCACGGTGTATGACGCCAGCACGCGCCATCTGGTCAGCAGCACGCGCTTCATCTTCAATTACGCCATGGCTTACCGCCAGTTCGGCGACGACGATTACCTGGCGGCGCTGCGCCATGGCGTGGCCTTCTTGCGCGACGTGCACCGCGACCCGGCCACGGGCGGCTATGCCTGGCAACTCAGCTGGAAAGACGGTGTCAAAACGCTCGAAGACGGCGCCAACCACTGCTACGGCCTGGCCTTCGTGCTGCTGGCGTACGCGCACGCGCTGCACGCCGGCATGCCGGAAGCGCGCGCCTACCTGGACGAGACGTTCGAATTGATGGAGCAGCGCTTCTGGCTGCCCGAGCACGGCCTGTATGCGGACGTGGCCAGCGCCGACTGGTCCACCCTGGACGGCTACCGGGGCCAGAACGCCAATATGCATGCCTGCGAAGCGATGCTGGCGGCCTTCGAGGCGACGGGCGAGGCGCGCTACCTGCATCGCGCCGAGACGCTGGCGCACAACATCACGGTGCGCCAGGCAGCGCTGGCCGGCGGCATGATCTGGGAACACTACAAGCCTGACTGGTCGATCAACTGGGACTACAACCTGCACGACAAGAGTAATATCTTCCGTCCCTGGGGCTACCAGCCCGGCCATTTCACGGAGTGGGCCAAGCTGCTGTTGATCATGGAGCGCCACGCCAAATTCATGGCCGGCCCGTCCGAATGGCTGCTGCCGCGCGCGCGCGAACTGTACGACACGGCGCTGGCCAAGGCATGGGATGGCACGCATGGCGGCATCCACTACGGTTTCGGCCCGCAGGATGAGATTTGCGATGGCGACAAGTATTTCTGGGTGCAGGCCGAAAGCTTCGCTGCCGCCGCCGTGCTGGCAGCGCGCACGGGCGACGAAGCCTACTGGCAGAGCTACGACAAGATCTGGGGTTACAGCTGGCAGCACTTCGTCGATCATGAACACGGCGCCTGGTACCGCATCCTGACGCCCGAAAATCAGAAGATCAGCAACGAGAAAAGCCCGGCCGGCAAGGTCGATTACCACACCATGGGCGCCTGCTATGAAGTGCTGAACGTGATTGGCGGTGCCGCATGAGCGCCCAGTTCCCCCGCGAATTTCCACAATTTGTCTCGGCCGGCGAAGCGCTGACGGACATGCTGCGCACCGGCAGCGACCAGTGGAGCAGCCAGGTGGGCGGTTCGACCTGGAACGTGGCGCGCGTGATGGCGCGCCTGGGCGTGCCCAGCGCCTTTGCCGGTGGCGTCAGCCGCGATGTCTTCGGCGACGCGCTGGCGCAGGCCACCGAAGTGGCGGGGCTGGACATGCGCTTCTTGCAGCGCTACGCCAAGTCGCCGCTGCTGGCCATCGTGCATGAATTGCATCCGCCCACCTATTACTTCATCGGCGACGACAGCGCCGACCTGCATTTCGACGCGGCCCTGCTGCCGGACGGCTGGATGCAGGGCGCGCAATGGGTGCATTTTGGCGGCATCAGCCTGGCGCGCGAACCACTGGCGGGCAAGCTGGTGGCACTGGCGCAGGAACTCAAGGCGGCCGGTGTAAAAATCAGCTATGACCCGAACTTCCGCGTCATGATGGATGCGCGCTACGATGCCACCCTGCGCCGCATGACGCAGCTGGCCGACGTGGTGAAGGTATCCGATGAAGACCTGGCGGGCCTGTTCCGCCACGACGACATCGACGGCGCGTTCGCCACCCTGCGCAGCTGGAATCGGCAGGCCACCTATTTATATACGTGCGGCGCACAGGGCGCGGCCCTGTACCAGGGCGAACAGATGTGGCAGGCGGCGCCGCCGCAGATCGAGGTGGTCGATTCGGTCGGCGCGGGCGACGCCAGCATCGGCGGCTTGCTGTACAGCCTGATGTACCGGCCCGACGCCGACTGGGGCCAGCATTTGCGCTTCGCCGTCGCGGCCGGCGCGGGCGCCTGCCTGGCTGCTGGCGGCTCGCCACCGTCCGTGGAATTGGTGGAGTCGCTGGCGCAGCGCACCGTGCTGCGTCAAGAGCCGGCTAGCGCACTACCGGGGTCGGTCACTTCGTGATCGGAGTGTGCGCCATTGGCGCGCACTGCCCCCGACGAGGCCCGCGCCATCAGCGTAAATGCCATCAAATGATGCGTGGCGGGCGCCGTTTTTCCCGCGCGGCGCTGGCGGATCTCGTCGATCACCAGCGTGACGGCGGCGCGCGCCATGTCGGCGATGGGCTGGTGGATGGTGGTGAGCTCGGGCCACACGGTGGTGGCGACGGGCGTGTCGTCGAAACCGCACACGCTGACGTCCTGCGGCACTTGCAAGCCCATGCCATGCGCCACGGCCAGGGTGGCGGCGGCCATGTCGTCATTGCTGGCGAAGATGGCGCTGGGCAGAGGAGCGGCGGCCAGCAACTGGCGCGCCGCATCGAGCCCCGAGCGGTACGTGAAATAGCCTTGCGCCACGCGCTGTGGCGGCACGGGCAATCCCGCTTCGCGCATCGCGTCTTCGAAAGCCTGGCGGCGCAGCAGGGCGGGCGTGTGTTCCGGATCGCCTTCGATGAAGCCGATGTCGCGGTGGCCCAGCGCGATCAGATGGCGCGTCATGGCCAGCGCGCCTTCGTAATCGTCGATGCGCACGGCCGAGACATCGGGCGAGGGCCGCGCCGTGGCCACCGCGATGGCCGGGATGCCCATTTGGTTCAATTGCGCCAGCACTTGCGGCGAATCGCACAGGGGCGGCGGCACCAGGATGCCGTCCACGCCGGCCGCCACCAGGCAGTCGATGGCGGCGCGCTGGCTGGCCAGGTCGCCGCAGCGCTCAAGCAGCAGCTGGCCGCCGCCCTGGCGGCATTGATCCATGGCGCCGACTAAAAATTCGCTGAGGAAGGCCGCGCTGGGATTGCTGTACAACAGGCCGATACGCAGGGTGCCCGTGCGGGCCGCCCTGGCTGCCAGGTTGGGCTGGTAGCGCAGGCTGGCGATTGCCGCCTCGACCTTGCCGCGCGTGGCGGCGCTGACGCTGGCGCGCCCGTTGATGACGCGCGACACCGTCATGGCCGACACCCCTGCCACGCGCGCCACGTCATGCACGGTGGCGCCGCTGGCGCTGTCAAACGCGGCTGGTGCCGCCTTATTCGAGGTGGCCACCGAATTTCAGCTTGCCGCTGATGCGCATGCCGTGCAATTGGCCCTCTTCCAGTTCGGCGGCACTGGTGCGCTGCGCCGTGTCGCGCCGCGCCAGGCCCACCGACAGGATATCGAGCATCATCAGCTGCAGCAGGCGCACGATCATGGGCACGAAATTGAGATTGCCTTCCGGGTGGTTCAGGGTCAGCAGCACGTCGGCCAGCTTGGCCAGGGGTGATCCGCTGGCCGTAATGGCCAGCACGCGCGCACCGCAGCCTTGCGCCACCTTGACGGTGCGCAGCAGCTCGGGCAGGGCGCCCGAGCGGGAAATGACCAGCGCCACGTCGCCCGGTTTTAGCATGGCGGCGCTCATTTCCTGCGCTTGCTGGTCGGCGAAGAAGCTGCTGACGATGCCCAGATTGAGCAATTTATGCTGCATGTCGTCGGCCACCACGCGGGCGCTGCCCACGGCCAGCAGCTCCACGCGCTGCGCGCCGCGCAGCAGTTCGATGGCCGCCGTCAGCGCCTTCACGTCGAGCATGTCGCGCAGGGCCAGGGCGGCCGAGGCATTGTTGCCCAGCACCTTGCGCGCCAGCTCGGCGTCGGAGTCCGAGATCTCCACGTGGCAGTGCGCCACCGTGATGGCGCCGCCCGTCAGGCCGGAAGCGAGCTTCAATTTGAAATCGGCCAGGCCCTGCACGCCGATCGAACGGCAAAAACGCATCACCGTGGGCTGGCTCACGCCCACGCGCTGGGCGATTTCGGCGATCGGCAGGGTCAGCATGGCGTTCGGCTCCTTCAGCACCCAGTCTGCCACCTTGCATTCCGATGGGCTCATGCGTCCGCGTGCCTGGCGCACCGATTCGAGCACGGGCGCGCCGGAATGGGCGCGCTTGAGCTTTTGCGCCAGGATGGCGGCGATGCCGAGGAAAGTGGGCAGTTCTGCCGTAATCAGGAAAGTGGGAATTTGCGCCAGGTATTCGTTCAGGCGGCCCTTTTGCTCGAAGCGGGCGCGAAATTGTGATTGCTCGAACAGTGGGCCCAGGCGCGGCACGATGCCCCCGCCTATATAAATGCCGCCCAGCGCACCGAGGGTCATGGCCACGTTGCCGGCGATGGAGCCGAGGATGGCGCAAAAGCAGTCCACCGCTTCGATGCACACATCGCATTCATTGTTCAGGGCGTGGCTGGTGATGTCCGCCGCCAGCAGCGGCAGTGCATCGGGCCGGCCGGCCCGCTCGGACAGGGCGCGGTAGATCAGTTCCAGCCCCCGCCCCGAAGCTAAGCGTTCGGCCGAGACGTGCGACAGTTCGCGCCAGGCGAAGGACAGCACGTCCATCTCGCGCTGGTCGCACGGCGCAAAGCTGACATGGCCGCCTTCGCTGCCCAGCGCAATCCAGCGGTCTTCGGCCGGGATCATGCCCGACACGCCCAGGCCCGTGCCCGAACCGAGCAGGCCGATGACGCTGTCGGCGCGCGCCATGCCGCCGCCGATCTGCAGGCGCTGGTCGGGCCGCAGATAGGGCAGGGCCATGGCCAGCGCCGTGAAGTCGTTTACCACCAGCAGGGTATCGAGGCCCAGCGCGGCGCGCATGGCTTCGATCGAAAAGAACCAGTGATGGTTCATCATGCGGATCGTGTCGTCGTCGATGGGGTTGGCGATGGCGATGGCCGCGTGGCGCACGCGCGCCGAACCGGCGGCGCGCGCTTCGCTGCTATCCATGTAGGCGGTGATGGCGTCGAGCAGCGAGGCATAGTCGTCGCAGGGCAGTACGGCCACGGCTTCCAGGTGGCCCTGGCGCGTTTCAAGCACGAAACGGGCATTGGTGCCGCCGATGTCGGCCAGCAGGCGCGGCCCGTCACTGAAGCGGTCTGCCGGGTCGCTGCCAGCTATTTCCATTTTTTCATCAATTTTCATGGCGGTGCTCTATCTCGTATGCGTGCGCTGTCATGGCGGCGCACTGTCGTTATGGGCAAAATCCAAGGATTTTAATTCGTATACGTCCCGCGTGCCGAAAAATGCGGGGTGCCGGCCCAAATGTCTGTCCGCAGCGCCAGAAACGGGCGCTGCAGGAGGTAACAGCAGGCCGGTAAACCAACAGGCGAATGACTGAATAAAGTGTCGCAGAGTAGTCGTAGGATTACAACATAATATGTTGATATTTGTTCGTAGTATAGTTACTATGTCTCTGCTGGAAAGAATTCTGGCCAGTGCATTCGGCCACGGATGACTAGATAAAAACAAATTACTGAGGAGACTTACCATGCTGCATCGCACCATGCTGAAGGCCGTGTTGAAAACGCTGCCAGCTGCCATCGTCTTAGCCATCGCCAGCGGTTCCGCTGCTGCCGACCCCATGTACCCGACTGACTCCGAAGGTTTCCACGGCTACCTGCGCGCTGGCGCCGGCAGCAATACCTCCGGCGACGGCGGCTCGCAAGGCTGCTACGGCCTGGGCGGCAATACCATGAAATACCGTTTGGGCAATGAGTGCGACGCCTACACGGAATTCGGCTACACCAAGGCCATCGCCAAGTCCGGTGACGTGACCTACATGGCCACGTTGTGGGTCAATGCGTATGCACCGAACTCGGACTTCGGTGACAACAAAGTCGGCATCGTCAAAGCCTATGTCGAAGCCCAGGGACTCGACTTCCTGAGCGGCGGCACGGCCTGGGTCGGCAAACGTTTCTACTACCGTCCTGACATCCACATGCTGGACTTGCAGTACATCAACATGAACGGCACCGGTGCCGGTCTGGACCGTATTCAAGCAGGCCCGGGTAAATTCTCGTATGCCTTCTTCAAGGACAACGACATCAACAGTGTTTCGCCGACTGGCATCGTCAGCACCAAGTCGGCCGTGCGCCAGAACTTCATCTATGGTGAAATTCCGGTCAACACCAACGGCACGCTGGACCTGGCTGCGACCTACATCATCGGCGAAGGCAAGGACAACGACGCTTTCGGCGAAAAGCATAATGGCTGGCAACTGTCGGCATTCCACCGTCAAGGTAAAGTTTTCGGCGGCGGCAATACCTTCGGCGTGCAGTACGGCGTCGGTCCTGGCGTGGGCAAGGGTGCCCAGTTTGGCGCCGCAGGCGACACCTCGTTCGGTTCGGACGTCAAGCGCACCCGCGTGTTCAATGACATGGCGATCCAGCCGATGGAAAACTTCGGCATGGAATTCGTCGCCCTGTGGCAAAAAGACGAGTCGAACGCCACCGGTTCCTCGACCTGGACGTCGGTCGGCGTGCGCCCTGTGTACGCGTTCACCAACAACTTCAAGCTGGTGGGCGAACTGGGTACGGACCGCGTGACGCAAGCGGGCGGCCTGCCAGCCAAGCGCTTGACCAAGCTGACCATCGCGCCGACCATCTCGGCCGGCCCTGGCCTGTGGTCGCGTCCTGAACTGCGCGCCTTTGTCACCTACGGCAAATGGAACGATGCGGCCACCGCCTCGGTCAACGCGTCGAACAACGGCGGCCCGATCTACAACAACAATACCAGCGGAACCTCCTACGGCTTCCAAGTGGAAACCTGGTTCTAAACAACTAAGCCAAGCTGCTGCGCGGCGCGCTTTGCGGCCGGCGATGCTCACCGGGCTACGGCCCGGCCGGGCTTCCTGCCACCAATCGCCGCCGCGCGCGACGGTTTTGGTTGGTGTGTTATGTATAGATCAACCTGGCGCATCCTTCACGGATGCGTTTTTGGCGCCGTTCCGTGCTATAAATGATGTTATGACTATGTCATGGATCACGGCGCCGTCTCTACACGCAAGATGATGCCCGTTTGCAAGCGGGTCTGAGCACAAGAGCGCCGGTACAGGCGCATTTTTCACCTTTTTCGGCCCCCGTATGCCGAAGCCCCCTAAAAGCTTGATCAAAAAAGGAATGTGGAGATGAAACTGAAATTCAAGATTACCCAACTGGCCGCATTGACCACCCTAGCATTCGCCGGCAGCGCATTTGCGACCGACGTGGAAGTGCTGCACTACTGGACCTCCGGCGGCGAAGCCAAGTCCGTGGGCCAGTTGCAGCAGATCGTGAAGGAAAGCGGCTATGGCTGGAAAGACTTCGCCGTAGCTGGCGGCGCTGGCGAAAACGCCACGACCGCGCTGAAAACCCGCGTCATTTCCGGCAATCCGCCTACCGCCGCCCAGCTCAAGGGCCCATCGATCCAGGAATGGGGTGCAGAAGGCGTGCTGGCCAGTATCGATGATGCCGCCATCCCGGGCAAATGGGATGCCGTGCTGCCGAAAGTGGTCGCCGACATCATGAAATACAAGGGCCACTACGTTGCCGCTCCCGTCAACGTCCACCGCGTCAACTGGATGTGGGTCAACCCGGAAGTGCTGAAAAAAGCCGGCGTCACGAGCACGCCAACCACCTGGCCTGCCTTCTTCGAAGCGGCCGAGAAGATCAAGAAATCGGGCGGCATCGCGATTGCCCACGGCGGCCAGCCATGGCAGGACGCCACCGTGTTTGAATCGGTCGCGCTGGGCGTGGGCGGCACCGAGTTCTACAAGAAAGCCATCCTCAAGCTGGACCAGAAGGAATTGACCGGCCCGACCATGATCAAGGTGTTCGACACCCTGGGCAAGGTCAAGACCTACATCGACAAGGATGCGGCAGGCCGCGACTGGAACCTGGCGACTGCCATGGTCATCAACAACAAGGCCGGCTTCCAGTTCATGGGCGACTGGGCCAAGGGCGAGTTCACGGCTGCCGGCAAAGTGCCAGGCAAGGACTACCTGTGCGTGGCAGCTCCTGGCACGGACAAAGCCTACACCTTCAACATCGATTCGTTTGCCATGTTCACGCAAAAGGATGCAAATGCGAAGAAAGGGCAGATCGCCCTGGCCAACGCCATCATGAATCCGAAGTTCCAGTCGGTCTTCAACTTGAACAAGGGTTCTATCCCTGTGCGTTCCGGCGTTTCCAAGGACAAGTTCGACGCTTGCGCCCTGAAATCGATGGAAGACATGGACGCTACCAACAAGACCGGCGCGCTGCTGCCGTCGTTCGCCCACGGCATGGCCCTGCCTTCGGCCACGCAAGGTGCGATTTTTGACGTCGTCGCCAAGTTCATGAACACCAACATGAGCTCGAAAGACGCGGTTGCCGAACTGGCTAAAGCAGCAAAAGTGAAGTAATCACGATGGCGCCGGCATCCCCGCCGGCGCCCGCTGCATCGCACGCATCGCAGGCATCCGCCCTGGCGTTCGCCCAGGCCGGTGCCACACACAGTTTTACTTCTACGGCAGTCCTATGTCCATACGCAAGCATTTCGACCGATGGATACCGCAGATGGTGCTGGGCCCCACGCTCATCGCCAGCCTGCTATTCGTCTATGGTTTTATCTTTTTGACCGGTTGGCTGTCGCTGACCGAATCGCGGCTGATGCCGAACTACGAGTTCGCCGGCCTGGTGCAATACTACGAGCTGTTCGACAATGAACGCTGGTGGACCTCGCTCAAGAATCTGGGCATTTTCGGTGTCCTGTTCATCGGTTGCAGCATTGCAATCGGCCTGTTCCTGGCAATTTTGCTGGATCAGAAAATCCGCGCCGAAGGCGCGCTGCGCGCCATCTACCTGTATCCGATGGCGCTGTCCTTCATCGTCACCGGTACGGCCTGGAAATGGATGCTCAATCCCAGCCTGGGGCTGGAAAAGGTCATGCACGACTGGGGCTGGACCTCGTTTACCTTCGACTGGCTGGTGAACTCCGACATGGCCATCTACACGGTGGTGATCGCCGGCGTATGGCAGTCGTCGGGTTTCGTCATGGCCCTGTTCCTGGCCGGCCTGCGCGGTATCGATGACGAAATCATCAAGGCGGCGCAAGTCGATGGCGCGTCCCTGCCGACGATTTACTGGCGCATCGTGATTCCCGCCATGCGGCCCGTGTTCTTCAGCGTGCTGCTGATCCTGGCGCATATCGCCATCAAGAGCTTCGACCTGGTCATCGCATTGACGGCTGGCGGACCTGGCAACTCGTCGTCCGTGCCGGCCATCTTCATGTACCAGTTTTCCTTCACCCGCGGCCAGCTGGGCCTGGGCTCGGCATCGGCAATGATGATGCTGGCCACCATCGTGGCCGTGCTCGTGCCGCTGATGTACCTGGAAACGCGCAGCGCAAAGGCGATGAGATGACACACACACGCAATCCTACACGTAACAACAGACTCACCCTGGGGCGGGTGGTTTTATACCTGCTGCTGATTTTGTTCGCGGTGTACTACATCGTGCCCCTGTACGTGACCCTGTCGACGTCGTTCAAGTCGCTCGACGAGATCCGCAGCGGCAACTTGCTGGCGCTGCCGCATGTGTGGCAGTTCGATTCCTGGTCCAAGGCCTGGTCTTCGGCCTGCACGGGCGTGACCTGCGACGGCATGCAGCCGTTCTTCTGGAACTCGATCAAGATGGTGATTCCTGCCGTGCTGATCTCGACTTTCCTGGGCGCCTTCAACGGCTATGTGTTTGCGCACTGGCGTTTCCGCGGTTCGGAAATGCTGTTCGCCGCCTTGCTGGTGGGCTGCTTCATTCCGTTCCAGGTGGTGATCCTGCCGATGGCGCGTTTGCTGGGCGAATTCGGCCTGGCCAATACCACCACGGGCCTGGTCTTCGTGCACGTGGTGTATGGCACGGCGTTTACGACCCTGTTCTTCCGCAACTACTATATTGGCGTGCCGGAAGAACTGATCAAGGCGGCGCGCATCGACGGCGCCGGCTTCTTCCTGATCTTCCGCAAGATCGTGCTGCCGATTTCGGGTCCGATTTTCGTCGTCTGCATCATCTGGCAGTTCACGCAGATCTGGAACGACTTCCTGTTCGGCATCGTGTTCGCCAGCGGCGACTCGCAACCGATCACGGTGGGCTTGAACAACCTGGTCAACACGTCCACGGGCGTGAAGGAATACAACGTCAACATGGCCGCTGCGGTGATTGCCGCGCTGCCGACCCTGCTGGTCTATCTGGTCGCAGGCCGTTATTTTGTGCGCGGTCTGACCGCAGGCGCAGTCAAAGGTTAAGGAAATAATATGTCCAGTTTATCAATACGCAGCATCCGCAAGGTGTACACGAATGGCGTCGAAGTGCTGAAAGGCATCGACATCGAGATCAAGGATGGCCAGTTCCTGATCCTCGTCGGCGGCTCCGGCTCCGGCAAATCGACCTTGCTCAACATGGTGGCCGGCCTGGAAAGCGTCACTTCGGGCGAAATCCTTATCGACGGCAAGGTGGTTAACGACTTGCCGCCGAAGGACCGCGACATCGCCATGGTGTTCCAGTCCTACGCGCTGTACCCGTCGATGACGGTGCGCCAGAACATCGCCTTCGGCCTGAACGTGAAAAAAGTGCCGAAGGCCGAGCAGGAAGAAATCGTCGCCCGCGTCGCTGAAACCTTGCAGATCACGCACTTGCTGGACCGCCGTCCAGCGCAATTGTCGGGTGGCCAGCGCCAGCGCGTGGCCATGGGCCGCGCCATTTCGCGCAAGCCCTCGCTGTTCCTGTTCGATGAACCGCTGTCGAACCTGGACGCCAAGCTGCGCGTGGAAATGCGCGCCGAGATCAAGCGGTTGCACCAGCGCCTGAAGGCCACCATCGTCTACGTCACGCATGACCAGATCGAGGCGATGACCATGGGCGATTTGATCGCCGTCATGAAGGATGGGGTGGTGCAGCAACTGGGCACGCCGCAGGAAATCTACGACAACCCGGCCAATCTGTTCGTGGCCGGCTTCATCGGCTCGCCGTCGATGAACTTCATCACCGTCAAGCCGCTGATCGAAGGCAACGAGGTGTTTGTTGCCATCGAGAACGCGGGCAAGAGCATGCGCCTGGCACTGCCGTTTTCGGCCGACAAGCTGCGCAGCTACGCGGGCCGCGACGTGATCCTGGGCGTACGCCCGGAACAGATCACGGACATGAGCAGCGCGCATGGCGACGTGGGCCAGGAACTGGCTTGCCTGGTCGACCTGGTCGAGCCGACCGGCCCCGATACCTTGCTGACGACGCGCCTGAACGGCGCCGCCGTGACTTGCCGCACGCACCCGCGCGAAGCGGTGCTGCCAGGCCAGACCATGCAGCTTTCGTTCAATCTGTCGAAGGCGGCCATGTTTGACCCGGCCAACGGCGAACGCATCGCGTAAGCGCAGTTGCAATAGAAAACGGCCCGCTTGTCACTTGGACAAGCGGGCCGTTGTTGTTTACGTCGCCGCGATTATTTTGCCAGCGATTTCTTGTACGCGATGGTGCAGCCCAGCTAGCCCGTCGGTCTTTGCCAGATCCACCGCAGCTTGCTTGCGCAGCCAGTCTGCCCAGTCTTTGGCGCTGAAGCGCGCCATCGGCAACCTGCTGTTACTCAGCGCGCAGCGCGCTGGGCACGCGGGGCGACGACATCAGGTCGCAAAATGCGGCCCAGTGTGCCTCGCGCGTGCTGCCCTGGCGCTCGACATAGGCTTTCGCCATGTCCTGGCCCAGGTTGTAATTGATGACATACGCGCCCATGGCGTCGTAGAACTGCAGGCGCTGCGCTGATTTTTCGGCCGGATACAGACGCACGTTGACCAGCCATTCCAGCGCTTCTTCGCGCGCCAGGCTGCCTTCGAGGTACTGGCGCGCGATGTCGTTGTCGGCGTAGCTGAGCCTGGCCAGCAGCGCATTGAGCTGCGCATAGCGTGGTGCCAGCGCCGGGTCGAGACCGGCCAGCGGGTACAGTACCTGCTGTTCGAAGGCCAGCCGCTCGGCATCCGTAAAACTCAGTTCGATGCCGTAATTGGCCGTGCCTTCGGCGATCAGCGATTGCGGCGAGTACAGCGGATAGACGCAGTATTCGAGCCAGCCTTTGCCGCGCACCAGGTCGCGTTCAAGCAGCACGTTGTACACATGGTGGCCCGGATAGGCTTCGTGGCAACCGAGGTCGACGGCGCGGTCGATATACACGGGCAAGTCCGTATTGATCTGGATCACGCTCTGGTAGTTGCCCTTGTACCAGTTGTAGCCGCTCCAGGGCTTGTCGCTGACAAATTCCAGCACGAAATCTTCCCCTTCGGGCAGGGCGATGTATTGCAAGGTGCGTTCGCGGCCGGCGCGGATGGCCGCATCCATGACGGCGCGCAGCTTGTCGGCAGGAATGACCAATTGTGCGCGGAAGGCATTGACCCGTGCGCTGACCGTGCCATCGCCCGGCAGCAGGGCATCGATTTCCGCCACCAGCGTTGCATAGTAGCTGCGGCTGTGGTGGGGCGAGACGGCGTCGTACAGGCGCGCGCTTTCCGTATCAAAATCCAGGCGCGCGCCCTGCAGCATGTCCACCCGCGCCAGTAGTGCCTGCAGCTGTTTGCGCAAGTTGACGGCGCGCAGGCAGTGGTCGCCGGCGAACAGTGCCAGCACCATGTCTGCAGCCGCCTTGATGTCGCTCAAGCCCTGTTGTTGCTCGATGGCTTGCTGTTGCCATTCGGGCGGGCCGTAATAGGCATCGACATACGACGCATCGTGCTGGCCCATGGCGAGGATCAGTTTGACGTAGCGCTCGGCCACGTGGTCAAGGGGAGGGGAGTGGCTGTCGGCGGGCATCATGGCGGCGTGCTCGTTGCGGGAGTGGTCGGGCGTTTATTGTATAGCGCAATGGAGGGCAGGTGATGCACTGGCTATTGGCAACATTTTTCTATAACAAGTGTGAATGGATATCTGACATGGATCAGTCGTCAGGGCAGTTTTGCATCCGCTGCGGGCATTCCGCCGCAAGATGGTGCTGTTTTCTTATCTTTTCATATTCCCGTGATTCATGGGCTTAAGGCTGGCCGTCGAGCCCAGGCAGCCGTTTCGTGCACCGGCTGCCTGAGCGGCCTGCAAAAGGCTAGAATTGCACCGGCCGCGCCTCGCGCATGGCTTGCGTCATGGCCAGGCCGATGCGCGTCGCTTCCGTGGCATCGTGCAAGGTCAGCGACAAGGTGCGCTGGCCCAGCGCCGCGTCGGTAAACTCCTGCGCCTCGATCAAAAAGGCATCGGCAAAACGGGCATAAAAGTCTGGCGTGCATTCATTGCGCACGCCATGCGCATCCGAAATTTCCACGCGGTTCAGGCGTGGATTGCTGCCTACGGCCAGGCGTCCGCCCGTGCCGAACACTTCCGTCAGGGTTTCATGGCCATGCGCCATCGTGCGCGAGGCCATGAAACTGGCCATGCTGCCATCGGAAAACTCCACCGTCGCCAGGCCGTTGTCGACGTCGCCGTATGCCTGCAAACCCGTGTGGATGGCATTGGTGCCGCTCGCATACACGCGCTTGGGCACGGGGTTGCCCAGCAGCCAGCGCGCCAGGTCGATGTCGTGCACGCTGCAATCGAGAAAAATGCCGCCGCTGGTGGGGGCGAAGCGCATGAAGGCGCCACTGGGGTCGTTCTGGTCGCAGGTTTGCGAGCGCACCAGATACGGCTTGCCGATCAGGCCTAGTGCGATTTTTTGCTGCGCGTCATGGTAGCTGGCATCGAAACGGCGCACGAAGCCGATCATGACGGTCAAATGCGGGTGGCGCGCCGCTTCCGCTTCCACCTTCAGGCAGTCGGCCAGGTCCAGCGACAGCGGTTTTTCGCAAAACACATGCTTGCCGGCGCGCAAGGCGGCGATGATCTGCTCTGCGTGCAGGGACGTGGGCGTGACGAGGAAGACGGCGTCCAGGCCCGGATGGGCCAGCAGGGCAGCGTAATTTGCATAGCCGGTGGTGATGCCGAGCGCGCTGGCAGCCCAGTCCAGTTCGGCTTGCACGGGGCTGCAGGCGGCCACGACTTGCGCGTTCGGCACGCGCTGCGCCAGGTTGATGGCATGGCGCTGGCCCAGGCGGCCGAGGCCAACGATGCCCACTTTCAATGTTGGGGATGACATGCTGTCTCCAGGTATTGTTATTCTTGGTTTATAAGGTCACGACACGACTTTCGCGCCACGACAGGGTGGCCGCTTCGGCCAGTTCCAGCGCTTTCAAGCCATCGTGGACGGTGGTGCGCAGCGGCGTGCCGTGGGCGAGGGCGTCAAAGAAATGCCCCATTTCCTGCGCGTAGGCAACGCGGTAGCGTTCCAGGAAGAAGTCTTCCGGCTTGTCCACGCTGACGTTGACGGCCCCATAGGCTGTCACTTCCGTCGGCTTGTGGTTGCCCGCCTGCAGCATGCCTTGGCTGCCCAGCACTTCGAAGCGCTGGTCATAGCCATATGCGGCGCGGCGCGAGGCATTGATCTGGCACAAACGTCCCTTGGCCGTGCGGATCGTGACCACTGCCGTATCGAGGTCGCCCGCCTCGCCGATGGCCGGATCGACCAGGCAGCTGCCCGTGGCGTGCACGCTGACGGCTTCGTCGTCGAGTATCCAGCGAAAGATGTCGAAATCGTGGATCAGCATATCCTTGAAGATGCCACCCGAAACCTTGATATAGCTCACGGGTGGTGGGCCAGGGTCACGGCTGGTGACGACCAGCAATTCAGGCGTGCCGATCTCGCCCGCTTCGAGGCGTTGCTTGACGGCATTGAAGGTCGGGTCGTAGCGGCGCTGGAAGCCCAGCATGCACATGACTTTGGCTTCCTTGACGGCGGCGGCGCAGGCGCGCGCCCGGGCTATGGTCAGGTCGACGGGTTTTTCGCAAAAGATGGCCTTGCCGGCGGCAGCCGAGCGCAAGATCAGGTCGGCGTGCGTGTCCGTGCTGGAGGCGATGACGACGGCCTTGATGGCCGGATCGGCCAGCGCCGCTTCCACCGTGGCGCTGCTGCCGCCATGCAAGCTGGCCAGCGCGGCGGCCGCTTCCAAGTTGACGTCGACCACGTACTTGAACTGTACGCCCGGCTGTGCAGCCAGGTTGGCCGCGTGGATTTTGCCGATACGTCCGGCGCCGAACAATGCTACTTCAATCATCATGTTCTCCTGGGGTGTGGATTTCTTCGATGTCGAGCTCTAATTTATAAGCCAGCGCGATAAATAGCGCCTGGCATAGGCAGATGGTGCTGGTGAGCGAGCGGAAGGCGAAGGCGCTGCCCTCGGTGACGGTCAACAGCGCGTCGGCGCTGCGCGCCAGCGGCGCCAGCTTGCTGTCGGTAATCACCAGGACCTTGGCGCCCCTGTCTTGCGCCGCCTTGATGCACTGCTGGGTTTCCTTGCCGTAAGGCGAGAAACTGATGGCGATCGCCACATCGCGTTCGCGCACGCTGCGCATCTGTTCGCGGTGCATGCCGCCCAGTCCGCTAATCAGGTGCACGCGCTTGTCCGTGTGTTCGAGCGCGTAGGCGATGTAGGAGGCGATCGGAAACGACCGGCGCACGCCGATCACGTAGATATTCTCTGCTTTCAGCAGCAGGTTGACGGCCGCTTCCAGCTGGGCGTCGTCGAGGCCGGCGGCCAGGTCATCGAGGCCGGCGCGGCTGGCGCCGACGAATTCGCGCGTCAGGTCGCCGGCACTGAGGGCGACGTCGCGCGTGGAAATGAGCTTGCGGATGCGCTGCTGGTAGTCGGGCGCGGCGCCCGCCTGGTCCGTGTAGGCCTGGCGGAACACATCCTGCATTTCGGAAAAACCCGTATAGCCGAAGCGCTGCGCGAAGCGCACGATGGCCGACGGCTGCACGTCGCAGGCGGCAGCGATATCGCTGATGCGCTCAAGCATCAGGCTGGCGCGGTGCTTCTCTATATATTGCGCGATGACTTTCAACTGGCGCGACAGCTTGTCGTACTCGGCGGCGATCTGCTGCATCAGTTGTTCGATGGGGGCGGTGGCTGCCATGATTTTTTCCTCGGTGTGCTTGCTGGGCCGCTGAATCACTGCGGCTGGTTCTGGCGAGAATTATAGGAGGGAATTTTAAAAATAGAAATGAATTTCTATTTAAATTTAATTTGAAAATTTTATTGCATTTGTCTTTTTTGTGGCCTAAGCTGTGCGCAGTGCATCGGTCTTGCCGCTTTTTCGGTCCCGATGACACGCGACAAAAGCTGGCAACTATAAAAATTAATCCTTCAAGGAGACATTCATGCAAAGCAATAAGCGTAAGCAATTTCTGAAGCGCCTGGCCGTGCTGGGACTTGGCCTGGGACTGAGCCTGAGCCTGGGAATGAGCGCCAGCCACGCGGCGGGCGAAAAATTCGTGCTGATCAGCCATGCGCCCGATTCCGATTCCTGGTGGAATACGATCAAGAATTCCGTCAAGCAGGCTGGCGAGGATTTCAATGTCACGGTCGACTACCGCAATCCGCCGAATGGCGACCTGGCCGACATGGCGCGCCTGGTCGAGCAGGCTGCGGCCCGCAACTACGATGGCGTGATCGTCAGCATCGCCGACTTCAGCGTGCTGCAAAAGCCGCTGGGCCTGGTGGCTGCCAAGAAGATCCCTTTCATTACCATCAATTCCGGGACGCTGGCGCAAAGCGAGCAACTGGGCGCCGTGATGCACGTGGGCCAGCCTGAATATGAGGCAGGCAAGGGCGCCGGTGAAAAAGCCAAGGCGGCCGGCATCAAGTCCTTCGTGTGCGTGAACCACTACGCCACGAATCCCTCTTCGTTCGAACGCTGCCGTGGTTTTGCCGAAGCGATCGGCGTCGACTTCAAGGCGGCCACCCTGGATGCGGGCGAAGACCCGACCACCATCGAAAGCAAGCTGAGCGCGTTCCTGCGCAACAACCCGAAGACCCAGGCCGTGCTGGCGCTGGGCCCCACCTCGGCCCACGCTTCCCTGAAGGCGCTGGAGAAAATGGGCTTGAAGGGCAAGATGTGGTTCGCCACGTTTGACTTGTCGGAGGAAATCTCGAAAGCGATCAAGGATGGCAGCATTCAGTTCGCCATCGACCAGCAGCCCTACCTGCAAGGCTACATCCCCGTGGCCGTGCTGGCCATCATGAAACAGGACAAGACCACCGACCTGGCCAAGGTACGCGAGAAGCTGATGAACAATGCCAAATTCAAGGCTCGCATGGCTGAATACGGCCTGGCGCCATCGTATGGCCCGCGCCATATCGGTTCCGGCCCTGGTTATGTGACCAAGGACAATATCGGCAAAGTCGAGAAGTACGCCGGGCAGTTCCGTTAAGCATTAAGTATTCAGCATTCAGCATCCGCGTTCCAATTCAATACATCAGTCGTTGTCCCCGCGCGCAGGCCATGCCTGCCGGCGCGCGGGTCCTGCCGCCCGCGATTTTGGGTTGAGGCTGGCAGTTTGCGATAAAACAAGGGAGACATAGCATGAGTAGCGTGAAATTAAGCGTGGAGCAGGGCGGCATGGCCGCTACCGCCGCGCCGAAACAACAGGGCGAACAGGGCGCCGACGAGCGCGTGGGGCAAGTCAGCTGGCTCAAGCGGCTGTTCAGCCGTCCCGAATTCGCCTCGATCTCGGGCGCCATCCTGGTGTTTGCGTTCTTCATCCTGACGGCCGGCGACTCGGGCATGTTCAACCTCGACGGCGTGATCAACTGGGCCCAGGTGGCGGCCTACCTGGGCATCATCGCCATCGGCGCCTGCGTGCTGATGATCGCCGGCGAGTTCGACCTGTCGATCGGCTCCATGATCGGCTTTGCCGGCATGATGATCGCCATCCCTTCCGTGTATTTCCACTGGCCCGTGTGGGCCGCCATCCTGTTTGCCTTTGCCGGCTCGATGGCGCTGGGCTGGCTCAACGGCTACCTGGTCATCAAGACGCGCTTGCCTTCGTTTATCGTCACGCTGGCGTTCCTGTTCATCCTGCGCGGCCTGACTCTGGCCCTGTCGATCATGTTCGCCAACCGCACCATCGTCAGCGGCATCGGCGCGCTGGCCACCGAAGACTGGCTGGCCATGACCCTGTTCCATGGCGAGGTGGGCACGTCGCTGTTTGTCTGGATGGCCAAGGCCGGCTGGATCACGGCGCTTGACAATGGCGCGCCGCTGGTGAAAGGCATTCCGAAAGTGATCGTCTGGTGGGGTGCTCTGGCGCTGGTGTCGGGCTTCGTCCTGGCCCGCACCCGCATCGGCAACTGGATCTTCGCCGTCGGCGGCGACGCCAACGCGGCCAAGAACGTGGGCGTGCCCGTGAAAACAGTCAAGGTCTCGCTGTTCGTCTTCACTGCCTTTTGCGCCTGCCTGTTTGCTACCTTACAAGTATTTGACGTGGGTTCGGCCGCCGCCGACCGTGGCATGCAGAAGGAATTCGAAGCCATCATTGCGGCCGTCATCGGCGGCGCCTTGCTGACGGGCGGCTACGGTTCCGTCGTCGGCGCCTGCTTCGGCGCGCTGATCTTCGGCGTGGTGCAGATCGGTATTACTTACACGAATATCAATTCGGACTGGTTCCGCGTCTTCCTCGGCGTGATGCTGCTGATCGCCGTGCTGTTCAATAACTTTGTCCGTGCGCGTGTCACGGAAGCGAGATAAGCCATGAGCCAATACATCCTTGCGCTGGAAAATATCAGCAAACGTTTCGGCTCCGTCATCGCCTTGCAAAACGTCACCTTGCGCTTGAAACCGGGCGAAGTGCATTGCTTGCTGGGTGATAACGGCGCCGGCAAGTCGACCCTGATCAAGACACTGGCCGGCGTGCACCGTCCCACCAGCGGCGAGTACCTGGTCGATGGCAAGCCGGTCAGTTTCAGTTCGCCGAAAGAGGCGCTGGACCTGGGCGTGGCCACCGTCTACCAGGACCTGGCACTGGTACCCCTGTTGTCGGTGGCGCGCAATTTCTTCATGGGCCGCGAGCCGATCCGCAAGATGTTTGGCGTACTGCCCGTCATGGACATGGAATATGCGGCCAACACGGCGCGCGACAAGCTGGCCGAGATGGGCATCATGGTGCGCGATCCGCACCAGGCCGTGGGCACCATGTCGGGCGGCGAGCGGCAATGCCTGGCCATTGCCCGCGCCATCCACTTCGGCGCGCGCGTGCTGATCCTCGATGAACCGACGGCTGCGCTGGGCGTCAAGCAATCGTTCAATGTCTTGAAACTGATCTACAAGGCGCGCGAACGGGGCTTGTCCGTGATCTTTATTACCCACAATGTGCACCACGCCTATCCCGTGGGCGACTCGTTCACCTTGTTGAACCGGGGCAAGTCGCTGGGTACCTACACCAAGGAAACCGTTTCCAAGGATGAAGTACTCGACATGATGGCCGGCGGTGCGGAAATGCAAACGCTGATGAGTGAACTCGACGGTGTCACGATTTAAGGATAACCATGAATAACCCGACACAATTTGCCCAGGGCCGCGCGCTCGACGTGATCTGCCTGGGCCGCCTGGCGGTCGACCTGTATGCGCAGCAAATCGGCAGCCCGCTGGAAGACGTCAGCAGTTTCGCCAAGTATCTGGGCGGCTCCTCGGCCAACGTTGCCTTTGGCACGGCCCGGTTGGGCTTGAAGTCCGCCATGCTGTCCAGGGTGGGCGATGACCACATGGGCCGCTTCCTCACGGAAACTTTAGCGCGCGAAGGCTGCGATGTCAGCCATGTGAGCATCGATCCCGAGCGCCTGACGGCGCTGGTGATGCTGGGCATCAAGGATAAAAACACCTTTCCCCTGATTTTCTACCGGGAAAATTGCGCCGACATGGCCATCGAGCCTTCTTCCGTCGACGCCGCCTTTATTGCTTCCAGCAAGGCGCTCTTGATTACTGGCACGCATTTTTCCACGGCCGCCATGCATGGCGTCAGCATGCACGCCCTCAAGTTGGCCCGTGCCAACAATGTGCGCACCGTGCTCGACATCGATTACCGGCCCGTGCTGTGGGGCTTGTCGGGCAAGGCGGACGGCGAAACGCGCTTCGTTTCCAATGATGGCGTGACCAGGCATTTGCAATCGATCTTGCCGCAGTTTGACCTGGTCGTGGGCACGGAAGAGGAATTCATGATCGCCGGCGGTGGTGCCGACATCATGGCCAGCTTGCGCGCCGTGCGGGCCGCCACCTTGGCCACCCTGGTCGTCAAGCGCGGGCCGCTGGGCAGCGCCGTCATCGACAGCGTGGTGCCGCACAGCCTCGACGACGCGTATAACTACCGTGGCGTGCGGGTCGAGGTGTTGAACGTGCTGGGCGCGGGTGATGCCTTCATCTCGGGATTTCTCAAGGGCTGGCTGCGCGGCGAAGGCTACGAGGCGTGCTGCCGCTATGCGAATGCCTGCGGCGCGCTGGTCGTGTCGCGCCACGCTTGCGCGCCAGCCATGCCGTCGCCCGTCGAACTCGAGTATTTCCTGGCGAACACGGCGAAACTGGCGCAGCCGGACCAGGACGCCACGCTGGCCCGTTTGCACCGCACGACGGTGGCGCGCAAGCAATGGGACGAACTGTGCGTGTTCGCCTTTGACCATCGCACGCAATTCTTTGAGCTGGCGCAGCAAACGGGCGCGTCCGAGTCGCGCATTGCGGTATTGAAGCAACTGATGGTGCAAGCGGTGGCGCAGACGGAAACGGCCTTGAACCTGGCCGGCAAGACGGGCGTGCTGATCGATGGCCGCTATGGCGTCGATGCCTTGAACGATGCGACGGGACGCGGCTGGTGGATGGGCCGTCCCGTGGAATTGCCCGGCTCGAATCCCCTGCAATTCGACTGGGGCCGTTCCATCGGCTCGCACCTGGTCAGCTGGCCGAAAGAGCACGTCATCAAATGCCTGGTGCAGCTGCACCCGGACGATGCGGTGGAAAACCGCCTGGAACAGGAAGCGCAGATCAAGGCCCTGTATGACGCGGCGCAAGTGAGTGGTCATGAACTGTTGCTCGAAGTCATACCGCCGGAGTCCTTGCCGCACGGCGACGATACGCTCTTGCGCGCCGTCAAGCGCCTGTACAACCTGGGCATTTATCCGGAATGGTGGAAGCTGGAAAGCATGTCGGCCAAGCAATGGCAAGCCATCGATGCGCTGGTGCACGAGCGCGATCCGTATTGCCGTGGCGTGGTATTACTTGGCTTGAACGCGCCCATCGCCGCGCTGGCCGCCAGTTTTGAAGAAGCCAGTGCCAGCACGACGTGCAAGGGCTTCATGGTGGGACGCACCATCTTCCAGGAGCCGAGCCGTCGCTGGCTGGCGGGCGAACTCGACGACGCGGGCCTGATCGCGGCCGTGCGCGCCAACTTCGAGCAGTTGATTGCCCTGTGGCAGCGCACGCGCAACCGTCTGGAGCGTGCAGCATGAGCGCGCAAATGCAAGAAACCGTTCGTTTGACCATGGCGCAGGCGCTGGTGCGTTATCTGGCCGCCCTGCGCACGGAGGATGGTCAGCCCCTGTTCGGTGGCGCCTTCGCCATCTTTGGCCACGGCAACGTGGCGGGCCTGGGCGAAGCGCTGTACCAATACAAGGACAGTTTCCCCACCTACCGCGCGCACAATGAGCAGGCGATGGCGCATGCGGCTATTGCCTACGCGAAAGCCCACATGCGCCGGCGCATGATGGCCGTCACTAGCTCCATCGGCCCGGGCGCCACCAATTTGCTCACCGCCTGCGCCTTGGCGCATGTCAACCGCTTGCCCGTGCTCTTGCTGCCCGGCGACGTGTTTGTCTCGCGCGCGCCCGATCCGGTGCTGCAGCAGCTGGAAGATACGAGCGATGGCAGCGTGTCGGTGAATGACGCCTTCAAGCCGCTGTCGCGCTATTTCGACCGCATTATTTACCCAGAGCAATTGCTGACGGCCTTGCCACGGGCGATTGCCGCCTTGACGGACGCGGCCGCCTGCGGTCCCGTGACCCTGTCCTTGCCGCAAGATGTGCAAACCATGGCGTATGACTATCCGGCCGATTTCTTCGAACCGCGCCTCGTGCGTTTCCGCGCCGTGCCGCCCATCTTGCAGGAACTGGAAGAAGCGGCCGCATTGCTAAAGCACGCGAAGCAGCCGATGATCGTGGCCGGTGGTGGCGTGCTATACGGCAAGGCTAGCGCCGCCTTGCAGGCGTTTGCCGAGCGCCATGGCATTCCCGTGGCCGAGACGCAGGCCGGCAAGAGTTCGCTGCCGTGGAACCATCCCTTGCAACTGGGTGCCATCGGCGTGACGGGCTCGCCCGCTGCGAATGCGCTGGCAGCCGAGGCGGACGTGGTGCTGGCCGTGGGCACGCGCCTGCAGGATTTTACGACCGGCTCGAACTCCCTGTTTGCGCAAGCGCAACTGGTGAGCCTGAATGTGAATGCCTTTGACGCCTTGAAACGCCGGGGGCTGGGCTTGCAGGCCGATGCCACCCTGGGCTTGCAGGGCCTGTCGCGCCATCTTGACGGCTGGAACAGCGCCGGCCAATGGCTGGAGCGCGCACAGCAGGCCGGTCACGCGTGGCGCGACACGGTGGCGGCCATCACGGGCCAGCGCGAGGTGGCGGGCTTGCCGTATGACGGCGAAGTCATCGGCGCCGTGCAGCGTTCCGCACCAGACTCGACCTCGCGCGATATCGTCGTCTGCGCGGCGGGCACCTTGCCGGCCGAACTGCATAAATTGTGGCGCACTAGCACGCCGGGCGGCTACCACATGGAATACGGCTACTCGTGCATGGGCTATGAAATCGCCGGCGGCCTGGGCGTCAAGATGGCTAAACCGGAATCGGAAGTGATCGTCATGGTGGGCGACGGCAGCTATCTGATGATGAATTCGGAAATCGCCACCTCCGTCATGCTGGGTAAAAAGCTCATCATCGTGGTGCTCGACAACCGCGGCTACGGTTGCATCAACCGCCTGCAGCAGGCCTGCGGTAATGCCTCGTTCAACAATATGTTGCCCGACAGCGCCCCCGTGATCGACTTCGCCCTGCATGCGCGCGCGCTGGGCGCCTTGAGCGAACACGTGGGCAATATCGCCGAACTGGAAAGCGCCATGCTGCGCGCCCGCGCCGCGCCGCGCACGTATCTGATCTGCATCAATACGGACGACACGCGCACGACGGAGGAGGGGGGTTGCTGGTGGGAAGTGGCCGTGCCGGAGGTGTCACCCCAGCTGCGCGTGCAGCTTGCCCGCGCCCGTTATGAAACCGAACGCCTGAAGCAAAGGAATTGACATGCATCACTCAACGACCTGGAATGTTCGCATCGGCATCAACCCGATCTCGTGGATGAACGACGATTTGCCGTCGCTCGGTGGCGAGACGCCGCTGGAGACTGCGTTAAAAGAAGGCGCCGAGATCGGCTATGCCGGTTTCGAGCTGGGCAACAAGTTTCCCAAGGAAGCGTCTGCCTTGAATGCCGTGCTGGGCAAGTACGGCCTGGCTTGCGTTTCCGGCTGGTATTCGGGCCGCCTGGCGCAGCGTTCGGTCGAAGAAGAGATCGCGTCCGTGGCGTCGCACTTGCGTTTGCTGGCCGACAGCGGCGCCACGGTGATGGTGTACGGCGAAGTGGCGGACGCCATCCAGGGTGAAGCGCGCCCCCTGTATAAACGCCCGCGTTTCCAGACGCAGCAGCAATGGCAAGCGTATGCAGACAAATTGACAGCCTTTGCCGCCCACCTGCTGGCGCACGGCGTGCGCCTCGCCTACCACCATCACATGGGCGCCTACGTGGAAACCCCCGCTGACGTGGATCAACTGATGGCGTTGACGGGCCCGGAAGTTGGCCTGTTGTTTGATACCGGTCATATCACCTTTGCCGGTGGCGACGCGTTGGCGGTCCTCAACAAACACATCGAGCGCATCTGCCACGTGCATTGCAAGGATGTGCGTCCGAACGTGGTGAAACTGGCGCGTAATGGCAACTGGAGCTTCCTGCAAGCCGTCATCAATGGCGCGTTCAGCGTGCCAGGCGATGGCAGCATCGACTTCCCGGCGATTTTGAGCAGCCTGTACCGCCACGGCTACACGGGCTGGCTGGTGGTGGAAGCGGAGCAAGACCCGGCCGTGGCCCCCAGCTATCAATACGCGAAGATGGGCCATGACTACCTGGCCCAACTGGTCGATGAAATCCCGCGCCTGGGCCGGGAGGCGGCATGAGCCCGCTGCTGGTCAAGGCCAACAAGACTGGCGGCAAAATCGTCGAAGTCACGCCCGAGTCGGCTGGTTGGACGCATGTGGGCTTTGCCGCGCACCGGCTGGCGGCAGGCGAATCGCTGAGCCTGGAGACGGGCACGCGTGAACTGTGCATCGTCGTGCTGACGGGCAGGATTACTGTCAAGGCGGGCGAGCAAACCTGGGAAACCATCGGCGGGCGCGCCAGCGTGTTTGAAGAGCGCGCACCGTATGCCGTGTATGTGCCACTGGAAACAGCGGTCAGCATCACGGCGGTGGGCAACGCCGAGGTCGCCTTGTGCAGCGCCCCGGCCAGCACCCACCGTGCGGCGCGCCTGATCGAACCATCGACCATGACGCGTTCCGTGCGCGGCAAGGGCGCCAACACGCGTTATGTGTGCGACATCTTGCCGCAAACGGAAGAGGCCGATGGCTTGCTGGTGGTGGAAGTGGTGACGCCTTCCGGTCATTCATCGAGTTATCCGCCGCACAAGCACGACAGCGACAATATCCCGTTGGAAAGTTCGCTGGAAGAAACCTATTACCACCGCTTGAATCCCGAGCAGGGCTTTGCGTATCAACGGGTCTACACGGATGACCGCTCCATCGACGAAGCCATGGCCGTGGAAAACCACGATGTGGTGATGGTGCCGCGCGGCTACCACCCCGTCACCGTGCCATATGGCTACGACGGTTACTACCTGAACGTGATGGCCGGCCCGAAACGGGTGTGGCATTTCAAGAATGACCCGGCCCATGAATGGCTGATGACTCAATAATGAAGGAAGCAAGATGACGACGCAAATGATCGGCCACTTTATCGGTGGCAACCCCATGGTATCGCGCTCCGAGCGCAGCAGCGACGTGTTCAATCCCGCCACGGGAGCGGTCACGGCAAAGGTCTCGCTGGCCACGCCCAGTGAATTGAACGCGGCCGTGGCCGCCGCCCACGCGGCGTTTCCCGCCTGGTCGCAAACCTCGCCCCTGCGCCGCGCGCGGGTCATGTTCAAGTTCAAGGAGTTGCTGGAAGAACATTCCGATCAGCTGGCGGCCTTGATCACGGCTGAACACGGCAAGGTGTTTACGGATGCCAAGGGGGAAGTGACGCGCGGCATCGAAGTGGTGGAGTTTGCCTGCGGCATTCCGCAAATGATGAAGGGCGAATACAGCGAACAAGTGGCCGGCGGCATCGACGCCTGGTCGATCCGCCAGGCACTGGGCGTGTGCGCCGGCATCACGCCATTCAACTTTCCCGTCATGGTGCCGATGTGGATGTTCCCCATGGCCATTGCCTGCGGCAACACCTTCGTCTTGAAACCGTCGGAGCGCGACCCGTCGGCCAGCCTGCTGCTGGCGCAACTGCTGACGGACGCGGGCTTGCCTGACGGCGTCTTCAACGTGGTGCAGGGCGACAAGGAAGCCGTCGATGGCTTGCTGCACCACCCGGACGTGCGCGCCGTCAGCTTCGTCGGCTCCACGCCGATTGCCGAATACATCTACGCCACCGGCTGTGCGCAAGGCAAGCGCGTGCAAGCCCTGGGCGGCGCGAAAAACCATATGGTCGTCATGCCGGACGCAGATATCGCCCAGACGGTCGATGCGCTGATGGGCGCGGCCTTCGGTTCGGCTGGCGAGCGCTGCATGGCCATCTCGGTGGTGGTGGCGGTGGGCAATGTGGCCGATCAACTGGTCGACGCGCTGGTGCCGCGCATTGCGGCGTTAAAAATCACGCAGGGCATGGATTTGCAGGCCGAAATGGGCCCCGTGGTGACGCAGGTGCACAAGGACAAGATCAGCGGTTATATCGCCACCGGCGTGCAAGAGGGCGCGAAACTGGTCTGCGATGGGCGCGGTTTCGTCTTGCCGGGCCACGAACAGGGCTTTTTCCTCGGTGGCAGCCTGTTTGACCACGTCACGCCCGCCATGACGATCTATAAAGAGGAAATCTTCGGCCCCGTGCTGTGCATCGTGCGCGTGCCCGATTTCGCCACGGCGCTGGACCTGGTCAATGCGCACGAATACGGCAACGGCACGGCCATCTACACGCGCGATGGGGGCACCGCGCGCGAGTACACGCACCGCGTGCAAGTAGGCATGGTGGGCGTGAATGTGCCGATTCCCGTGCCGATGGCCTTCCACAGCTTCGGCGGCTGGAAGCGCAGCCTGTTTGGCGACCATCACGCGCATGGCCCGGAATCGGTGCGTTTCTACACGAAACAGAAAGCCGTCACGCAGCGCTGGCCCGCTTCCACGGCTGCCGGCGCCGAGTTTGCCATGCCGACCTTGAAATAAGAGAAACGCGTCTGGTTTGATTCTTGCTTGCTACAGTGGTTATTGTTTAGCCACTGTAGATAGCTCCCATGACGTCCAGCCGTACCCAGCCAGCGCTTGATCGACCCCTGCGCATCGTTGTCGTCAATACCATCATCGAGCACGGCGTGCACGAGAATGCGGCATTGGCGGCACAAGTGCAGCGCGGCAATGCTCTGCGTATCGGCTTGCTGGAATCGGGCTTTGACATCGTCGCCTCCCTGCCTGCCGACCTCTACCTTCCTGAGCGCATCGCGCAGCTGCAGCCCGATCTCATCATCATCGACGCCGAATCGGACGCGCGCGACGTGCTCGAGCACATCGTCATCGCCACGCGCGAAGAGCGCCGCCCTATCGTGCTATTCACGCAAGACGGCGCCACGGCGAGCATCGATGCGGCCATGGCGGCCGGCGTTTCGGCCTACATCGTGGCCGGCTTGCAGGCCGAGCGCATCCTGCCCGTGCTCAACGTGGCCCTGGCGCGCTTTCGCCAGGAAGAGAAATTGCGCGCCGAATTGCTCGACACGCGCCACAAGTTGCAGGAACGCAAGGTCATCGAGCGGGCCAAAGGCCTGTTGATGACGCATCACGGCTTGACGGAAGAGCAGGCTTACCAGCGCCTGCGCAGCATGGCCATGAACAAGAAGCTGAAACTGGCGGACATTGCCCAGCGCATCATCGACGTGGAGGACTTGCTGGGATGAGGTATCCACGTGCCTTTCATGATGCATTCTGGTGCGTTGCACCATTTCAGTGCATTTCCAGCCGCTATGCACGGCAAATCATCTTGCGTTGCTGGCACGCTCTTTGCTGCTCGGTGAGGGTAGCCTGGCCACGGACGGTGGCGCGGCAAGATGGCATCTTTCAGCAAGGAATGGTATGACAAAGCAAGCGGGCAGCCAAGCAGGAAGCAGCGCCCACGTGATGCGGTCCATGCATCCGGAAAAACAGACGATACGCGTCGGCTACCTGCCATTGACCGACTGCGCCTCGCTGGTGATGGCATCGAAGCTGGGCTTCGATGAACGATACGGCATCAAGATCGAGCTGAGCCGCGAGATGTCGTGGGCTGGCGTGCGCGATAAATTGAACAGCGGCGAGCTCGACGCGGCCCACGTGTTGTATGGCCTCGTGTATGGCGTGCAGATGGGCATCGGCGGGCAGCACAGTGACATGGCTGTGTTGATGAACCTGAATCACAGCGGCCAGGCAGTGACCCTGTCGGCGGCGCTGGCGCGCGAGGGCGCCCACGATGGCCCATCCCTGGCGCAGCACATGCGCGGCGCGGCGCGGCCATTTGCGTTTGCGCATACTTTTCCAACGGGCAACCATGCAATGCTGCTGCAGTACTGGCTGGCCGCGCATGGCATCGACCCGCTGCGCGATGCGCGCGTGATGACGGTGCCGCCGTCGCAGATGGTGGCAGCCTTGCGCGCCGGCCAGATGGATGGTTTTTGCGCGGGCGAACCGTGGGGCTACAAGGCCATCGTCGATGGCGTGGGCGTGACGGCTGCCACCAGCGGGCAGATCTGGCCCGACCACCCGGGCAAGGTGCTGGGCACCAGCGCCGCGTTTGCGCGCCAGCATCCGAACACTTGCCGCGCCCTGATCGCCGCAGTGCTCGACGCGGGGCGCTGGATCGACGCCAGCGATGAAAACCGCATGGCCATGGCGGCCACCCTGGCCGACCCCGCCTATCTGCATACGCCGCAGGAAATGCTGGCGCCGCGCATCCTCGGCCATTACCAGGATGGGCTGGGCAAGACGTGGGACGAGGCGCACGGCTTGCGGTTCTACAACGGCGGCGCCGTCAATTTTCCGTATCTGTCGGACGGCATGTGGTTCATGACCCAGCACCGGCGCTGGGGCTTGCTGCGCGAGGAACCCGATTACCTGGCCGTGGCAAGGCAGGTCAGCCGCATCGACCTGTACCGCCAGGCGGCGGAAATGACGCAGACGCCCTTGCCAGCGTCGCCCATGCGCACATCGACCCTGTGCGACGGTGCGGTGTGGGATGGCAGCGCGCCGGAAGCGTATGCGGCGTCGTTTGCCATCGGCCATTTTTTCTGACTGGAGATTTCATCATGGCACAACAAGGTAGCGTAACGCTGGTCGGTGCCGGTCCCGGCGACCCGGACCTGCTGACCCTGAAAGCCGTGAAGGCCATCGCACGCGCTGACGTGGTGCTGATCGATGACCTCGTCAATCCCGCCGTGCTGGCGCATGCGGCGCCTGGCGTGCGCGTGGTCGAAGTGGGCAAGCGGGGCGGTTGCGCCTCCACGCCGCAAGCCTTCATCGAGCGCTTGATGCTGCTTGAAGCGCGTGCGGGCCTGCACGTGGTGCGCCTGAAAGGGGGCGACCCGTATCTGTTTGGCCGTGGCGGGGAAGAGCGCGCCTATTTGCGCAGCCACGGCGTGGCAGTCGAGGTGATACCGGGTATCAGCAGCGGCCTGGCCGCGCCGGCCAGCATCGGCGTGCCGCTGACGCACCGCAGCTGGAGCCAGGGCGCCATTTTCGTCACGGGCCATGGCAAGGATAGTGCCTCGGAGCCGAACTGGATTGCGCTGGCGCAAAGTGGCCTGACCCTGGTTATCTATATGGGCGTGGCGCGCGTGGCTGCCATCCAAGCGGGCTTGCTGGCCGGCGGCATGGCGCCGGGCACGCCGGTGGCCGTGGTGCAATCGGCCAGCCTGGCCGCGCAGCGCCAGTTGCTGAGTACCTTGCACGATTTACCTGCCGACTTGCTGGCCAGCGGCCTTGGCAGCCCCAGCATCATCGTCGTGGGCGAAGTGGTGCGCTGCGCCGATGCCTGGGATGCGCATGGCGCGGCAAACCTGTTGGCCGCTTCCGCCTGAGCTGCGTATCGGCCGCCGTCCAGTCACTTCGTTTCAACGAGCGAGCGTTGTCCATGCTGCCTTGCCAGCGCCGCACAGTCGGCCTGGAATACCTTCCCGTACAAGCATTGACCATCATTGACAACCATTGCGCGTGCTTTTTTTCATGTGCACACGCGTGGCGCAGGAGCTTTGATAGTATCCTCGTACTTGCTGTGCGGGATTGCGCCCCACATTCGAGGAACCGGAATAAGCGATCGACAATGCACACTTTGAGCAAAGGCGGGACGGCAGCGGGCATCAGGATCTGGGCGGCAGGCGTGCTGCTGGCGCTGGCGGTGGGCGGTGCCCTGTATGCGGGGGCGGCGCGCACCGTCGATGATGACGCCGAACAGCGTTTCGACAACCTCACGCATGGCGCCCAGCATAGCCTGGCGACGCGCGTGAAAGGCTATGCCGACCTGCTGCGCGGACTCGAAGCGCTGTTTCGCACCAGCGAAAACCTCACGCGCCGGCAGTTCCACGATTACGTGGGCGGCCTCGATATCGCGCGCCAGTTTCCCGCCATCGAATCGGTCAACTATGCCGTTGCGCTGACGCAAGCCCAGCGCGCCGCCTTTGTCGTCGGCGTGCGCACGGACACCAGCCTGGCGCCGCGCGGCTATCCCGCCTTCACCATCCGCCCGCCCGGCGAGCGGCCAGACTATACGGTGCTCACCTACCTGGAGCCCGATTCCCTGCTGGCCGAACGCATGGGCGTCGATATCGGCGCCAATGCGCTGGTGGCGCAGGCCTTGGCCCAGGCGCGCGACAGCGGCGAGGTCAGCGCGTCGGGCCAGGTGATCATGATCAAGGGGCCGCCCGCGCACGTGGGCCTGGGCATGCGCCTGCCTGTGTACCGCAACGGCATGCCGCAGGGCAGCGTGGCCGAGCGCCGCGCCGCCTACCAGGGTTCGGTGGGCATCGGCTTTGGCGTGGCGCAACTGGTGCACAGCGCGTTCGAACGCAGCGCGCTCGAGCCGCTGCACCTGACCTTGTATAGCGCCGCCGACCCCGTGCCTGCCGTAGGCATCTTGCGCATCACGCCGCAAGACCGGTTGCTGTTCAACGATGACGGCGACCTGGCGGCAGCGCCGCCGCAAGCGGGCAGCGATGCCGCTTATTTCGACCAGGTGCTGCCCGTGACGTACCAGGGCGGCCTATGGAAAGCCCATTTTCGCGTGCGCAAGGCGGAGCTGTACAGCGGCTTTGACCGCTATTTTCCGTGGCTGGCGCTGGCCGTCGGGGTGGCGGGCACCTTGCTCATTTATGGCTATATCTACACCCTGTACCGCTCGCGCCGCAGCGCCGTTGCGCAGCGCACCCTGCTCGACACGGTGCTCGACAGCGTCGACGCCTATGTCTACATGAAGGATGCCGATCTGCGCTACCGCTACGTGAATGCCCGTACGGCAAGCATCCTGGGCCGCGCCGCCGAGCAGGTGATAGGCCGCCAGGATGGCGAGTTGATGCTCGGTGATGCGGCCGCCGCCGCGCAGCGCACCGAACGCCAGGTATTCGACAGCGGCGTCAAGTTCGTCGGCGAAGAGTGCTTTGTCGATGCGCAAGGCCAGGTGCATCACTTGTGGAGCGTGAAGGTGCCACTCGGCTTGCCCGGCCCCGTCACTGGCCTGATCGGCCTGTCCACCGATGTGACGGAACTGCACCGCCTGAAGGCGCAGGCCGACGCGGCCAGCCAGGCCAAGAGCGATTTCCTGTCGAACATGAGCCATGAGATCCGCACGCCCATGAACAGCATCATCGGCATGGCGCACCTGGCGCTGAAATCGGTGGCCGACGTGCGCCAGCGCGATTACCTGCAAAAAATCTACCATTCGGGCCAGCACTTGCTGGGATTGATCAACGACATTCTCGATTTTTCCAAGATCGAGGCGGGCAAGCTGGAACTGGAAGTGCTGGACTTTCGGCTCGATACCCTGCTGGGTAACATCGCCAGCCAGCTGGGCGAAGCGGCCGCCGTCAAGGGCCTGACCCTGCAGTTTGATATTGCGCAAGACTTGCCGCAGCGCTGGCGCGGCGATCCGCTGCGCCTGGAGCAGATCTTGCTGAACCTGGCCAGCAACGCCATCAAGTTTTCCGACAAGGGCAGCATCTTCGTGCGCGTGCGCCAGTCCGAGGAGCGCGGCAGCCATGGCATGCTGCGCTTCGAGGTGCAGGACCGGGGCATCGGCATGCAGCAGGAAGAGGTGGCGCAGTTGTTCCGCTCCTTCCATCAGGCCGACCCGTCGACCACCCGCAAATATGGCGGCAGCGGCCTGGGACTGGTGATCAGCAAGCAGCTCGCTGAACTCATGAAAGGCAAGGTCGGCGTGTACAGCCAGCCGGGCCAGGGCAGCACATTCTGGTTTACGGCGTGCCTGGAAAAGTGCGCGCAGACCAGCGACGACGGCATCGCCGAGGTGGAACCGGAAGTGCTGGGCGTGATCCGTGGCGCTTCCATCCTGCTGGTGGAAGACAATATCTTCAGCCAGCAGGTGGGCTGCGAATTGCTGGAAGACGCGGGCGCCACCGTTTGCGTGGCGGGCAACGGCCGCGAAGCGCTCGACTTGCTGGCCCGGCAGCGCTACGACTGCGTGCTGATGGATGTGCAGATGCCGGAAATGGACGGCTTCGAGGCGACGCGCCGCATCCGCGCCGATCCGCTTTTGTCCGGCCTGCTGGTGATTGCCATGACGGCCAACGCGGGCAGCGAAGACCGCGCCCGCTGCCTGGCGGCTGGCATGGACGAATTCGTCACCAAGCCGATCGCCCCGAATCTGCTGTTCCACCTGCTGGCGAAATGGTTCCGCCTGCGCGGCGGGATTGGCGGCATGGGCCGCGCGGGCATGGGCGACACGCTGGCCGTTGTGCAGAAGGTGCGGCCGTCGCCGGCCGCCCTGGAACTGCGCGATACGGCCATCCTCGACCTGGCTACCCTGGCGCTGACGTTCAGCAACGACGCCGTCAAGATGCGCAAGTATGCCCAGCTGTTCCTCGACACGGCGCGCGATGGCATCGCTGAAATGGAGCAAGCCATGGCGCTGGAAGACCTGGGGCGCCTGGCGGACCTGGGTCACCGCAGCAAGTCGTCGGCGCTGGCCGTGGGCGCGCATGGCTTTGCCGCCCTGTGCACGGCGATCGAAGGCTTGCGCCTGGGCGGCGACATGCAGCAGGCGCGCGCCTTGCTGACGGCGCTGGGGCCGGCCCTGGCCCAGGTGGCCGAACAAATTTCACTGGAATTTGTCGCCAGCGACGCGCCCTGACGCAGGCAGCGGCGATAATACGTCTTTGACGTCTCCGGCCATCAGGGCGGGGGCGCGGCAACCCATCGGAACAGCATGCAAACTACCGTCACGCCCGGCCTCCTCATCCTGCACGGTAACCAGCTCGAACAGCTGCGCGCCGCCGTCTTCCAGTGGCTGCGCCAGCATCCGCTGGCGCCTTTGGAAACCGACATCTTCCTGGTGCAGTCGAATGGCGTGGCCGAGTGGCTGAAAATCGCCCTGGCCGAGGAGATGGGGGTGTGCGCCGCCACGCGCATCGCCTTGCCGGCGCGCCTTCTATGGGAAAGCTACCGGGGCATGCTGGGCCGCGAACGCGTGCCGAGCGTTTCGCCATTCGATAAATCGCCGCTGACCTGGCGCTTGATGCGCCTCTTGCCATCCTTGCTGGCCGACCCTGTCTTCGCGCCGCTGCGCTATTTCCTGGCCGATGGCGATTGCGAGCGCCGGCTGCAGCTGGCCGAGCGCCTGGCCGACTTGTTCGACCAGTACCAGGTCTACCGCGCCGACTGGCTCGCCGATTGGGCGGCAGGGCGCGACCAGCTGCGCACGGCGCGTGGTGTAGCCATCGCGCTGAAAGAGGACCAGCGCTGGCAGGCGCAGTTGTGGCGCGCCGTGGGGGCCGACGTCGAGGCCTTCGAGCGTGAAACGGGCCGCGCCGATATCCACGAAGCCTTCCTGGCGGCGATTGCCGCCGGCGAAGCGCCTGCGGCCAAGCTGCCGCGCCGCGTGGTGCTGTTTGGCGTCTCGGCCTTGCCGTATCAAACCTTGCAGGCGCTGGCGGCACTGGCGCGCCACACGCAGGTGGTGCTGGCCGTGCCCAATCCGTGCCAGTTTTACTGGGGTGACATCATCGACGGGCGCGACTTGCTGCGCGCGGCGAATAAACGCCAGCAGCAGCGCAATGGGCATGATCTGGCGCAAATCCCGCTCGAAGAGCTGCATGCGCACAGCCACCCGCTGCTGGCGAGCTGGGGCCGGCAAGGGCGCGATTTCATCCGCATGCTCGATGAATTCGATGAACATGCGGCCGCTGAAGGGCGCGACGACAGCCTGCGCATCGACCTGTTTGGCGAAGAAACGGGCGAGACCTTGCTGCAGCAGGTGCAGGTGGCTATCCGCGAACTGCGCCCGCTGGCCGAACACGTGCAAGTGCCGCCCGATGCCGCTGACCGCTCGATCGAATTCCACGTCGCGCACAGCGTGCAGCGCGAAGTGGAAGTGCTGCACGACCAGTTGCTGGCCATGTTCGCGCGCAGCAGCGAGACGGGATTGCGTCCGCGCGACGTGGTCGTGATGGTGCCCGATATCGACACCTTCACGGCCGCCATCCACGCCGTCTTCGGCCAGTACCGGCGCAACGACGAGCGATTCATTCCGTTTGAAATCGGCGATGTGAAGGATCGCAGCGTCAATCCGCTGCTCGTCGCGCTGGAATGGCTGCTGCATCTGCCGCAGCAGCGCTGCCGCCAGAGCGAAGTGCGCGACTTGCTCGACGTGCCGGCACTGGCGGCCCGCTTCGGCTTGCAGCCCGACGACCTGGCCACCCTGGGCGCCTGGATCGAGGGCGCCGGCGTGCGCTGGGGCCTGGACCAGGCGCACCGCAGCGGCCTGGGGCTGGGCGCGGCGGGCGAACAGAATGCGTGGATCTTCGGCGTGCGGCGCATGCTGCTCGGCTACGCCAGCGGCAGTGGCGCCAATTTCCACGGCATCGAGCCGTATGCGGAAGTGGGCGGCCTCGATGCGGCGCTGGCGGGGTCCCTGGCGCAGCTGGTCGAGGCGCTGCTGCAATGGCGCGGCGTGCTGGCCGCCACGCGCACGCCGAAGGAATGGGGCGAACAGGCGCGCGCGCTGCTGGCCGCCTTCTTTGACGCCGATGACGAGGGCGACCGATTGACCCTGGCGCAGCTGGAAAACGCCTTGCTGCGCTGGCTGGAAACCTGCGAGCATGCGGGCTTTGTCGAGCAAGTGCCCTTGTCCGTGCTGCGCGTGGCGTGGTTGAGCGCACTGGACGAACCGACCCTGAACCACCAGTTTGTCTCCGGTGGCGTCACGTTCTGCACCCTGATGCCGATGCGCGCCGTGCCGTTTCGCGTGGTGTGCCTGCTGGGCATGAACGATGGCGATTTTCCGCGCCGGGCGCCGAAAGCCGATTTCGACTTGCTGGCGCTGCCCGGCATGGCGCGTCCCGGCGACCGTTCGCGCCGCGACGATGACCGCTACCTGATGCTCGAAGCCTTGCTGGCCGCGCGCGACAAGCTGTATGTGAGCTGGGTGGGGCGCAATGTGCGCGACAATTCCGAGCAGCCGCCGTCCGTGCTGGTGTCGCAGCTGCGCGACTATCTGGCCGCTGGCTGGTCGCTGGAGCGCCACCTGGCAAGCCTGACGACGGAGCATGCGCTGCAGCCATTCAGCCGCCGCTATTTCGAGGCGGGCGGCTTGCTCACCTATGCGCGCGAATGGCGCGTGGCCCACGCCGATGCCCATGCTGATGTGCAGGCGCAGTCCGGGGAGCTGCCGCTGAGACCCTACGAACTCGATCCCGGCACGCGCCTGAAGCTGGGCGAGCTGGCCAGCTTCCTGCGCCAGCCTGTCAAATACTTCTTCCGCCGCCGTCTCAGCGTACATTTTGCCGACGCGGCCATGCTGGGCGAGGATGAGGAGCCGTTTGGCCTGAATGCCCTGGAGCGCTATCTGCTGGAAGACACCATGCTCGATGACGGCGGCGCCGTCGAAGCGATTGACGACGTGCGCGCCAGCCTGCAGGCGCGCGCAGAGCGGCTGGCGCGCGAAGGCGTGCTGCCGATAGGCCTGATCGGCCAGCAGGTGCAGGCGCAGTTGGTCGAGGCGCTGGTGCCCGTGCGCAGCGCCTGGCTATCCCTGCGCGCCTCGTTCCCGCTGGCGGCCGACAAGCGCGCCATCAACCTGGTGTTTGGCGAGCTGCAGATCGACGACTGGCTCGACAAATTGTGCAGCGACGGGCAGGAAACGGCCTGGCTGATGCAGATTTCCTCGAAGGTGACGGACAAGAGCGGCCAGGCGCGCGGCGACAAGCTGATGCTGATGTGGCTGCGCCAGCTGGCCGCCGCCGCCCTGGGCTTGCCCGTCACTGGCTACCTGGTGGCGCGCGACGCCATCATCAGCATGGCGCCACTGGAGCCAAACGCCGCGCGCGCGGCGCTGGCCACCTTGCTGGCGCTGTGGCGCGAAGGCATGAACCATCCGCTGCCCACCGCCTGCAAGACGGGGCTGGCGCTGGTGCAGGGCGGCGACCCGCGCGCAGTCTACGATGGTGGCTTTGACATCTCGGGCGAGCGCGAGGAACTGTGCCTGGCCCGCCTGTGGCCTGAGTTTTCCGCCCTGGCAGCCGATGAAGCGTGGCAGGACTGCACGCGCGAGCTGTATGGCCCGCTGGCCGACTGGCTTCAGGAGCACATTACCATCGACCCGATTAGCGCGCCCAATGATGGCGCCGGAGAAGAAGCATGACGAGCCATTTGCTCAATCCCCTGGCGTTTCCCCTGCATGGCTCGCGCCTGATCGAAGCGTCCGCCGGCACCGGCAAGACCTGGACCATCGCCGCGCTGTACGTGCGGCTCGTGCTGGGCCACGGCGACGCGGACAGCCGTTTCGCCCGCCCGCTGCTGCCAGCCGACATCCTGGTGATGACGTTTACCCGCGCCGCCACGCGCGAATTGTCGAACCGCGTGCGCGAGCGGCTGATCGAGGCGGCTGCGTATTTCCGCCACGAGTCTGGCGGCGATGATGCCTTCCTGGATGCTTTGCTGGTCTCCTACCCGGACGAGAGCGAGCGGCAAAAGGCCGCGCACCGCTTGATGCTGGCCGCCGAGACGATGGATGAAGCGGCCATCTTCACCATCGACGCCTGGTGCCAGCGCATGCTGCGCGAGCATGCGTTCGACAGCGGCAGCCTGTTCGATGAAGAACTGGTCAGCGATGAGCAAGCCCTGTTCGAAGATGCGGCCCACGATTACTGGCGCCAGCAAGTGTATCCATTGTCGCCGCAGGCTTTGGGCGTGCTGCTCGATTGCTGGCCCGACGTCGGCGCATTGAAAAAGGGCGTGCGCGAACTGGCGCGCCGCGCCGGCAGCATGCAGATGGCCGGCGATGAGCCATTATTGGTGCTGATCGCGCGCGAACAGCGGGCGCTGGGCGCGCAGCTGGCCAGCCTGAAGGCGGGCTGGGTCGAGCGCGCCAACCAGATGGCGGCCTGGATCAACGACCACCGCGCCGTCAATCCCAAGTGTTTCAATGGCGTCAAGATGAAGCCGGAAAACCTGGCGAAGTGGTTCGATGGCTTGCGCCAGTGGGCGCAAGACCCGCTCTTGCTGCAGCCGGCCATCACGGCCAAGGCGTGGGAGCGTTTGACGCCATTTGGCATCGAAGATGCGTTTGCCAAGAGTTTCACGGCCGCCGTGCCGGCCTGCTTCGAGCACACCGAAGAGCTGGGACGGGCGCTGGCCGCATTGAGCCCGCTGGCGCACACGCTGCACCTGCATGCGGCGGCGGCCATTGCGCGGCGCATGGACCAGTTGAAGCGGCAGTCGCGCCAGTTCGGCTTTGCCGACATGCTGCAGCGCCTGCACGACGCGCTGGCCGGCGAAAATGGCGCGGCCCTGCGCCAGCGCATCGTCGATCAATACCCGCTGGCCATGGTCGATGAATTCCAGGATACGGCACCTGCACAGTATCAGATCTTCAATTTGTTGTACCGCATTGCCGAGAATGATCCAGCGCAAGGTTTGTTCCTGATTGGCGACCCGAAACAGTCGATCTACGGCTTTCGCGGCGCCGATATCCAGAGCTACCTGGCGGCGCGGCGCGCCACCGCCGGCCGTCATTACCAGCTGGGCACCAATTACCGTTCGACGGCGCCGCTGGTGGCTGCCGTCAACCAGCTGTTCCTGCATGCCGAAAGGGCGGAAGTGCCGGCCGGCGCCTTCCGCTACCGGAAAAATGGCGACAATCCGCTGCCGTTCGAGGCGGTCGATGCCAAGGGCCGCGATGAGCGTCTGGTGAGCGCCAGCGGCCCGCTGCCGGCGCTGCTGGCCGCCTGCGCCAGCGATGAATCGCTGCACGGCGACAGCTACCGCGAGTATTTCGCCCAGCACTGCGCCGAACACATCGTGGCCATGCTGGGCGACCCGCAAGCCGGTTTCGATGGGCCAGACGGCTTCGTGCGGCTGCATCCGGCCGATGTCGCCGTGCTGGTGCGCGACCGCAAGGAGGCGGCGGCCATCCGCCGGGCATTGGCGCGCCGACGCGTCGCCAGCGTGTATTTGTCCGACAAGGATTCCGTCGTCGACAGCGAGGAAGCGCAAGACGTGCTGCGCTGGCTGGCGGCGCTGGCCAATCCGCTCGATGGGGGACTGGCGCGCGCCGCCTTTGCCACGCGCACCATCGGCCTGTCGCTGGGCGAGCTGGCGCGCTTGTCGCAGGATGAACTGGAATGGGAAAGGCGCGTGGAGCAGCTGAAGGCCTTGCACCTGATCTGGCAGCGCCAGGGCGTGCTGGCCATGCTGCGCCGCTTCATCCATGAATTGCAATTACCCGCCATGCTGCTGCAGCAGACGGGCGGCGAACGGCGTTTGACGAATCTGCTGCACCTGGCCGAGCTGCTGCAATCGGCCAGCCGCCAGCTCGACGGCGAACAGGCCCTGATACGCTGGCTGGCCGAGCAGATCGCCGGCGAGGGCGAGAGTGGCGACGAGCGCGTGCTGCGCCTGGAGAGCGATGCGGAGCTGGTGAAGGTCATCACCGTGCATAAATCCAAGGGCCTTGAATACCCGCTGGTGTATTTGCCGTTTGCCGTCACGGCGCGCAAGGTCGACAAGCGCAACCGCAGCTTCTTCGAGTATGCGGACGCCGAAGGCGAGCGGCGCATCGATTTGTCGCTGTCCGACGAGGCCATGGCTGCTGTCGAAGAGGCGCGCATCGAGGAAGACTTGCGCCTGCTGTACGTGGCCTTGACGCGCGCGCGCCACTTCCTGTGGCTGGGCGTGGCCGCGCAGGCGGCGCGCAAGGCGGGCGAAAACACCCTGCATGAATCGGCGCTGGGCTACTTGCTGACGGGCGGCGACAAGCTGCCGTTTGAGCAGTTGCTGCTGCGCTGGCAGCAGGTGGCGGGTAGCTGCGACGCCATTTATGTCAGCACGCTGGCGCAGCCCGATGCCTGCACGGTGCTCGATCGGGTGGAACAGCGGCCCGAGCTGCGCCCCGCGCCCGTGTTCGTGGGCGAGTTCGAGCGCGACTGGTCGGTGGGCAGCTTTACCTCGCTGACGCGCCAGATCGGCGCTGTGTCTGTCGCCCATGTGCCGCAGCGCGCGCTGGAAGAGACCTTGCTGGAAGACGGTGCGGGCGCCGCTGTCGTGCCGCAGTTACACACGGACGACGCGCCGTGGCACCGTTTCCCGCGCGGCTCCGTGCCCGGCAATTTCCTGCACGAGCAACTGGAGTGGATGGGCGGCGAAGGCTTTGACTGCGTCCACGACGAGCACTTCGACACGCGCATGGCCGCGCGCTGCGAGCGGGCGGGCTGGGGCCACCGCCAGGAAGACGCCATCGCCTGGCTGCGCGAGGTGGCCATCACGCCGCTGCCGTTGCTGGATGCATCGCTGTCGCAGCTCGATAGCACCCTGTCGGAGATGGAGTTCTGGTTCCCCAGCGAACACCTGTCCACCGAGGCGCTCGACAGGCTGTGCACGCGCTTGCTGCTCGATGGCGCGCCCCGTCCCGTGCTGCCGCGGCGCCAGCTGCATGGCATGCTGAAAGGCTTTGCCGATTTGGTCATCGAAAGGGAGGGGCGCTACTGGGTGCTCGACTACAAGTCGAATGCGCTGGGTGCCAACGACGGGGCTTACCACACGGGCGCGCTGGCGGCCGGCATGGCGCAGCACCGCTACGATATCCAGGGCGCCATCTACATGCTGGCGCTGCACCGGCTGCTGAAAAGCCGTCTCGGTGATGCGTACGACCCTGCCGAGCATTTGGGCGGCGCCATTTTCCTGTTCTTGCGCGGTATCGCCAATGCGCAGACGCATGGCTGCTACTGGCTGGCGCCGCAGCTGGAGCTGCTGGATGGACTCGATCAATTGTTAGAAGAAACGGAACACCATGAAGCATGACCCGAAGCTGGACGCGCTGTTCCGCCATTTTGACGGCGCCGCCGAGGCGGGCCATCTGCGCCGCCTGAGCGCCGCCTTTGCCCGTTTCATCGCCACGCTGGACGAGGGCGCACCCGCCGGGCCCGATACTGCTGCCGTGGGCGTGGCGTGCGTGGTACTGTCCGAGCTGGAAGGGCGGGGCCACAGCTGTCTGATGCTGGCCGACCTGGCTGGCGAGCCATCGCAGTTGCTGGGCTGGAGCGAAGAGCTGTGGCATGCGGTGCTGGCCGTTGCCGGCCCGCTGCCCGAATCGACGGGTGGCTGGCGCGCGTTGCTGGCGCGGGCGCCGCAAGTGTGGCAGGTAGGCGCCCCCGAGATGCAGCAGCCACTGGTGCTCGATGGCGAGCGCCTGTATTTGCGCCGCTACTGGCGCGACGAAACGCTGGTGGGCGGGAAAATCGCCGCGCGCGCGCAGGACTTGACCACGCCGCCACTGGCGCAGGTGCGGCAATGGCTGGATATTTTGTTTGACCAGCCCACCAGGGACGCTGGCCCGGACTGGCAAAAAGTGGCGTGCGCCATCGCCCTGCGCGGCAAGGTGGCCATCATCACGGGTGGCCCCGGCACGGGAAAAACCTATACGGTGGCCAGTTTGCTGACCTTGCTGTTTGCCGTCTCGCCGCAGCCGGAGCAGCTGCGCATCGCCCTGGCTGCGCCCACAGGCAAGGCGGCCGCGCGCCTGAAACAGTCAATCGACAAGGCATTGAGCGGATTGGCCGAAAAGGTTGGGGAAGCCTTGCCCTTGCTGGAACTGGCGCGGCGCATGGGCGCCGCGCGCACCCTGCATAGTTTGCTGGGCGCGCGGCCCGATACGCGCGCCTTCGCCCACCACGCGGGCAATCCGCTCGACGTCGACGTGCTGATCGTCGATGAAGCATCGATGGTGCACCTGGAGATGATGGCGTCGGTGCTGGACGCCTTGCCGTCCACCGCCATATTGATCCTGCTGGGCGACAAGGATCAACTGGCGTCGGTGGAGGCGGGCGCCGTGCTGGGCGACTTGTGCCACGACGCGCAGGCGGGCGGCTACACCGCCGACACCATCGCCTATGCACAGGCGGCCAGCGGCGTGGCCATTCCCGCGCAATTTTCAGGGGAACCCGGCGCGGCTGGCGCGCTGGCGCAGCAGACGGTGATGCTGCGCCACAGCCACCGTTTCAGCGGCCCGATCGGCGAACTGGCGCTGGCCGTGAATGCGGGCCAGCCGCGCGCCGCGCAGGCGTGTTTGGCAAACGATAACGGCGGCAAGGTGGCGTGGATCGTGCCGGCGCAGCCGGACGACGTGCTGCGCCTGGCCTTGCGCGGACGTCTTGACGCGCCGGGCGGCTACCAGCCCTACCTGGAACTGGTGAATGCCGGTGGAGAAGGCTACGCGCAGCATGACGACTGGGTGCGCGCCGTGCTGCACAGCTTTGAGTCGTTCCGCATCCTGTGCGCCGTGCGTGAAGGCGAGTGGGGCGTGGCGGGCCTGAACACGGCCATCGAGCTGCGCCTGGAAAAGGAAGGCCTGATACGCCGCAGCGAATGGTATGTGGGGCGTCCCGTGATGGTCACGCGCAACGACTACGGCACGGGCGTGTTCAATGGCGACATCGGCCTGACCCTGCGCGATCCGGCGCGGCCAGGTTCCTTGCGCGTGTATTTTTTGGAGGGCGAGAACGTGCGCAGCGTGCTGGCCACGCGCTTGCGCCACGTGGAAACGGCGTTCGCCATGACGGTGCACAAGTCGCAAGGTTCGGAATTCCGGCATACGGTGCTGGTGCTGCCGCAGGAGGGCGGCGCCATGCTGGCGCGCGAACTGGTCTACACGGGCATCACGCGCGCGCGCGACTTCTTTACTTTGGTTTCGCCCACGCAGGCCGTGCTGTTCGACGCGATTCTGCGCCGCACGCAGCGCGCCAGCGGGCTGCGGGGGCTGATAGACTAGCGGCATGATTGCCTGCTGACCCTCCAGATCCACCAGATCAGCGCCGCCTGCAAGGGCAGGCGCAACAGCAGCAAGCCTTGTTGCCAGGCCGGGTCGCCTGCCGCGCGCGCGTTCAGCAGCATCTGCACGTTTGCCGGCAGCACCGCCAGCGACAGCGCGATCAAACCGATGCCGGCCAGGTGCCGCGTCCGCACGGGCAGCAGGCCGAGGGCGCCGGCAAGCTCGCACGCGCCGCTGACATACACGAGCAGCAGCGGCGCTGGCAGCCAGGGCGGCATGATGCCCGCGTAGGCTGCGGGAAAAATGAAATGCAACAAGCCTGCCACGCTGAAGCACAGCGCCAGCGCATAGCGTGCCAGTGGCGGCGAGGCTTTCTGATGTGAGACTTTCATGTGGCAGGCGCAATCGCTTGCTGTTGATGGGAAAATTAACTATGTGGCAATTTCCGTATGTTGTCAACATCTTCCGCGCCGCTATTCATGTGGCTATTTAATTCAATATTCCGAATATTTCATCCTTTTGTTCCGATTTTTGTGTAAAACTGCGAAGAGTCGAAGTGTTGATGCGTGGAAATGTTTTTGCGAACTCCCTGGCCTTGTCCGGCGTACGGCAGGCGTGGTAGCGCAAGCGCAGCGTGTCAACACCATAAAAATCAAATCCAGGGAGTCATCATGTTTTCATCATTGCGCACGCGGCTGGTGCTCATTTGCGTTGCCATCGTCGTGCTGTCCATGCTGGCCTTGTCGCTGGCCAATTACGTCACCACGCGCAACAGCATGCTGGCGTCGTCGGACCAGCAGATGCAGCAGTTGCTGCACAGCCAGTCTGCCGTGCTGGCGCAATGGGTCGATGGCAAGAAAAAGGTCATGGCTTCCGTGTTGCTGTCGGCCGAGACGCCCGATCCGCTGCGCGCCTTGCAGATCGCGGAAAAGGCCGGCGATTTCGCGGAAGTGTTCATCGGCTACGCGGACAAGCGCTCGCTGTTTACCAAGCCAGGGCGCCCCGCCGATTTCGACCCTACCGTGCGCGCCTGGTACACCGATACCGTCAAGGCGGGCGTGCCGATGCTGACGCCGCCCTATGTCGATGCGGCCAGCCACCAGCTGGTGGTCTCGTTCACGGCGCCCGTGGGTCCGAAAGAGGCGCCGACGGGCGTGGCGGGCGCCGACGTGCTGCTCGATACCGTCATCGCCAACGTGGTGGCGATCAAGCCGACGCCGCACAGTTTTGCCTTCCTGGTTGACCAGGGCGGCACCATCATCGCCCATGCGAACAAGGATCTGAGCTTGCAGCCGGTGGCGAAACTCGATGCGGCGCTGTCGCCCCAGCAGATCAACCGGCTGGAAAGCGCGGCCCAGAGCGAGGCCGTGCGCTTGAACGAGCGCGACGGCAAGCTGTATGTGACGCGCGTGGCGGGAACCAGCTGGCTGCTGGCTGTGGTGCTGGACCAGCAGGAAGCCATGCAGGCCTTGCAGACGATGCTGGCGACGGCTACGCTCACGGCCGTGCTGCTGACCGGTGCAGCGGCAGCGCTGCTGTCGCTGCTGGTGTTTGCCATGCTCAAGCGTTTGGAACTGGTGCGCGCCGCGCTCGACGATATCGCCTCAGGCGAGGGCGACCTGACGCGCCGCCTCGACGCTTCCGGCGTGGACGAGCTGGCGCAGATCGCAGGCGCCTTCAACCGCTTCGTCGACAAGATCGCCGCCGTGCTGGTGAAAATCCGCACGGCCAGTGTATCGGTGAAGATTTCCTCATCGGAAATTGCCGCCGGCAACCAGGATCTGTCCTCGCGCACGGAACAGCAAGCCAGTTCGCTGGAAGAGACGGCCGCCTCGATGGAAGAGCTGACCAGTACCGTGAAGCAAAATGCGGAGAATGCGCGCCAGGCCAACCAGATGGCCGTGTCGGCGTCCAGCGTGGCCAGCAAGGGTGGGCAGGTGGTGGCGCAAGTGGTCCAGACCATGACCTCGATCAATGCTTCCTCGCACAAGATCGTCGACATCATCAGCGTGATCGACGGCATTGCCTTCCAGACGAATATCCTGGCCCTGAACGCGGCCGTGGAAGCGGCGCGCGCCGGCGAGCAGGGGCGCGGCTTTGCCGTGGTGGCCACGGAAGTGCGCAGCCTGGCGCAGCGCTCCAGCGCGGCGGCCAAGGAAATCAAGACCCTGATCGACGAGTCGGTCAGCGCCGTCGACACGGGTACCCGGCTGGTCGACGACGCTGGCGCGACGATGCAGGAGATCGTCGACAGCGTCCAGCGCGTGACCGACATCATGGGCGAGATTACCTCCGCCAGCCTGGAGCAGAGTTCCGGCATCGAACAGGTGAACCAGGCGATTGCGCAAATGGACCAGGTGACGCAGCAAAATGCGGCCCTGGTGGAAGAGGCGGCGGCGGCCGCCGAAAGCTTGCAGGACCAGGCCACTACCTTGTCGCAGGTAGTGGGCGTGTTCAAGCTCGATGACGGGCATGTAGCGCCGGCGCAATCGGCCAGGCCTGCCGCGCGCCCGCTTGCCGCAGCGCGTATTGCGCAAGCGCAACGTGCCAGGATTGCAACGCAGCGCAAGCCGGAACGCAGCGAGGAGTGGGAAACGTTCTAGGCGCGCCGGGGCGCCAGTGTCGGCGCCATTTGTTTCGCGACTTCAAAAAACGCATTCGTGGCTGGCGTATTCTGGCGCCGGTCGCGCACGGCCAGGCCCACCTTGCGGCTGACGGGCGGGCTCAAGGGCAGGGCGACCAGCTCCGGATACTGCTCGCGCAGCCGCTGCGGCAGAGCCAGTTCGGCGACGATGGACAGGCCCTCGCCGCGGCTGACCATGTCGAGGATGGTGATCACCTGGCTGATGCGGTAGGGCACGTGCGGCTGCAGCCCCGCGTTGGCGAACAGGGGCTCGATCAGGCAGGCGCAGCCCGCCTCGGACATGATGAACGGCCCCTCGCACAGTTGCGCCAGGGTAATGGCCTTGAACTGCGCCAGCCGGTGGCTGCGCGGCACCAGCGCCATCATCTGGTCTTCCACCAGCGGCGCCGTGTCGAAGCGCTCGTCGGGCAGCACGACGAAGCCCACGTCCACGCGGCGCTCGCGTATCCATTGCACCACTTCATGGTCGGGGCCTTCGTCGATGCGCAGGTCGATGCCCGGATAGCGCAGGCGAAATTGCGCCGTGATGGCCGGCAGCAAATTCAATGAGGAAGTAGGGCCGAAGGAGCCGATGCGCAGGGTGCCCTGGCGCTGGCCCAGCACGTCGGCCGCTTCCTGGCGCATGGCTTCGGACAGGCCAAGGATTTCGCGCGCGCGCACCAGCAGCTGGCGGCCCACGTCCGTCAGCTCGGCCGAGGCCTGGTGGCGCACGATGAGGCCCACGCCCATTTCCTTTTCCAGCGCCTTCAAGGCGTGCGAGACGGCCGACTGGCTGATGCCCAGCTGCGCGGCGGCAGCGGAAAAGCCGTGCAGTTCGGCCACCAGGGTAAAAATTTCCAGTTGCGTGAAGGTCATGGCTGTGGCTTCCTCAGTATTTGTTTTATGTATGAGTATTTACTCATTATTTCATGAGTTGATATTAGTATTAATATATACGTACACCACCCGCCGCACAAGCGGCTTTACCGGATATCCCCATGCGCTCTTCTGCCGTATCCCCATCGCCGCTGCTCGCCGTGCAGTCGCCGCTCGTCTACATCAAACTGATTTTCGTTGCCCTGTTCTGGGGCGGCACCTTTATCGCGGGGCGCGTGCTGGCGCAGCAGATGCCGCCCATGACGGCCGCCAGCGGGCGCTTCGGCGTCGCCGTGCTGCTGCTGGTCTTGCTGGCCTGGAAATTCGAAGGGGGCTTGCCGCGCCTGAACCGCAAGCAGCTGGCGACGACGGCCGCGCTGGGCCTGACGGGTATCTTCCTGTACAACCTGTGCTTCCTGGCGGCCCTGTCGCGCATGCCGGCGGGACGCACGGCCCTGTTCGTGGCCTTGAACCCCATCGTCACGGCGCTGGCCTCGGCGTGCCTGTTCCGCGAACGGCTGGGCGCCATCAAGTGGCTGGGCATCATGCTGGCGTTTTGCGGCACGGCCATCGTCATCACGCGCGGGGATGTCGCCGGCCTGCTGCACGGCACGGGCGGCGGCGTCAAAGCCGGTGAAATCTTCATGTTTTGCGGTATCTGCAGCTGGGCCGCCTACACCCTCATCGGCCGCGTCGCACTGAAGGGCCTGTCGCCGATCGCCGCCACCACGTATGCCTCGATGTGGGGCCTGGCCTTCTTGCTGGTGGGCGCGGCGGTGGAGTTTCCCACGGTGCCGTGGCGCAGCTTTGGCTGGCAGGTGTGGGCCGCCATCGGCTACCTGGGCGTGTTTGGCACGGTGATCGGCTTTGTCTGGTATTACGAGGGCGTGAAAGCGCTGGGACCGTCGCGCACGGCCGTCTTCAATAACCTCGTGCCGGTGTTCGGCATCGTGCTGGCGGCGGCGCTCTTGGGCGAGCCGGTGCTGGCCTCGATGCTGGTGGGCGGTGCGGTAACGATTGCCGGCGTGGTGATGACCAACCGGCAAGCCAAATAGCGCGCTTGGCTTATCTTGCGCGGCGGCGCTTCGACGGTTTCGCCGGCGCTTTCTTGTGCCGGCTGACCGAGGCGCGCATCACTTTCGGCTCTGTAATGCCGTTTTCCGCCGCCAGCATGCGGCGGATGTTGACGGCATCCATGGAGCGCACGGAATTGGCGCGCGCATTGAGCAAGATCATGGTGGCGAACTTGCCGGCCGACTTGATGCGCATGATCAGGCAGCGGCCCGCTTCAGTCGTATAGCCCGTCTTTGACAGGCCGATATCCCAGCCCTTGGCGCCCACCAGGCGGTTCGTGTTGTGGTATTCCACGTCGCGCCCCTTGATCTGGATCACATCCTTCGAATCGGTGGTAATGCGGCTGATTTCCGGGTAGCGCGAGGCGGCCACGGCCATCTTGACCAGGTCCGCAGCCGTCGACTGGTTGTTCGGCGATAAGCCGGTCGGCTCTTCGATCACGGTCTGGCGCATGCCCAGGGCCTTGATCTTGGCGTTGACAGCCACGGCAAACGCGGTCGGGCCGCCGGGGAAGGTGCGCGCCAGCGAGGCGGCGGCGCGGTTGTCGGATGACATCAGCGCCAGTTGCAGCACGTCGTGGCGGCTCAGAGTGGCACCCACGGGCACGCGCGAGGTGCTGTGCTTCAAGGTATCGACATCCTCGCGGTCGATGCTGATCTCTTCTTGCATGTTTGCCTTGGAGTCGAGCACGACCATGGCAGTCATAAGTTTGGTCAGCGAGGCGATGGGCACGACTACGTTGGAATTTTTTTCAAGCAAGATTTTACCCGTGCCATCCTCGACCACCAGTATCGACTGGGAACCGAAGGGCACGGCGATGGCCGCTGTGGAAAGCGTCATCAGCACGGTGGCAATGATTTTTTTGAGCATGGGATTATGTCTGGTGTAGCAGTTTTGGGGCGCCAACGTGGGCGCAGCGCGCAAGATCGCGACCGATGCCGGCAGATGCAGCATATGTCTCTGGAGCAATATTTGCCAAGCCTAGACGATACCATCAATGCCGTTGGCATGTCTATGCGACACAGGCGCTTGCGGCCCCCATTCAGGCCGCTCAGCTAAAAAAAGTGCGGACGCTCGCCTGTTTATTGCCTGAGTGAAAATTGTTCACCATTTATTGATTTCGTTGTGGAAACTTCGTGCCATTTATGCAAGCATGTCGATACTGTTCCCGCCGCATCGTCACTGATCCCCTCCGACTCGTGTTTCGTCGCCTGTTGCTGTGCGGTGGAACGACGCCGCCGTAGACTGCCTGCATGCCTGAATAGCGCACCGAAGAGAACGCAGCATGTGGAAAAAATACAAGGCCTGGTATCAGTATATCGACGAAGACACCATGCTGGTGCTCCAGCACCCCGAGATGGCCGAGCAAGTCACCGGCGCCGTGCGCCGCTTTATTGCCCTGCGCCTGGCAAAGCTGACGCCGATCGAGCGCCAGCAGTTCCGCGCTTTCATGCTGAAATATCGGGGCGCCAGTTTTTACATGGCGGCAGCCAAGCTGATGCTGTTGTTCAGCGCCATCGGCGTGCTGCTGCACCTGATGTTTCCCGTCAGGTTTGACTGGGTCAAGGCCTTGGCGATCAGTAATATCTCGGGCTTCGCGCTGGCCTGGGGTTTGCTTGGCATTTGGTTCAATTACCGCAAGCTGATGCGCAACAAATTCAAGACGGCGATGCTGATCCTGTTTCCCTGCATGTTCGGCATGCTGACCGGCGTTTTCCTGGCTGTCCTCAACGATGGTGGGGGCCGCAGCGTGTCATTCGAGCGCCTGGCCCGCGTCACTGGCTTGGCCTTGCTGGTGGCAGGCCTGTTCTACATGGTGCCGCTCGCCATCGTCGCCATGTGGCGCAATCGCCAGTACGAAGCGCTGACGCTGGCCCTGCAGCAAGATGCCGAGCGCGACCGGCTTGCGCGCGAACTGAGCGAATCGCAGCTGCGCCTGTTGCGCGCGCAGATCGAGCCGCATTTCCTGTTCAATACCCTGGGTGCCGTGCAGCAACTGGCCGAAGAGGGCGCTCCCCGCGCGGCGGCGCTGACGGCCGACCTGATCGCCTTTTTGCGCGCCAGCCTGGCCGGGATGCGCACAGAGCAAGTGCCGCTGCACGCTGAGTTCGACATGGTGGCGACCTATTTGCGCGTGATGCAGGCGCGCATGGGCGAGCGCCTGCGCTTCGGCCTGGACTTGCCACCTCACCTGGAGCACGCCATGGTACCGAGCATGATCTTGCTCACCCTGGCTGAAAACGCCATCAAGCACGGCATCGAGCCTGCCCTGCGCGGCGGCGAGATCGGCTTGTCGGCCAGCATGAGCGATGGCATGCTGTGCTTGCGCGTGCACGATACGGGCGTCGGCATGGCCCAGGGGGCTGCACCTGCACCGGGAGGCGGCCTGGGCCTGGAGAATGTGCGTAGTCGCTTGCAACTGATCGCGGCGCACGATGGCTGCCCGGCCGCCCGCCTGGAGGTGCGCAACGCCGACGAAGGCGGAGTGATCGCCGATATTGTGCTGCCTGCCAGCATGGACACACTGAGCCAAGGAAAAGCATGAAAACAACTGTCATGATCGCTGAAGATGAGCCGCTGATGCGCGAGCGCCTGCTGGGCATGCTGGAAGCGGCTTGGCCGGAAGCGCAGATCGTGCTGGTGGCGGAAAACGGCAACGATGCCTGGGATGGTTTCTTTGAGCACGAACCGGCCGTGGTATTTCTCGACATCCGCATGCCGGGCTTGTCGGGCCTGGAAGTGGCCGAGCGCATCGGCAAGCGCGCCCATGTGGTGTTGTCACGGCCTATGACCAGTACGCCGTCGATGCGTTTGATGCCGGCGCCATCGACTACCTGTGAAGCCCGTGCAAGCCGAGCGCCTGCAGCGCGCGCTGGCCCGGCTGCGCGACAAGCTCGATGCGCAGCCGGCCGACATGGCCAACTTGCTGCGGTCGCTGCGCGCCGCGCTGCCATCGCCGCCGCGCTGGATCAAGGCCAGCGTGGGCAAGCAGATCCGCCTGATCGACATCGACGACGTACTGTTCTTCCAGGCCGACACCAAGTACACGCGCGTGGTGCTGGCCGGCTCGGAAGCGCTGGTGCGCACGCCGCTGAAGGATCTGTTGGGCGGTCTTGATCCGGAACAATTCTGGCAAATCCACCGTGGCACCATGGTCAACGTGAAAGCCATCGAGGCGGCCGAGCGCATCGACGCCGAGCGCATGCAGGTGCTGGTGCGCGGCAGCACGGAAAAGCTGCCCGTCAGCCGCACGTTTACTTACCTGTTCAGGGATTAGTGCAACATGTCGCCCAGCACGTTTTGCAAACGGTCATGGAAGGCGGCAAAGCTGGGCATGGCCGAGGCGCCAGCGGCATCGAATTGAATGCCGCGCATCCACTCGGCGAGTTCGATGGCGCTTTTTTCGCCGCCCAGCGCGCGGGCCAGTTGCGCCTTGGCCGAATCAGGCGCATCGTCATTGCCCGGCACGTCTTCCAGTTTGGCGCAGTGCAGGAAAGGTTGTTTTTTTGCCGCGCACAGTAGCCACGCTTCTGACTTGGGATTGGGCAGCATTGGGACGCCACGTGGAAACTGGGCGCGCTGAAAGCCGTCCAGCATCGATTGCCATTTTTGTTGCCATAGCGCTGGCGGGTCGGAACGCATCTTGTCGTGGTCGCGAAACAGCACTGCCATCGCGGTATCATTGCTTTCCGCTTCGATCTCCAGGCTGGCCTGGCCCAAAATCAAGGCATTGGCGTGGAAGTAGCCTGTTTCCATGCCATGTTTTTTGCCAGGCAAAATCATGCTGCGCTTATTTTTCTTGCGTTCGGCTGCAAGGTCGATGAGGTGAGCCTTGTTGATCAACTGAATGGCGCCGGGATGATCGGCCAGCGTATATCCCAGCCTGGGCGCAATCAATTGTTCCAGCAGCACCGTGATCGGTCCGGCCTGGAAATTGTTGTCGCCGCAGCGGCCTTGGGCATTGGTGCACATGCCTAGGTCGCTGGGGCCTTCGCCGCTCAAGACCAGTATCATGTGGCGGCCTTCTTGGGAGTGGGTGTCTTTTTCGTGCTCTCGCCAGCATCCTTGGCCGTCTTTTCCTGCTTGTCGAGTTCGACGCAGGTTGCTGTCAGCGCTACCAGATCGGTGTCGACAAAAGCTTCGCCTGGGCCCATCAGGTCGAGTTTCTCGCCTACGCCCGGCAGCGAGAAAAACGGACGCACGCGGGTAAAACCCTCTGGCGTCTTGTAGACAAACAGCACCGACTCGCGCGCCACCTCGTCTGCTAGGTAGTTCAATATCATCGGATTGTGGGTCGTGACGAGGATTTGCTGTTTGGCATTCACCAGCAAGTCCACCAGCTTTTCCACGATTTCCGGGTTGACGCCGTTTTCCACCTCGTCGAACAGCAGCATCGCGTCGCCATCGAGCGTTTGCGCCAGCATGGCCAGCACGCGCAGCAAGCCATCATTAATGTGGCGTACTTCGGATTCCACATGCTTGCCGTCGAAATCTTCGATGATGGACAGGCGTTTCCAGCCGCCCTTGGTGGGCGAGGACTTGAAATCGATCACGCGCGGGTAAAACGTGCGCAGCAGGTCCAGCAGATGCTGCTTGTCGCCCCCCTTGATCGAGTGCAGATAGGCGGACAGCTTTTCACCGCCGATGCCGATGCTGGCGGCGCTGTCGCGCGTGCGTTGGCGCATCAAATGGGGCGAGAGCAGTTCTAGTGAGCGGATATTGCGGAGGGTATCGCGAATATGTTTTAACCCGGGACCTAGTTCGCTGTCGCGCAATTGTGAAAGGATAGAGCCTTGGTAACTGAACGCTACCGGTACAGAATCGCGATCCTCAATGCGGTACTGGCGGTCTTTCAGACGAAATAATTCTTCTGTTAGCTTACCATTTTCCACAAGTTCGGCCTCTTCAGTAAAACAGGCAAGCTCTTTTCGATTGAAAGAGCCGACCCATAATCCTGAAGCCGTTCCATTTGAAAAACTTGTTGTTACTCCAAAAGCAATATTGCTAGTGGAGACAAGTTTTGACGCAATATCTGCTTTATCCCAGCCACGTGATGTCAACCATTCGTCGATTCTTCCATTCATCAGTTGAGAAAGAAAATCAAATGCTTGCAGAATAGTTGTTTTGCCTGCCCCATTCAGACCGATTAGAACGGTAAATTTGGGTAGGTCAACTCGAAAACTGACCAATGATTTGAAGTTTGAAATATGACAGTATTTAATCATTTATAGCTACCAGTGAATGAGGCGACAAACCCGTAACCTGACGGATTTCAGTTTTGTCTATCATCCCACATCGCTATTCATTCGTGAATAGCAAAGCTGAACGTGTAAGTGGGGTCGTCCGAAGAAAAGTCTGATTGGAGTGTAGAGATGATGGGGCGCCGGCCCACAGCAAGGGGCCGGGCGGGGAGCTGCTTACTGGATCTTGGCGATCGACACTTCCGTTGACTTCACCAGCGCGATGACTTCGCTGCCCACCTTCAGGTCCAGGTCTTTGATCGAGCGCGAGGTGATGACCGAGGTGACGATGCCGTGCGGCGTTTCCACGTCCACTTCCGAGACGACGGGGCCAAAGATGATTTCCTTGATCTTGCCGCGAAACTGGTTGCGTACATTCACTTCCGAGATAGCCATGATGTTTCCTTTGTGCCAGTAAGACGCCGTGTGGCGCGACATGGCCAGAGTACGGCGCGCACGCGCTTTTGACCACGAATCGATGCGCATATGGTTATGCGAAAAGCGCGTGCAAATGAGGGCGCAAGTACACTATTCGCCTATCTCGATGGCCTTCATCTACGTTGCCTACGAGAAACTCACCGCAATACTGGCGGCGAATGTGATGGCGCCATGGCTTGGGCTCGGATGAAGCGCCCCCTGCGGCGCCGCAGGCGTACCAACGTTATGATGATGGCAAGCCGGGCTGCTGTCTAGAATCGCCGCTACTGTCCCTTGCATTACTTCCTCGCGGCGCGGTCCTGCTTGCCGGTTTGTCGTTCGCTGGTGCTGCGCTGGCGTTGATGCCCTCGTCGATGGGCCCGGAAGACGGGTAGAAATACGGTGCTGCCGTGGTGCCTGTTCGTATTTCCGCTGCCAGCACGGCCTTGCACTGCTCCATCACATTCTTGTAATGCAGTCCCGTTTCAGGGTGCTTTTTCGGATGGTTCATGAAGGTGATGCACATATCGGTCAGATGGCTCTTGTTCAAGACCATTTTCACGATCTCGGTGCTGGCTTTGGCCAGGTGCGCAGCCGTGCCTTCATTGATAGTGGTGCCGGGTAGCGGCCCAGCCATGTCGGACGTACCGCGTGCGCTGGCCTTGCTCTGCGTTAAGTTATCGGCCAATTGTTCCTCGAGTGTGGCCCGTTCGGCTTGTGCCTGCGCCAGCGCCGCGCTCGCATCGGACAAGGTGGTGTCGGCGCCACTGTCCGTGGCGGCGGAACTTACGCCATCCTGTGCGGTCTTAAGCATGATGGCTTGCCTGTTTGCGGCCACGCCCTTGCCGGCGGCGGGGACAGTTGGCATGGTTGGACGCAGGGCATCGAGATTGCCTTGCATGGCTTCTTCTTTTTTGATCGCAAGATCGAGTTGCGCCTGCGTGGCCAAGGCAGCTGTCGAGGCCTTGAGGCGGTTCTGCGCCGTACTGCCGGCATGGCCGGTCAGGGCTGCTTGCCTGGCGACCACGGCGCCGGTGAGTTGCTCGATGGCCAGCACGCCCAGGGTCAGGTCTTGCGAGCGCTCCATGAGCAGCATGACGTCAGCGTCGTTCAGCCATTTGTTTTGCGCATATTCGCAGATATTGAATAGTTGCTGGCGCATCAAGGTGATGCTTTGTGAATGCAGGCCGACGCTGGCGGCATTGGCGCTGAGTGCGTTCGAGACGGAGGCGCCATCGGGGCCCGCGCTGAATGCGCCGCCGAACGAGGAAATATACGATTGCAGGGCATCGGGCGTCGGCTCGGCACAGGCTTTGCCGTCGCTCGTGACATGCATCACGCGCTGGGCCGCATCAAGGTGGATGGCTTTGCCGTTGCCTGGCAAGTCGGTGCTGCGGTTGATGGTATGCAAGTTGGCGCAGGCCGAGAGCGACAGCAGCGTTGCGCTGCCCACGGCCAGGCACAGCGAGGCGGCGGTGCTACGGGGCGGCTGAATAGTGCGCGAAGCGCTATGGATGGCGGGCATGATGCTACTCCTTGATGGTTGAGGGGGCGGGCGGCTGGCGGCAGTGCGCCGAAGCGCAGACACCATGTTTGCCATGCTGCGCGTGGCGGCGTGCGCGCGCATCCGTCAGGTGAAGGATGGATGGCCAGGTTTGTGCCCGGTTGTATCCGCATGGGAATGGAAATGGCGGGAGGTGAGAATGCATGCGCAAGGTGCCGATCCGGTCATCGCCGCCTTTTACCGGGCGGCGCTGGAGCCAGGGCAGTGGTGTGCCGCCATGCAGGCGTTTGCGCAGCTGGCGGGCGGCGAGGTCGCCTGCTGCTTCCTGAAGGCCGAAACAGGCACGGCACCGTCGCGCGCGTATCTGAGCGGCATAGAAGAGCAGGCCTGGGAAGACGGCTATCGCCGCTATTACCATGCACTCGATCCCGGCTATGCGGTCCTGACGTGCGGCACGCCAGGGCGCATGCATCTGATGCAGGAGTATTTCAGCGAGCGCACCGTGGCGCACAGCGAATATTTCCAGGATTTCTATCTGCGCGTGGGTGTGCGCTATTCATGTAGTGGTATCGTGCGCGATGATGACGGACTGACCATTCTGTCGGCACACCGCGCGGCGGGGCAGGGACGCTATGATGCGCGCACGCGTGCCCAGTTGCAGCGGGTACTCGACCATTTGCCGAATGTCTTGCGCCTGCGCGACACGGCACAGCAGGCGCAAGTGCGTGGGACGCTGGCCTGGAAGGCGCTTGACGCCTTGCCCCGTGCCATCTTGTTGGTCGATGCCAGCCTGCGCCTAGTCTACATGAACCCGGCAGCGCAGTGCTTGCTGACCGTAACGCCACAGGTGCCGCCCTTGATTGCATTGCGGGGCGGCAACTTTGGCCTGGTTGTCGGCAGCGTGCAGCAGCAGTTGGCGCAGCGTGTGCGGCTGGCGTGTGCCAACCTGGCCTGCGCCCGCCCCGCGCCCTTGTATCTTGCCGATGCCGATGGCCGGCCAGCGTTGGAAATTGGCATCCTGCCCGTAGCCTTGCCCCTGGAGCAGGGGTGGCATGGCGAAGTGCCGCGTCTGGCGATGCTGTCGCTGCGGCCCCTGTTTCGGGCGGCGAGGCGGCAGGGCGCGGCAGTCGCGGCGCGGCCATGGAGGTTGACGGGCGCCGAGTGGGCGCTTGCGCTGGCGCTGGCCGACGGCGTGGAGTCGGCCAGCTACGCCTTGCGGCAGGGTGTGTGCATCAGTACGGTGCGCAGCCAGATACAGGCGATCTTGCGCAAGACAGGGACGCGGCGCAGCAACGAGATCGCGAGCTTGTTCAGTGCATTGGAGTGGGGCACGGGTGCATTGCCATAAAAAAACCGGGACATGTCCCGGTTTTCCTGGCGTGGCGCTGGCTTACTTCTGATAAATCTTGTCGAATTCGCCGCCATCGTCAAAGTGTTTCTTTTGCGCCTGTTTCCAGCCGCCGAACACATCGTCGACCGTAAACAGGGTGATCGGCTTGAAGCTGGCCGCGTATTTCTTGGCCACCGCTGCCGAGCGTGGGCGCAGGAAATGCTTGGCGGCAATTTCCTGGCCCGCTTCCGAGTACAGGTATTGCAGGTAGGCCGTGGCTTCCTTGCGGGTGCCGCGGCGGTCGACGACTTTGTCGACGACGGCCACTGGCGACTCGGCCAGGATGGAAATGCTTGGATACACCACTTCGAAGTTATCGCCGAATTCCTTGCGCACCAGCTGCACTTCATTTTCAAACGTCACCAGTACATCGCCGATTTCGCGCTGGGTAAAGGTGGTGGTGGCGCCGCGGCCGCCACCGTCCAGCACAGGCACGTTCTTGAACAGCTTGGTGACCAGCTCGCGCGCCTGCGCTTCGCTGCCGCCTTTTTTCACGGCATAGCCCCATGCCGCCAGGTAGGTATAGCGGCCATTGCCCGAGGTTTTCGGATTCGGCACGATGACCTTGATGCCGGGTTTGGCCAGGTCGTCCCAATCCTTGATCTGTTTCGGGTTGCCTTTGCGCACCAGATATACCATGGTGGAATAGAACGGCGCCGCGTTATTCGGGAATTTCTTGGCCCAATCGGCCACGACCAGGCCACGGTCGGCCAGCAAATCGATGTCATTGGCCTGGTTCATGGTCACGACGGACGCTTCCAGGCCATCGGCGACGGAACGCGCCTGCTTGCTGGAGCCACCATGCGATTGCTTAATAGTAATGGTTTCGCCCGTTTTTTTTTGCCAATCAGCAATAAATGCAGGATTCACGTCCTTGAACAATTCGCGCATGACGTCGTAGGAGACGTTCAGCAAGACCACCGGCTCGGCGGCGCTGGCAGCCGTCGGCAGGCTCATGGCGGCGGCAGAAGCGGCCAGGGCGCTGGCCAGGAACCAGCGGCGCGAGCGTTCGGTGAGCGTCGGGACGGCAGTCGTTACGGCGTTGGAATGGGTCATGTTGAACTCTTGTTGTGAGAATAGATAGACATAGTCTAAAATTCCGGCCGGAAAAGAAACGAATTTTTCGTAATATGCTTAGATCACATTCCCGTTTCTGCCAAAAAACAGATATGGATTTTTGAAATGATTCGTGGGCAAGACGCCTGCCAGGGCTTAGCCTGCACGGGCAGCATCATAGGTGAAAGCCCCTCTTGACGGGGCGCGAAAAAACCCGAATGCGCCGCTTGGTGTATAGTCGAATGGCGCGATACACGGCGAAACCGCCTGCATCGGCAACTGGAATATTTTGTGAGCGTACATGAGTCTTGAAATTCGTATTGCAACATCGACCGACGCTTTCGAGGCGTGCAATGTATTACGACGCTCGATCGTCGAATGCTGCAGCCTCGATCATCGGGACGATCCGGCCATCCTGGAAGCCTGGCTGGGCAATAAAACACCGCAGATGGTGGCGTGCTGGTTCGCCTCGCCCACCAATTTTTCGCTCGTCGCCGTCGACGCTGGCACCGTCGTCGGCGTGGGCCTGCTGACGCGCGCCGGCAAGCTGGCCCTGTGCTATCTGTTGCCTGAAGTGCAAGGTCGCGGCGCAGGCAAGGCGCTGCTGGAGCAGCTCGAAGTGCAGGCGCGAGAGTGGGGCATCAAGGCCCTGCAACTGCACAGCACGGCCAGCAGCCAGGCTTTTTTCGTCAAGCAAGGCTATGTAGATGCAGGGAATGTGCGCTCGCCGTATGGCGTGGAAACAATTTTTTGCTGGAAACAGATTGATCCCGCCGGCCTGGCCAGCGGCGACCCCAAGCGCAAGCGCTTTTGCAACTGCAGTTCGGCCTGACGGCCATTCAACGCTTCAGTCCGCCCATCCGGCGGCGAGCCTTTCCCTCCGTCCTGCAATTTCCCCTCAGTAACTGATCTGGATGTACACGCCTTGCGGTGCGCTCGCTGTCGCCTGCAGCAAGGTGCCGCCGGCAAACAATTTCAGTTCGCCGGGCGCAAACGCGACCCATTGCTCGTTCTGCGTCAGCGGGTGCGTGGCGATGACGGCGATGCGGTCATCGAGGTGGTTGTGCTGGCGAAAGTCGATGCTGCGTTCGCAATCGATCAGTTGCGCTACGGAAAACGGGTATTCGCGGATCACATAGTGCAGATGCGTGGAGCAGTGGGCAAACAGCAGCTCGCCGTCCGACAGGATGAAGTTGAAGCTGCCATGCGCGGCGATGTCCTGCGCCACTGCGGCAATCGCGCTGCGCAACTCGGCACGCGCCGGTTCGCCCAAGGGAAAACGCGTGTGCAGGCTGGCCATCAGGTGGCAAAACGCCTGTTCGCTGTCCGTGTCGCCGCTGGCGCGGTAGTGCGCATTGACGGGCGCGCGCCACGTCTTCAAGTCGCCATTGTGGGCGAACGACCAGGTCTTGCCCCACAGTTCGCGGGCGAACGGGTGCGTGTTTTCTGGCGCGATGCGGCCCTGCGTGGCCTTGCGGATATGCGCGACGATGTTTTTCGCCTTCACGGGGTGCTGCTGCACCCGGGCCGCAAGCGGCGAATCGATGGCCGCCAGGTGGTCGGTCAGCAAGGTGCAGCCGTCGCTGCCATGAAAGGCGATGCCCCAGCCGTCGCGGTGTTCGTCCGTGCGGCCGCCCCGTTCGGCAAAGCCGGCAAAGGAAAACTCCAGCGCGGCCGGCTTGCTGCTGTTCATTGCGAGTAACTGGCACATGGCGGCCCTTCCTGTGGTTATCGGTACCCGGCCACAGTAGAGGCAGGCGCCAGGGGCGGGAAGGAATGTTTCTGACTATCGATATGCGCCGGCCGTTGTGTTGTCTGCTGCGGCCCTTATTTGCTGGGCGCATATCAAATGGCGAAACCATTCGTTCTCCTTTGGTTCGCACTGGCTTAGTCTGCACACTTTGGCGCCGCTATCCCCACGAGCCCACGAGCTTGGCTGGCGCAGTCCCATGAAGGAGCATTCAATGCCATTTCCCGTCCTGAAGCATTATCTGGCCCGTTTGTCGCATCAAACCCAGGCCGGCACCAGTGTCTGGCTCGATGACGAGGGCAGGGCGCTGGGGCGCTTTTTCAATTGCACCATGACCAGCGCCTTCCAGCCGCTGCGCGAACTGGACAGTGGCAAGCTGGTCGCCTTCGAAGGGCTGGCGCGCAGCGTGTCGAAGGCCGACGAGGGCTTGTCGCTGTGGCGCCTGCTCGACCATGCGGCCAGCGACGATGAATCGGTGGAGCTGGACCGGCTGTGCCGTATGTTGCACGCCATTAATTTCTTCCGCCAGCCGGAAGCGGAGCAGTCGGACCTGTACCTGAACGTGCATGACCGCCTGCTGAGCGCTGTCAGCAGCAATCATGGCCACGCCTTCCAGCGCATCCTCGACGCGCTGGGCTTGCCGATCGAGCGTATCGTGCTGCAATTGCCGGCCGTCACGGCGAACCAGGGCTGGCTGCTCAATTACGTGGCCGACAATTACCGCCGCAACGGTTTCCGCCTGGCCATCAACGTGGCCAGCGTGCACGAGGCAACGGGCATGCTGGAGCGCTTGCACCCGCACGCCTTCAAGCTCGATGCAGGCAACCTCAGCGACGAGGACGCGGCCGCGCGCTTCGTCACCGTGTGCCACGCCGCAAAGATCCGCGTGGTCTTCAAGCGCCTCGACACGCCAGCCGCGCTGGCAGCCCTGCAGCGTATCGCCGCCGCCATCGGCTTGCCCATCGTGGCCCAGGGTTATTTGCTGGATAAGCCCCTGATGGCCCTGGTGCAGGCGACACACGGCCTCACACGCATCGCGGCCGCGGCCTGACACAAAATGCGGTGAAATCTGGCCGATACGATAGGAAATGAGGGTTTTTCTTCGCTGCACAATACGCTATAGTAGTCGTATCGTTATATTGGACTGACTATGGCATCGCGCAGACATTTTCTACACCACGGTATGGGCCTGGCCGCGCTGGGCCTGGTCGCCACTCCTCTCGTTGGCTGCGCCTCGCGCACGGCCGCTCCCGCATCGGCTTCGGCCAGCGCCAAGCCGCGCGCCCTGCGTACTGGCGTGCCAGCCCAGCCGACGCAACTGGCCAGCATCGACCGCTCGATCACGTCGCAGACGCGCCAGCCGGTAACCGAGCTGGAACCGCCACCGGACATTTTCGACGCGCAGGCGCTGGACCTGGAATTCTGGCTCAAGCCGCGCACCCTGGAAGTGGTGCGCCCGGCCAGCAACGAGAAAGCCAGGCTGCTGTACTGGAAAGATGGCGAAGTCATCGATTCAGCCTATCAGGAACTGTGCCACTTGCTGCGCGACGTGAATGGCAAGAAAACGGCGCCCATCGACCCGAAACTGCTGGAAACCCTGTGGGGCACGCAAGCGTTCGTGGCCCGCTACGGCATCGAGCAGCCGCTGGAAATCCTGTCGGGCTACCGCACGGCCGAATCGAACAGCCGCCTGCGCGAAGCGGGCGTGCCGGCCGCGCGCCAGTCGCTGCACATCTCGGGGCGCGCTGCCGACATCCGCGTGGCGAACCTGAACGCGGAAGTGCTCGGTTCGCTGGTGCGCAGCTTCAAGCAGGGCGGCGTGGGCTTTTATTACCGCTCCGGCCCCCGTGGCGGCTGGATCCATGCCGATACGGGCTTGCAGCGCACCTGGAAGGGGTAAGCACCTGACCCAGGTTTTGCCGGGTTTTCCCAATGACATACACGGGGCGCTCCCGGTCTTTCGCTGCTCCCATGAAACTCTCCAGCCATAATATCGAACTATTCCTGGCCGTCGTCGATGGCGGCTCGTTTTCCAGCGCCGCGCGCGCCTTGGGGCGGGCGCCGTCGGCCGTCAGCATGGCCATTGCGAACATCGAGGCCGAACTGGGCATCGTCCTGTTTGACCGCAGCGCGCGCGAAGCCGTGCCCACGCCGGCCGCCGTGGCCCTGATCCCGCATGCGCGCCTGATCGCCGAGCAATTGAAACAGTTGCACCTGCATGCGCAGCAATTGTCGCAGGGGCTGGAAAGCCGCATCTCGCTGGGCATCGCTGCCGAACTCGACCATGCTCCGTTCCTGCGTGCCGTGCAGGCGCTGTCGCAGCGCCATCCGCTGCTCGACATTGAGGTGCTGACGGCGCCGCAGGACGATGTGCTCGACATGCTGCACCGGGGCCGCATCTGCGCCTGCATGGCTTTCGCGGGCGGGCGCATCAATCATGAAGAGCAGTTCCAGCTGGTGGGCAGCGATGCCTTGCTGGCGATTATTTCCACGCAGCATCCCCCCAGCGCGGCGGGGCGCCCCTTGTTTATCGAGGAATTGGTGAATTTGCGCCAGATCATCGTTGCCAGCCGCGAGCTGGACCTGGCCGATGCGCGCCCCGTGGTGGGGCTGTCCTATTGGCGCACGGACAGTTTGCCGATGGCGCTGTCCATGGTCGAGGCGGGCCTGGGCTGGGGCAATTTTGCCGCCTCGGCCATTGCCCACTCGCTGGCGGCGGGGCGGGTGCGCCGCGTGGCCTTCAAGAACACGGGCAATGGCCTGGTGTTGCCGATCCACCTGGTGTGGATGAAGGACCGGCCGCTGGGCATGGCGGCGCGGTCCTTTCGTCAGTTGCTCATGGAAGTGGAAATAGCCGCGCCCTGAACGCTGGCCGGCTCTTCCTTGGGTTGCTGCGCCGACAGGGGCACGCCGAACAGGCCATCGAAGAAGTAATTGAAGATGAAGCTGTAGCAGGGAATGATCAGCATCAGGGCAAAATCGAGCACGAAGGCTTGCCACAGGCTGATGTCGAGCCACCAGGCGATCAGTGGGATCAGGTAGATGACCAGGGTAATCTGGAAGCCGATCGCATGCAGGATGCGGCGCCAGACGGTGCGCGTGCGCGATACCTGGCGGATTTCCCAGTACTCGAAGGCCGTGTTGTAGAGCAGGTTCCAGATCACGGCGATGCTGGTGATCATCAGTGCCAGCGGGCCCGTGCTGGTGGGCGATTCGCCCGAAAGCAGGGTCAGCCACAGCGTGGAAATGGCCATGCCGATGATTTCAAAAGCGGTGACGTAGACAATTTTGCGTTTGATGCCTTGCATGTAAAGCCTGTAAAGAAGAAGTGGCGCGTATTTTAAGTCAGTCATGCTGATGTTAAAAGTTAATAGCTATCAGTTTTTCTGATGAAATGCTGAGGACAAGCCCATGCGGGCCCCGAACGATGGATAATGGCGGCTGGCGGGCGACTGGTCCCGCCGATTCACCGCAGAAGAGGCCCCATGCAAGGCGCAGCAGACAGCAACATCCCCGATTCCCCCGCCAGCCCGGACGAGCGTCCGCGCTTTCGCCCCCGTCCGTGGCAGCACCTGGAAACGCCGTATGACGTGGAAGTGTGGATCGAGGAACATAACCGCAGCATGCAGGACAATATCGGCGCCACGGAAACGGGCGTGGGTATCTGCTTTACCCTGGCCGAAGGGGGCGACATTTACATGCAGACCAGCGCCGACGGCGCCGTCGTGCTCGACGTGACGCCCGACGCGGCCTGGATAGCGCCGTTGATCAGCGCCGCCACGCTGTGCGAGACGCCATCGTCGTCGCTGTGGATCTTGCCTGACGATAAACTGATCCAGCTGATCGTGGGCTTGTCCAGCCTGGTGGCCAGCACCTTGTTGGTGGTGGGGCACGACTTCGGCTTGCGCCGGCGCAGCATGGGGCAGGGGCGTTGAACCGTTCGCATCGCCGGCTTGCGCCAGCCGCGTCGCTTGCCCGGGCGCGGCTGGCGCTGTAGGATGCAATCCTTGCCAATTTTTCGCGCCCGCCTGTGGCGTACCTGCCACCGTGCGCACTGACGAAATGCCTACAATGCATAGTGATAAACTGGACCTTCGCAACATCAGCCTGGTGTGCGTAGAAACGCGCTATCCCGAGCTGGCCAGGTTTGCCATCGAGCGCTGTCTTGCCGGCGCCGATTTCAAGGAATGCTTGCTGTTCACGTCCCGCTTGCATGACCTGCCTGCGCACATACGCCAGGTGATGATCGATCCCATCGAGAGTGTTGAGGCGTATTCGGCGTTCATGGTGCATGAGCTGGGCGCGCATTTTAGCGGCACGCACGTACTGATCATGCAGTGGGATAGCTTTATCGTGCATCCCCAGCAGTGGCAGAGCGCTTTCCTGGACTGCGATTACATTGGCGCGCCTTGGTCGCATCGTCCGGTGGTCGTCGGTAATGGCGGTTTTTCGCTGCGCTCGCGGCGTCTTTACGAGGTCTTGCCACAGATATCTGTCGTGCAGCCCCATCCCGAGGATTATGCAATCTGCGAACTGCATGGCGCACAGCTGCAGCAAGATTTTGGCATTCGTTTTGCAGATGCCAGGCTGGCTTCGGCGTTTGCCTTCGAATGCATTGCGCCCACCGGCCGCACGTTTGGCTTCCATGGTTTTTTCAACTTCGGCCAGGTGCTGGACGACGTTGAACTGGGCGATTACATCGGCAATTGCGACGATGCCACCATGCACACGCCTGCCGTGCGCGGGATGATCAAGCAGCTGTATCGTTCCGGCCGCTACCGGATGGCGGCACAGGTGCTGCGTCGGCGCATCAACGGCGGTGCAGCCATGTTTGCCGATGCCTGCCTGCTCGCTTTGCGCACCAGCTTGCATGCGCTCAGGCATGGTCGCTCGCGTCCGAGTTCGCCGCTGGCGAAGCTGTCCTGACAGCTGCACCGCGCTGGCAACCGCGTGCCGCGGCTTGCCGCGCCCCCGCTCGACGATGGCGTCCTCAACCCCCGACGGCTCAGGGGCGAACGCGAACAGGCGTATGTCAAGGATTTATATCTGCTGGCGCCCGCCGCCTATTTCGTGCTGGGCCTCGATAGCGTGATCCTGCAGGTCAACCTGACGGCCGCCGAATTGTTTGGCTTGGCGCGCATGAGCCCGGCCTGCCGGTCAGTCTGCTCGGCAGCACCGATTCGGGCGGCCAGGCGCTGCGCCTGGTGCTGGAGCAAGTCGAAGGCAAGCTGGCGGCTTAGGACACGCCTGCTACCTGAAGGGATTTCTCCGCCTGCTTGTCTTCGGCCATCAGTTGTTCGACGGCGTTCAGCGTGTCGGCGGCGCTGACGCTCTCTAGGGTCAGGCCCGGCGCCAGGATGACGCGGTAGTGGCTGCTGGCAGGATAAAACCAGCGGTAGTTGTCGGTGCGGATATAGTAGCCGAGGATTTTTTTGTCATACGCCGAGGCGATGTGGATCACCGACGTGTCGGGCGAGACCACCAGTTGGCAGCGGCGTATCAGGGCCGCCAGCTGCAGGATGTGGCTGGTGGGCGGCGCCAGCATCACGTTGGCATGGCCGGCGCCATGTACGATCTCGGCGGCGCGCGCCTCGGTACCGGGCGCGGCAATCACCAGCAGGGCATGGCGCGGGTAGCGCGCCGCCAGGGCGGCGCAGCAGCGCTGGGCGTCGGCCACGCTGACCGTGCGCTGCGCATTGCTGCCCTGGAAATTGAGGCAAAACAAGCCCTCGTGCGTGCCCAGCAGCACGTCGCAGGCCACGTCGACCTGTGCCGCGTGCGCGTCCACGCCGAACAGTTCATAGCGTTCATCGATGTCGCGCAGGCCAAACTGGGCAAACGCGGCAAAGTAGCTGCGCAGGATGTGGCCGCTGCGGTCGCAGGGCGCCGTATGGTCGAACATGCCTAGCCTGGCCGTCGAGGTGCCGTATTTGGGAATGGCAAAGCCCGTCAGATAGCGCCCACCCAGCCATTTGATGCGCAACAGCAAGGGAATCGAAAAGCGGTTGTAGGGGTTGAAAATGACGTCGTAGCGGCGCCGGCGCAGGCTGGCGATAGTGGTGCGCAAGTCGCGCAGCAGCGGCTGCTTGTCCCAGATGATGATGTCGTTGACATGCGGGTTGTCGGCAATCACATCGCGGTTGGCGCTGCTGGCGGCCACATCGATTTGCCAGTGCGGGTAATTCTTTTTCAGCTCGCGCAGCAGCGCCGTGGTGACGATCATGTCGCCGATCTTGTCGTTGCGCAAGATCAATACCTTGCGCACGCGGGCGATGTCGAGGGGCTGCTTGTCGGATTTGCCCAGCAGGGCGTAGCTGATCAGCCGGGCGGCGGTCTTTATCAATGGAACTCCGGGTGTGGATGACGGGGATACGCTGGCTTGCAAGCAGCATCTTACGGTTTTCCAACGCCCGCAGCTAGGGGCGGTGCCGATATATTGCCGCGTGCGCCAGCATGGGGCGCACGGGAGCGCAGGTTTAGCGCAGGCCCAGCAGGGCAACTACCCTTTCGCGGCTGATGCCGACCAGCGCCGAGCTGATCGCCTGCAGCGACGCATAGCCGGGCTGGCTGGCTGTTACCGTGAAGTTTTCCGCCAGGGTTTCCATGCTGACGCTGGCCTGCGTCGGTTGCGCCTTGGCGACCCGTCCGGTCGCCTGCGCCAGGGCCACGCTGACCGAGCCGCGCGCCTGCTGCAGATGAGCCAGCGCCTGCACCACTTGCTGCAAGGTGGCGCGCAGGGCTTCCACGTCGCTCGTATTCCACTCTTCCGGGGCAATGGCGGCCGGTTCCGCATCCGTGCGCACGCGGTTCATCTGGCCCGTCGGGAAGCGGATGCCGCTGCCACGCACGGACAGGCTGTCGCGCACGTTGGCCCACGACGCTTCCGGCGTGCTCAATACCAGCTCGCCATTCTCGTTTTGCTTGACGCGGATGCCTGACGGCATCAGCGCCTGGTCGAAGCGGGCGACGATTTGCTCGTCGCTCAGGCCTGGTTCGATATTGACCGAGCGCAAGGCCTGGTTGCCGCCACCGACGGAAAAGGCCAGCACTTCCTGCGGGCCTTCTTGCAGGCTGGCCATGGTCAGGCCGCGGATGCTGAAGTTCTGCTGCGCCGCTTGCGGGCTGGTATAGCCGAGCTGCGCATCGAGGGTGCCGCCCGACGCGCTGGCGCGCTGGCGCCAGGTAGCACTGAACTGGCGCACTCTGGCCTCGACCTGGCCATCGCGGCCCTGGCGCGCGGCCAGCTTGGCTGCCAGCTCGCTTTTCAGGGCTTGCAGCTGGCTGCTGCTGCGCTCCAGGTAGTCCAGCGTTTGCTGGGCGTTGGAAATCTCTCCCTGCAGCTGGTGATCCCAGTTGCTCAGGCCACGCTGCAGCTTTGCCGTCGAGCTGCGTGACGCTGTCCCCTCGGTGCGCGCGCTGGCGCTGCCTTTGACTGCGGCGGACGCGTCATCGGCGACGCGGGCGCTGCCGGTGCCCTTGGCGCTGATGCCGGAAGAGGAAGAGGTCTGAACGATTTGCATGTGGGTTAGAGAACGTCAAACAAGGAAAGATTACCGACCTTCGAGTAAGCCTTGTAGGTTGCCTGCAGCGCTGTTTCGTATCCTGTCAGTTCGATGGCGGCAGCGCCGATGTCGGCCTTCTTCAAGTCCAGCAGCGCGGTCTGGTTCGACAGCGACACGTTCGCCAGGTTGTTGTCGAGTGTGGAGAGGATGTTTTGCGCGCCGCCAAAGATGGCAATTTTGCCGGAGAGCAAATTCATGCCGTCATCGGTGCCGTCCAGGCCGGCCGTCACGATGGCGCGCGTGGCCGGATCCGACGGATTGACGCCCGGCGTGCTGAGCGCTGCGATGGTCGTATCGATCTTGTTGAGCCACGCTTCCAGGCTCTTCACGTCGACGTTGGCCGCCTGCGTCACGCCATTGCCGACGACGACGGTCTGGGTTTCCGTATTGCCCGTATAGCTGTAGCGCGAACCGACAGGCTGGGTATCATCGTACTTCAGCGCGGGGGTGTCCGTGGCCGTGCCCGAAAACATGTAGCGGCCTTCCTGGTCCTTCAGGTTCGACGTATAAAAGACGCTGTCGCGCATGGCGCGCAGCGATTCGCTCATGGCATTGAGGTCGGCCGGCGCGTTGCTGCCATCGGCGGCCCAGACCAGCAGGTCGCGCGCCTGGCCCATGTCGGTCACCATGCTCGACAGATAGTTTTCATTTTTCAGCAGGCGCGTCTTGACCGAGGTGATATTTTCCTGGTACTGGGTCACCATGGCTTGCTCGCGCGTCAGGCGCGAAATGCGCACATTGCCGATCGGGTCGTCCGATGGCAGCTGGATGCGCAAGCCCGAGGACATCTGTTGCGTCAGGAAATTGATGCGCTCCTGGTTTTGCTGGATCGAAATATTGATCAGCGTTTGGTATTGGCTACTGGCGACACGCATATTCTTCTCCTTAGCCCATCATTTGCAAGGTGGCGTCAAACAGGGCATTGGCCACCGAAATGACTTTCATATTGGCTTGATACATATTCTGGAACTCCACCAGGCTCATCGCTTCTTCGTCCTTGTTCACGGCGCTGGTCGATTTCCAGTCATTGATCGCCTGGGTGCGCACGGTGTCGGCTGTCGTCAGCAAGGCCTGGTTCTGCTGACTGTAAATACCCAGCTTGCCTACCAGCTGCGTGTCGGCATCGCTGATCAGCACGGAACCTACCCACTCCACGTCGACGGACTGGTTCTTGATCTCGATCAGGCTTTGCAAATTCTTGCTATCGCCGGCGGCACCCGTCGATGACGCCAGCGCCAGGTCGGCGGCCGTGAAATCCTTGCTGATGGACAAGCTTCCGTTGGCGTAAATGAACAGGGGACCGCCAGGATTGCCCGTCATGGTCTTGCCGTCCGCCAACTGCACATTGACCTTGGCGCTGAGCGTGCTGGCCAGGTCCTGAATCGATTGTTGTAAAGGCTGCAAGGTGTTGCGCTCGAAATCGCCGAGGCCGCCCAGTTGGCCGCCGACGGCGACATTATCCAGGGAAAAGGTCGAATTGGCGAATTTCAGGCTCAGCACCTGTTCGCCCGTGGCCGCCATGCTGCTGCTCAGGCTACCGGCCAGCGCGCCGATCACCAGCGGTTGTCCCGACTTGAGCGAGATATTGCGCGAGCCGTCGGGCTGGTCCGTCACTTCGATGGCCATTTGCGAGGCCAGGCCATCGATCAACTGGTCGCGCGCATCCATCAGTGCCGACACGTTGGTGCCGGCAGCAGTCGAGCCGCTGATGCGCTGGTTCAAGGCAGCAATATTGGACAGTGCCGTATTGGCTTGCGGCATGATCGCCGCGCGTTGCTGCTGTAGCGACAGCAACTGGTTGTTCATGACATTGCTGATGCTGTTGAAATGCTGCGCCATGGCATCGGCCGCCGTGATGATCTGCTGGCGCAGCGGCGTCGAAGTTGGATCGACGGCCGCCGCGTTCAGGGCCGTGAAGAAGCCGTCGATGCCATTGCTGATGCTCGACGATTCGTCGCCCATGATGCGTTCGAGCTGGGTCAGATACGGCTGGGTTTGCGAGCGCGCGCCCTGGTCGGACGCGGCTCGCCACATCTGCTGGCTTTTATAGGCATCGGCAAAGCGCAGCAGGGAAGACACTTCCACGCCGGTGCCGGCCGAGCGCACGCCGGCACCGGCGCCAAGCGAGGACAACAGCACGCCTTGGCGCGTGTAGCCAGGTGTTTGCATATTGGCAATATTCTGGCTGGCCGCACCGAGTGCGGCCTGGGCGGCGATGCTGCCTGACAATGCATTGCTGATGATGCTCATTGGGCAAGTTTCTTTCGTGTAGAGTGCGGCGCGCGCGGGTGGGCAGGCCTGGTATCGTTGTTACCTTGAACAGGCGACGCTTCAGACGGATTTATTAAGCGCCGCTGCAATATTGTCTGTTTTGATCGCGCTTTTGGTGGCGGCCGGGGCGTTCGCCGCAGGCAGCAACTGGCGCAAGATGGCGTCGGCGATGCCGAAGGCGCGCTGGCCAGCCATCTTGTCGGCCACCAGGTTGTCGGCCATTTCCAGCATGTCGCTGTTGATGGGATCCTTGAAGACGCTGTCTTCGCCGGCCATCTCGCGCGTGCCCGAACGCATCTGGCGCAGCATGTGGGAGATGAAGAAGGCTTCGAACTTGACGGCCGCCTCGGTGGCCTTGGCCGCGTAGCGCGGATCGGCCGGCGTGGCCGCAGCCGGGGTCTTGTCGTCCAGCGCCGAAGGCAGGGCGCTGCTGCTGTCGTTGATATTAAGCATTAAATGACGACCAGTTCGCCTTCGATGGCTCCTGCCTGGTCGAGGGCTTGTAAAATTGACATGATATCATCGGGCGAAGCACCCAGGCTGTTGACCACGTCGATGATGACTTGCAGCTTGGCGCCGGCCGGCCATTTGAACATATTGCCGTTGCCCTGGTCAACCGAGACCTTGGACTGCGGCGTGACTGTGGTCTGGCCACGGCCGAATGGCGCCGGCTGGCTGACTGCCGAGCTTTCTGAAATGACGACTTTCAGCGAGCCGTGGGTGACGGCGGCCGCCTTCACGCGCAAGCCTTCGGCGATGACGACGGTGCCGGTGCGCGAATTGAAGACCACTTTCGGCGTATCGGTGCCGACTTCGACGGACAGCGCTTCCAGTTTTGCCATGAAGGCGACGCGCTGGGTCGGGTTTTCCGGCGCCAGCACTTCCACGCTGGTGGCGTCGCTGGTGGTGGCGACGGCGCCGAAGCGGCGGTTGACGGCCTCGACGATATTGATGGCCGTCTCGAAATGCGGGTGGCGCAAGTTCAGGGTGACGCTCGGCCGGGTGGAAAAATCGCTGAGAATCTCGCGCTCGATGTTGGCACCGTTGGGAATGCGGCCCGAGGTGGGCGTGTTGACGGTGACGGACGAGCCGCTCTTGCCGGTGGCGTTCAGGCCGCCAACGACGACGTTGCCTTGCGCCAGCGCATAGGTTTCATTGTCGGCCGCGCGCAGCTGGGTCAGCAGCAAGGTGCCGCCACGCAAGCTTTTCGCGTCGCCCAGAGACGACACTGTGACGTCGATGGCCTGGCCACGGCGATATCCTGGTGGAAACACGGCGCTGACCATGACGGTGGCGACGTTCTTGCTTTTCGATTCGGCGCCGTCCGGCATCTTGACGCCGAACTGCTTGAGCATGTTGACCACGGATTGGCTGGAAAATTTTACCTGCGTGGTGTCGCCGCTGCCATTCAGGCCGACGACGAGGCCGTAGCCGACCAGCGGGTTGTCGCGCACGCCCTCGATGCTGACCAGGTTGCGCAGCACTTGCGCGGCGGTGGCGGGCAGGGATAGGCCGGACAGCACGGCCAGCATGGCTGCCAGGGGCAGGGCGGAGCGAAATTTCATGATGTCACCTTAAAACGGCATCCACGGGCCGACGAAGAAACGTGTCAGCCAGCCTGGTGTATTGGCTTCGGCCAGGGTGCCCTGGCCGGAATAGGCGATCTGTGCATTGGCGATGCGCAAGGACGACACTTGGTTGTTGGAATCGATGTCGGCCGCGCGCAGGTAGCCGCGCAAACGCACGAATTCTTCGCCCTGGTTCAGGGTCAGGGTTTTCTCGCCCTGCACGCGCAATAAACCGTTCGGCAGCACTTCCTGCACGATCACGGTGATGGCGCCGGACAGCGCGTTTTGCTGTGTGCTGGTCGCGTCGCCAGCGAAATTGCGGTCGGCGGACAGGTCGATGCCCGTCTTGGGGAAGGCCTTGCCCAGCAGGGTGGCGGCCTGTACGCCGACGGAGGAGCCCTTGTTGAACGAGGTGCCCGCCTTCTTGCTCGCCTGCGTGGTTTCCTGCAAGGCCACCGTAACGACATCGCCGACGCGGAAGGCGCGGCTGTCGGAGGTCAGTGCCAGGCCGGCGTCGGGATTGAAGACGCCGCCCGCAATGCCGCCGCGCGCCACGCTGCGCGGCGCCACCGGCAGCGGCGTGTCGGAAAAGCTGGGCGCAACGGGCGCGGCTGGGCGGCTGGCGCAACCGGCCGTCAGCACCAGCAGCAGGGCTGCTACGGCTTTCATTGCGACTGTCATCAACGCGCCGCGGCCGCCAGGTATTGCAGCATATTGTCGGCGGCCGACAACACCTTGGTATTCATTTCATAGGTGCGCTGGGCTGCGATCATGTCGACCATCTCTTCGACCACCTGCACGTTCGAGCCTTCCAGCGCGAATTGCTTGAGTTTGCCCAGGGCGCCTTCGCCAGGACGGCCTTCGGTCGGCGTGCCGCTCGATGCCGTTTCCTGGAACAGGTTTTCGCCCAGTGCCAGCAAACCGGTCGGGTTGACGAAGCTGGAGAGGTTCAGCTGGCCCAGTTCGGTGCCGGCGACATTGCCTGGCACGGTGGCCGTGACCATGCCGTTTTCGCCGATGGTGATCGCCGTGGCATTGTTCGGCACGGTGATCTGCGGCACCAGCGGCAAGCCCTGGGCGTTGACCATCACGCCGTTTTCATTCAGGCTCAGTTGGCCGGCGCGCGTATAGGCCGCTTCGCCGTTCGGACGCAGCACTTGCAGGAAACCATTGCCGGTGATGGCGACGTCGAATTCGCGGCTGGTCGTTTGCAGGCTGCCGGTGGTAAACACCTTTTGCGTACCCACCATGTGCGTGCCGTTACCCAGCTGCACGCCCGATGGCGACAACGTATTGTCGGCGCGCTGCGTGCCTGGCTGCTGTTCGACCTGGTAAAACAAGTCTTCGAAGACGACGCGGTCGCGCTTGAAGCCGACCGTGTTGACGTTGGCCAGGTTATTCGCGATGGCTTGCAGTTTTGCATCTTGTGCTTGCACGCCGGTCTTGCTGATCCACATTGCTGGATTCATGGTTTACTCCTTGATCATTGGTCAGGTGGCTCAGGCGCCGAGCAGGCGGTTGCCTGATTCGGTCATCGAATCGCTGGCCTTGAAAACTTTCATCTGCATCTCGAAACTGCGGTTCAGGCTCATGGTGGCGACCATTTCCTCGACGGCCGAGACATTGCTGCCTTCCAGATGGCGGTCGCGCAGGCGTACCGCCGGGTCGGCTTGCAAGTCTTCGCCGCTGCGCGCCACGATCAGGCCCGCCTCGTTCTTGGTCAGTTCGCCCGCTTCGGCGTTGACCAGCTTGAGCTTGTCGACGGTCTGCATTTGCGCGGTGCCCGGCACCTGGATGGAAATGGTGCCATCGCCGCCGATCGACAGGCTGGTGTGTTCGGGAATCGTGATCGGACCGCCTTCGCCCAGCACGGGCCGGCCATTGATGGTCAGCGCGCCCGTTTCATCGAGATCCATGGCGCCGGCGCGCGTGTAGGCTTCGCCGTTTTGCCACTGCACCGCGAGAAAACCGTTGCCCGTGATGGCCACGTCGAGCTCGCGTCCGGTTTCCTTGATGGCACCCGTGCGCGTGCCGATGGCGCTAGCCTGCGTCTGCGTCATGTGGCGGTCGTCGTAGCCATAGCCGTTTTGCAGCGGCTGGACGGTCGATACCTCCAGATTGGCGCGGAAGCCGCCCGTCTCGATGTTGGCCAGATTGTTGGCGTGTACCTGCTGTGCCCGCAGGGCACGGTCGGCCCCGCTCATGGCGGTATAAATCAGCGCATCCATAGCTCTTTACCCTTGCGTATCGTCGATTACATCGCTTGCATCAGCGATTGCAGCATGGCGCTCTCGGTCGAGATGACCTTCGAGTTCGCCTGGTAGTTGCGCTGCGACGTCATCAGGCCCACCAGTTCGGTGGTGATATCGACGTTCGACTGTTCCAGCGAGCTCGTCGCCAGCTTGCCGGCCATGCCCACGCCAGGACGCTCGTACAGCGGTGCGCCGGAGGCGGTCGAGGCGATCCAGCTGGTGTTGTTGACGGCCGTCAGCGCACCTTCATCGGCAAAGTTGGCCAGCGCGATGGTGCCGACGTTCTTGGTTTCGCCGTTGGTATATTTCGCCATGATCGAGCCGTCCGAGGCCAGTTCCACGCCGGTGTAGGTACCCGAGGCATAGCCGTCCGATTTATTCGTCGAGGTGGTCGCCTCGCCCGCGTACAGGGTCGTGTCCGAGTAGTTCAGGTCGAACGCCAGGGCTGCAGCGCCGGAGTTGGCGGGGTTGGCCATCTTGACCGGATCAAACGTCGGCTTCCAGTCGGCGCCCTTGACTGCCGGCGGCACTGGCTCATTGTTTGGTTTTACGTTGTTGACCAAGGCCAGTTGTCCATCGGTGCCAAACTCGAGTTTGCTGGACAATGGCGGGGTCAGTGGCTTGTCGTCGAGCGTGTATTGCACTTCCACGGTGTTGGCGCCGGTTTTCACAAAATACTGGCTCAGCGTATGTTTGGATCCCAGCGAGTCATACAGCACCGATACCTTGGCGCTGTTGTAGGTCTGGATGTCGGTCTTGTCGAACTTGGTGCCATCCTTGATGGTCCATTCGGACGACAGGTTGGCGACGTACGACAGGTTCCCGGTGGCTTCTGCAGGAATTTGTCCGGTCGGGATTTTCATGTCGCCCATCGGGCCAAGCGTGGTGCTGCCTTTTGCCGCAGGCGCATAGCCCTGTACCATCTTGCCGTTCGAATCGGTCAGGTAACCGCTGCTCGACGCGCTGAAAATGCCGACGCGGCTGTAGCTCAGTGTGTTTTGCGCATCGCGGCTGACGAAGTAGCCGCGGCCATCGATGGCTGCGTCGAGCGTGCGGCCGGTGTTCAGCACGCCGCCGTTGACGCTCATGCTTTGCGTGGTCGAACCGATTTCCACGCCCGTGGCGCGGTCGCCAGCGTACATCGACGAGAAGTTGGCGCGGCTGCTGCGAAAGCCATAGGTGCCGGCATTGGCGATATTGTTACTCGACGTGGTCAGTTGCTGATTGATGGCCTGGATGCCGGACAGCGCGATGTCGAAACTCATGGTGAACTTCCTTTAGTGAAGGACTGGGTTGTTAGTATGAAAAGCCAGGGACGCTACAGGCGTATCAAGATGTCTTGCCGTTGAAACCAGTGATCGCGCCAGGGCTGACTTCACCCAGGTTGGCGACATTCAAAATCATGCTGCCGGTGGCCGACAGGCGAACACTGCTGAGTTTGCCCGCGATATCGATCGACGGCTTCTCGGCACTGCTGGTAGTGACAGCCATTGTGTAGGTACCGGCTGGCAGGCCCAACTTTTCCGGGTCGATGGTAAACGTCGCGTTGCCGGCCGACTTTGCGCCCAGCTCGATCGTGTATTCCTTGTCGGACGCATCTTTCAGGGTCAGCGTGGTCTTGCTGCTGTTGGAGGACAGGGCGATGCTGCCGCTGACCTTGCTGCTGTCGAGTTGTACCGTGTCGGTATTGACCATGACTTCCGAGCCCACCTGGGCGCCCAGAGCCAGCACTTGCATCGATTGCAGCACGCTGGCATTGGCGCTGGTCAGCGTCGACAGGTTCTGCATCGCTTCTGTCTGCGCCTGCTGCGTCAATTGATTGACGAACTGGCTGGGATCGGTTGGCGAGAGCGGGTCCTGGTTACGGATCTGCGCCACCAGCAATTTGGTGAACATGTCCTGCGTGGCATTGTTTTGCGAGGCGACCGTATTGCTGCCGGTGCCGCTGCTACTGGTGTTATTTGTAAAGAGATTGGTTTCCATGACTTATGCTTCACCTAATTTGAGGAGCGACTGCTGCATCGACTTGATGCGGCCCAGAACTTCGACATTCGTTTCAAACGCGCGCGAGGCCGACATCATGTCGGTCATCTCGGCCACTTGATTGACGTTGGGGTAGTACACCATGCCATCGGCATTGGCCATCGGGTGGCCCGGCTCGTAGACCTTGCGCAGCGGTTCATCGCTTTGCACCACGTCGAGTACCTGCACGCGGCCGCCCGCACCGCTGGCGCCAGGGCCATCCATCACGGCGGAAAACACGGGTTTGCGCGCGCGGTAGGTTTCGCCCTCGGAACCGGCAACGGAATCGGCATTGGCCAGGTTGCTGGCGATGGTATTGAGGCGCACGGTTTGCGCCGCCATCGCCGAGCCGGCGATCTTGGAAATATCCTGGAAGCTCATGCTGATCCTTATTGTCCGGCAATGGCCTTGGACAGGCCCCGCAGTTTCATGTTGACGAAAGTGAGGCTGGTCTGGAAATCGGTGGCATTCTGCGAGAATGCCGCCTGTTCGACGCCGATTTCGACGGTGTTGCCGTCGCGGCTGGGGTGGTAGGGTACGCGGTACAGGCCGCTGGCATCGTCATCGGTCGACAGCAGGCCCGCTTCATTGTCCTGCAATTGCTGCAGGGCGCTGCCGAAATCCATGTCCATGGCCTGGAAGCCGGGCGTGTTTTCATTGGCGATGTTGGCCGCCAGCACGCGTGTACGGTCGGCACGCAGCGCGAGTGCATCGGCATGCACGCCGAGTGCGTCCTTGAAATTAATCCCCATGGTCATCCTTTGTATTGAATTCGATCGTGCTTTTTGCAGTTCGGGCTAGAAAATAGGTGGTGCAGAGGTAAAATCCCAGCCTGGTCATGTTGACGCATGGTAAGGTCATGCCGCTTCAGTATCTTTGATTAAGGTTAGCAATGATTCATTTCAACAGTATTTCCATGATCCGAAACAAGCGGCCACGTCTTCACATACTGCTTCCTGGCCTATTTTTACTGACCAGCCTATATAGTAGTGCAGGACGCGCAGAATTGCCAGCCGACAATATATTTTCACGTGTGGAACTATTGGCGCGCGAGCAATTGGCACTGCAGGCGGCCTCGGCCGGGTTGCTGGCGCCGCAGTTTCAAGTGGCCGTGGTGAAAAGCACACGGCCCATGCCGGCCTGCGCGGCGAGCGTCGCGCTCGAAGCGGCGGACAGCCGTTCGGCGCAGCGCATGCGCTTCGTGGCGGTGTGTCCTGGGAGCAACGGTTGGCGCTACGAAATGCTGGTGCGCGGCAGCATTACGGCGCAGGTCGCCGTGACCAGCGCGCCCGTGACGGCCAATACGCCGCTGCAATCGGGCGACGTGGTGCTGGCACGGCGCGACGTGACGATGGTGCCGGACAGCATTTCCTCCTTGCCCGGCGCCGTTGGCCAGTCGAGCCGGCGCAGCCTGCGCAGCGGCGAAGTGCTGCGCCAGGGCCAGCTGGCGTCGCCCGTGCTGGTCAAGCGCGGCAGTGCCGTGAGTATCGTTGCGCGCAAGGAGCAGGTGGAAGTGAGCATGGCCGGTGAAGCGCTGGAGCCTGGTGCGTTGGGGCAATTGATCCGCGTGCGCAACGCCACCAGCGGCACGGTGATACGTGCCAGGGTGCTCGATGCGGGCGTGGTGGAACCGGCCGATATGGCCGGCCGTTGAGGCAGGATTATTCTGCGGCGGCCGTGCGCTGCAATCGCGTCGCCAGCTGGGTCAGCTTGGCGGCGTAGTTGGGATCGGTGGCATAGCCGCCACGCGCCAGGCCTTGCGCGAAGGCGCCCGCGTCAGCGCCCGTGTTCAGGGCAGCGCGGTAGCGTGGATTGTCCAGCAGCACTTGCGCATAGTCGCGGAAGGCGCTGGCCTGGTCCGGGTAGCTGCGGAAGCGTTCAGTTTTCTTCAGGGCCGTGCCGCTGCCCGCTTCATACTCGGTGGTCAGGTTGCTGGCCACTTCACCCTGCCATTTGCCGCCAGCCTTGATGCCGAACAAGTTATTCGTGTCCTCCCCCGTGCCCTGGCGCAGTGGACGCTGGCCCCAGCCGGACTCCAGCGCCGCATGGGCGGCAACGATTTCCGGCGCCACGCCCAGGCGCGCACCGGTTTCTTGCGTCCACGGCTTGATCGAGGCGAGAAACTGCTGCTGCACTTCGCCGATCTCGCCGCCCTGGCTGATCCTGCCCAGTACATTGACCGGCTGGCTCTGCTCCAGATAGGCGCGCCCTTGCGGGTTCAAGGTGGTCGCGCTGCCGCCGCCCTGTTCGATGAAGCGGGCCACGTCGCCTTGCACCTGCTGGAATACGCTGCTGAAACTGCCGCTGTTGGCCGTGGCAGCCGTGGCGTTGGTGGCATTGGTGGCGCGCATATTGCCCTGTACCGCATTGGTCGCCATCGTCGATGGCGTCGCCGGCGTGGCGCGGGTGCTTAAAAAATCAGGCTGGCGCATAGGTATCTTCCTCGCCATTGAGCACGCGCTGCATGATGGTGTACTGCTCGGTTAATAAATCGCTGTTGCGGGCATTCAGGCGCTTGCATTCAAGCACCATCTGTTCCAGCGCGGCCCAGTCGCGCACGGCCGTCATGCGCGCTTCTTCTTGCAGTAGCGCAAACAGTTGCGGCATATCGCCTTGCGGCCCCAGGAGGGCGCTGACGAGGCTGACGCGCTGGCGCCGGCGCGCATCGAGCGGCTCGACGGCGGCGATGACCTGGTCGGCCAGCGCCGTCAGTTGCGCGCTCTGGTGGCGCAAGCTGGCCTGGAATTGTTCTTCCAGTAAACCTTGCAGGGCGCTGTAGCCGATGCTGTCGTCGCTGATGCCTTGCAGCACGCGGCGCATGGCTTCCTGACGGGTGATGCCCTTGCGCGGCGCGGTCATGATTCGCCGCCGTGAAAACGCTGGATCAGGCCCGCCAGTTTCGCTGGATCAAATGGCAATTCGCCCTTGGCGAGCGCATCGCGCAGCATGGCCACGCGCTCGTGGTCGATCTCTGGCATGGCGCGCAGGGCAGCCATGGCCGGTTGCAGCACGGCCGATTGCATCTGCTCGCCCGCTGCCGAGCCGGGCGTGACCGCACCGGCTGCCGCGTTCTCGGCGATCGCCTCGGCCGGCGCCACGGCGCTGCTGCGTACGGCAGCGCCGGTATTGCCGGAGGAGATTTTCATACGTTGTCCCTTGCCTTTAATTTGCATGCTCGTCCCGTTCTTTCTTCGCGGGCAAGCCCAGCTTGTCGCGCAGGCGCTGCAGCGTTCCCGCGTCCGGTTCGCCCACTTGCAGCTCTTCGCCCTGCGCCTTTTTACCGGCCATGCCGAACATGGCGGCGATGTTGTCGGCCTGGCCGCGCGTCAATATTAACAGTTCAATGCGGCGGTTGATGCCGGCGCCGGCATTTTTGACGTCCAGCGGTGCGCGGTCGGCCATGCCCACCACTTGCAGCACGCTGTCCGGACTCATGCTGCCAACCAACAATTGCGCGCGCGCCGACATGGCGCGGTTGGCCGACAGGGTCCAGTTGGAATAGCCTTCATAGCCGGTATTGGCGTATTGGATTGAATCCGTGTGGCCGACAATCAGCATCTGGTTGTCCATCTGGGCGAAAACCGGGCCCATCTGGCGCAGCAATTTACGGAAGCGGTCGGTCGGCACGGCGCTGCCGCGCACGAACATGCCTTGCTTGTCCGTATCGTGCAGCATGACGCGCAAGCCGTACGGCGTGATGACCGATTGCAAGTTGCTCTTCAGGCCAGCTTCATCGCTGAGCTTGTCGAGCGCGCGCGACAGGGCCAGCAAGTCTTCCGGCGACTGGTAGCTCACTTTCGTCTGGTTTTGCGACGCCGAACCGGCCTTGCCGTCTTGCGTCTGCTTGCCTTCCGTGCGCGTGTCTCCCGTGCCTTTGCGGGGCATGGGGAAGCGCTCGATCAGGCTGCCGCGCGGGCCGCCTTTCTGTTCCGGCATGACGCCCTGGCCTTCGCCCTGGCGGCTGCCTGCCGACGCATCCATCATGATTTCCTTCATCGCCTGCTGCTCGCGCGCGGCCATCAGCCACAGCACGAGGAACAGCGACAGCAGGGCCAGGCAAAAGTCGGCGAACGCGACTTTCCAGGCGCCGCCGTGGCTATCCTCATCATGCTTGCGCCCGGCGCGCTTGATGATGGCCTGTTCATGTTTCTCATGCGGCTTTAGCACGGCGGCCTCCCCGCCCTTGGCTTTGCTCTTGTTCGGCGCCGCGGTCTTCGAGCGCAGTGATCCAGCTTTCCAGCTGGGCGAAACTCGGCTTGATGTTCAGCTGCACCAGGCGGCGGCCCGCATCGATGGCCAGCAGCGGCGGTTTGCCCGCCACGTGCGTGACCAGCACCACTTTCACGCATTCCATGGTCGAGCCTTCTTCCCCCACCAGTTGCTTCATCATGTTGCACATCGGATCGAGCACGCCGTAGCAGAAGAAGATGCCGATGAAGGTGCCGACCATGGCGGCGCCCACTTTTTCCGAGATTTCCGCCGCATCGGCGCCGTCGGCCACCGAATTCATGGCCATCACGATGCCCAGCACGGCCGCCAGGATGCCGAAACCTGGCATGGCTTCGGCGATCTTGTGCAAGGATTTCGACGGTTGCAGCAATTCGTCATGAATGGCTTCCAGTTCCTGCTCCAGCACGCCTTCGAGTTCATGCGCGTTGATCTTGCCCATCGCCATCAGGCGGAAGTTGTCGACGATGAAGGCCAGCAGTTTCGGCTCTTCCAGCACCAGCGGATAGCGCTGGAACAGGGCGCTTTCGCGCGGCGCCTCGACGTGCGCGTCGAGCGCCTTCAGGCCGCCGGCGGCCGTTTGCAGCAGTTCATACATCAGCAGCAGCAACTGGCGCTGGAATTCTGAGCCTTGCTTCTTGTGCGTGACGATCTTGCGCATCTGGTGCAGCATTTCACCGAGTACATGCTTGGGGTTGCCCAGCACCAGGGCGCCGACGGCGGCGCCGATGATGATGATCAACTCCACCGGTTGCCAGATCGCGTGGACGGTGCCGCCCATCAGGGCAAAGCCTCCGAATACACATACCATCACGATTAAGATACCGATAATTACCATGTCAACTGCCTTTCTGCGTCATTGTGCTGCGTCAATTTTGTGGATGTTGCTTAACTCTTATGCGTCCTGCAGCATGGCTCTCATCTTGCCCAGTGCCGTCTTGTTGAGCTGGCAGACGCGGGCGTCGCTCAGGTCCAGCACGGCGGCAATTTCCTTATAGCTCAGTTCGAATTCGTAATACATCTGCACCACGCGCTGCTCGCGCTCATCGAGCGTGCGCAAGGCTTGCTCCAGGCTGCGCCGCAGCATCAATTGCTCTTCCGGGCTCGGTGCGCTATCGGCCTGGCCCAGGCTTTCCTGCAGCACTTCGTCGAAACTGGCGATCAGCTCGGCGTTTTCCGCCAGCTGATATTCCTGGAACGCTTCCGGCGTCAGCTTCAGCGCAGCCATGACTTCCCCGTCCAGCGGCTCGCGCCCCAGGCGCCGGGTCAGGGCGCGCACGCTGTCGCGCAGGCGGTGGCTTTCCTGGCGCACGGCGCGCGGACGCCAGTCCTGGCGCCGCAGCTCATCGAGAATGGCGCCGCGGATGCGCAGGCTGGCATAGCTGCCGAAGGACTGGTCGGGCAGGCCGTAGCGGCGCAGCGCTTCGAGCAAGCCCATCAGGCCGATCTGCTCCATGTCGTCGCGGTCGATGGCGCCCGACACCTGCGAATTGAGCTGGCGCACGATGCGTTTCACCAGCGGCGAATAGGCCAGCAGATGCTGTTGCTCTTCAGCAACACTGAGCACGGCCGCGCAAGCGCTGGCGGCGGCATATTCGCCGGCGCCATACGCTTCCTGGTATTGCTCTACATAGGCCACGGGGTCTCCCACCAAGTCGGCTGGCGTGTTGGCGTCGGCTTATTCAATGATCAGCTTGCCGACCATGACTTCGGTGAACGGCTTTTCCATCTGTTCGCGCTCATAGCTGACATTGAAGGCCTTGTTGATATGTTCGGCGTATTGTTCCACGGTCATGGTTTGCGCCTTGTCCACCGGAAAGCTCGACAGGGTGCTGACGGCGATCGAACGCATCAGCGGCAAGTGGTCCTTGGTCAGCTTTTCCTTTTCTTCGGTGGTGGCGATTACCAGGTCGGCCGACAGGTAGTGCGTGTCCGTGTCGCCAGGGCCGCGGCGCAGCATCACGATGACCTTGTCGAGCGTGATGAACTTGCGTGCCTTCTTGCCCGTGGCGGGCGGTGGCGGGGCTTTCACCTCGGCAGCAGCGCCGGGCGCGGAGACAGGCTTGGCCAGGTACCACATGGCGCCCCCGGCCGCGCCGGCGGCCAGCACGGCCACCGCGACAAAGGCGCCGATCAGTTTGATTTTCATATTCATCAGGTAGTTTCTCGTTCATGCAGGGCGTAAGTGGCAGCGGCAGTGTTGCCGTCGGACAGGGCACGGCCCGGCTCCGCATCGTCATTCTGGCGCCCAGGCTGACGCTGGCCGCGCGCATCGCCTTCGGCAAATGCCTGGGCGGCGGGGCTGCGCGGGGTGGCGCTGATATTCACGGCCACCTCGGTATATTGGCGTTGCGCCAGGTCGCTGCGCATGTTCTCGCCGATGCTTTGCAGCTGGCGCAGCACTTCCGGGTTCGACGCCGTGACGTTGACCTGCAGCGCGCCGGCCGTGTGGCGGATGGAAATTTCAATGCGGCCCAGCATCGGCGGTTCGAGGCGGATCATGGCGTGCTCGCTGTTGCGGCCTATCTGCGTCTGCAGGCGCTCGCCCAGCGCTTCGCGCAGCGGTTCCTGCCATTGCTGAGCAGGGCCGTTGAGTTTGATGGTTTCGCTGCCCGGCAGCGCCGGTGCGCCATTCGCCAGCGTGGCGCTCAAGCCCAGGTTGGGCGTGGGGGGGGTGAACGGTGCAGCGGCGCGCTCGCCATCGCGGACGGTGGCGGCGCTGGGCGCGAACGCGCTCTGAACCTTCAGCGGTTCGACAGCAATGGAGGGCGCCGGGTTGGCGGTTCGTCCGCTATCCTGGATGGTGGCGGCGCTGGCCATGGACGCGTTCTGAACCCACTGCGCCCCGACAGGGGTGGCAGGCGTGCTGCGCACACTGCCTTTGGCTGTGCGTTCGCCATCGCGGACGGTGGCGGCGATGGCCACGGGGGTGTTCTGCGCCAACAGCGGCTCGACTGGGGTGGCAGGCGCGCTGGTGGCGCTGGCCATGGGCGCGTCTTGAATCAACGGCGGCGCGGCAGGGGTGGCAGGCGTGCCGTGCACGCTGCCTTTGGCTGTGCGTTCGCCATCGAGGACGGTGACGGCGCTGGCCACGGGCGCGTTCCGAGCCAACGGCGCTTCGGCAGGGGCGGCAGGCGTGCTGCCTGCGCCAACTGGCAGCGGATTGGCGGCGGCCAACGGTTCACGTGCGCCGCCTTTCGTTGGCAGCGCCGCCTGGGTATGCCGGCTGAATGTGGCGGGGTGCGGGCTGATATTTAGGGCAGGATAGGCTTGCGTGCCATGGACAGTTACTTGCGTTTGGACCTGCGCTGCCTCGTTGCGCGCGTCAATTGCCGCCGCATCTGCCTGCGGCAAGATGTTGGCAGGCGGCATCATCAGTGGCACTGCCATGGCGGGCAGGCTGCTTTCAGGTGATGTTGCGGCACTGGCGATATCGGCTGGCGCGCCTTCGTTCGCATCCGTATCCGTCCGTGCGTCTGCGTGATGCGCTGCCGGTATATCGGTCATGGCCGTGCCCATGACCAAGGCGAAAAGGGGTACTGGCGGGCTATACAGGCTGGCATCGGCGCCGGCGTTGGCCGACATGCCGGTTGCCACGGATGGGGAAATATCCGCATCCGATTTGCCGCTGGGAGGGAAGGCTGTGCTTGTATTAGCCATATTAAAACGCATATTCATACTGGATTCTCATCGTGATACATGGCGCCTTCAATCGCATACGCGACCCAGCCTTCTTGCTTCGAGTGTATTTCGCCTAGCTGCAGTCCCAGGCGCTGCTTCTCGTCGGAGCATAGCTGCAATGCCTGCGCGTGCACTTTGCGCAAGGTCAACAGGGCGGCGCGCTCGTGTTCCAGCACGGCAGCGACGCCGGCCAGTTCCTGGGCCAGTTTTCGATCCAGCAAGGCCAGTGCGTTCCAGTCCTGTTTGGCGGCTGCGGCCTGCAGCTCCCTGGCCAGTTGCAGCCACGCGCTGGCATTAGCCATTTTTAGCCTGCACGCCCTGCCAGCCTTGCTTGATCGTGGTCAGCAGGGTCGTCACTTCGTCGATCAGGGCCGGGTCGAGCGTGATGCCGGCCGAATACAGGCGGCCAGTGCAGTATTCATACAGGCGGCCAAGATTGGCGACGACTTCGCCACCATGCTCGAAATCAAGTGAACTCGACAGGCCGTTGATGATTTCCGCGCATTTGTTGAGGCTGATCGCCTTTTGTTCATAGCGCTTGCCGACGATATGTCCGCGTGCGCGCGCCAGTTCTTCCAGCAAGCCGTCCGTGAGCAGCAAGACCAGTTCGACTGGCGTGGCGCGCGACGTTTGCGCATCCAGGTTGACGGCGTGGTAATTACTGTATGCATCGTGGTTCATCATTTTTTCTCACTTAAAAGCTGGGTGCAACTGGCAGGCTGGCGCCACCCGTTACGCGGGTGGCGTCAGCCTCTAGGTAGTCTTGTCGGTGCTGAACAGGGCATCGAACATATCTGTCGTTTGCGACATGCGCGCCTGCAATGTTTGCAGTTGCGTAAATTGCGCCTTGTAGCGGTTGTACATGGTCGTGTAGTCGGCCTCGAACTTGGTCTGGCGCTCGTCGAGCGTCTTTTGCAGCTTGGCTACCGAGGTTTCACGCTGGGTCAGCACGCCGTTGGTGGAAGTCCAGCTTTCGATGAACTTGTCGAGCTTGCCTGCGATGCCGCTCGGTGCACTGGCCGAATTGTTGCCGATGGCCTTGTCCAGTCCGGTCGGATTGGCTTTCACGGCCGCTTCGAACTTGGCCGAGTCGAGCGCCAGGGTACCGTTGCGCTGCGCCGTGATGCCAAAATTGGCCAGCGATCCCGTGACCGTTTCGCGCAGGGTGCGCACCAGCTGGTCACGCAGCACGCGCACGCCGCTGTCGGCAGAGAAGACGCCTGCCGCCTTGCCGGACGATGGATCGCCTGGATCTGTCAGGCCGTCGAGCACGGCCTTGAGCTTGTTGTAGGCCGTGACGAAGCTTTGCGCATTGGTCGTCGTGGCCGAGGTGTCGAGCGCCACGGTCAGCGTCATCGGCGCGTCGCCGCTCGCCTGGGCCTTGGTAAACGTCATCTTCACGCCATCGATGTTGCTGAAGGTATTCGACGATTGCTCGATGCGGTTGCCATTGTCGACGCCATCGGCAGGCTTGCCGCCAACCCAGAGGATGGCATTTTCCGCCTTGACCAGCTCTTTCGGCGCAGGTGTCATTGCCGTTTCCAGGGCGCCAGCACCCAGCGCACTGACGTCGAAGTCCAGTTTACCTTCTTCACCGCTGACATTCGAGGTCAGCACCAGCTGGGCTACGCCGCCGATGGTGATGACGGACGCCGTCACGCGCGCATTGTTTTTCGGTTCCGCATTGATGGCGGCGGCAATTTCCTTGACCGACAGCGACGGATTGCCATCGCTGTTGGCCTTGCTCAAGTCCACCGCGAAGTCGCCCGTGCCGACCTTGATCGTCAGTGTGCCGGCCTCGGCAGCGGGAGTATCGCCCAGGCCGCCGAACGATACCTGATGATTTGTGGCCACTTTTTCCACGAACAGCGAATACGTGCCGGGCGCCGCCGTCGACGAAGCCGTGGCGCTGCCCAGGGCAGTATTGCTGAAAGTAGCGCCCTGCGTCAGCAAGGTCTTGCCGTTGGTCAAGCCCAACAGGCTGGAACTGAAGGTGGTCAATGCCATCTTCAGGTTCGTCAGCCCGCCCGACGTGGCCGTCGCCGCCTTGGTCTGGGCGGTGATGCGCGCCTGCAGATCGGCCGTGTACTTGTCGGTCAGTGCCTGGGCCGACGCCGTCGGGTCATAGGTATTCGAAGAGGTAGTGGATATGGCCATGTCAGACTCCTAAAATTAGCATGCAGGATATACCTCATGACAAGGCGACCAAATATTCACTTTTCTGAAATTATTTCTGTAATACATCATTTTACCTGCCCACGGAACCAGAATTGGGTTGCCAGTTCGTCCTGCCGCTTGGCGTCCACTCTTTGTTGCTCATTTGCAACATGTTTCTGTTTTTGCGTCAGCACCTGGCCCAGCACCTCGCGTTTGGCCCAGGCCGTATTCAGGGCGCGCTGCGAGACGGCCATGTTCGCTACGTGCAGGTGCAGGTCGGTACGGTGCTGGTCGGCCATCTGCATGACCGCCTGCTTGAAATTGCCGCAGTTGACGGACAGCGCCAGGGGCAGGGCGCCGCTGGGGCCGCTATCCGTGTACAGGTCCGTCAGGCGCTCCAGGTTCTTCTGGTAGCGCTCGCGCACGGCCGTCTGCGCCGCCATGTCGCTTTGCAGGCGTTCCACCTCGGTGCTGCGCAGGCCGACCAGGGTGGTCAGGTTGCGTATCGTATGCGCATCGCTCACAAATGCTCCTAGGCCATGATCTGTTCAAGTTGTGCGATGCAAGGCCCCATCGGCGCCTCTTCCGTGGTGCCCTGGCACAGAAATGCCTCGATCGGCGCGTGCAACTGCACGGCGCGGTCGGTGATCGGGTCGGCGCCGGGCACGTAGGCGCCCAGCGGGATCAGGTCGCGCACGCGCGCATGGCGCGCCATCGATGCTTTCAGCGCGCGCGCCGCCAGCATGTGGCTAGGGGTGATCACCTGCGCCATGCAGCGGCTGATCGAGGCGGCGATGTCGATGGCGGGGTAGTGGCCCCGCTCGGCCAGTTCGCGCGTGAGTACGATATGGCCGTCGAGAATCGCGCGCGCCGTATCGACCACGGGGTCTTGCTGGTCATCGCCTTCGGCCAGCACGGTGTAGATGGCGCTCATGCTGCCTTGCGGGTGGGCGCCATTGCCGGCACTCTCCACCAGTTGCGGCAAATTCGAAAACACGGATGGCGGATAGCCGCGCGTGGCCGGCGGCTCGCCCAAGGCCAGCGCCACTTCGCGCAGCGCCATCGCATAGCGCGTCAGCGAATCGACCAGCAGCAGCACGTGCTTGCCCTGGTCGCGGAAGTGCGCGGCGATGGAGTGGCACAGTTCGGTGGCCATGATGCGCATCAATGGCGATTCATCGGCCGGGGCGATCACCAGCACGGCCTTCTTCAAGCCCTCGGCGCCCAGCGATTTTTCGACGAACTCGCGCACTTCGCGTCCCCGTTCGCCGATCAGGCCGACGACGACGACATCGGCCACCGTCTGGCGCGTGATCAGGCCCAGCAGCACGCTTTTTCCCACGCCGGAACCGGCCATCAGGCCCACGCGCTGTCCCTTGCCCAGGGTCAACATGCTGTTGATGGCGCGCACGCCCACGTCCAGCGGTTCGATCACCGCTTGCTTCTTCAGGGGATTGACTTTTGGCGGCGTCACTTCCAGGATGTGCTCGCCACCTAAGCGGCCCAGGTCGTCGATCGGCTCGCCCAGGCCGTTGACCATGCGGCCCAGCCACGACGGGCCGATCTGCAGGCTGGCCTTGTCGGGCAGGGGCAATACGCGCGCGCCCGTGGTCAGGCCCGTGGCCTTCTTGAACGGCATCAGGTAGGACAGTTTTTCGCGAAAACCGACCACTTGCGCGTCCAGCCACTCGCCATTCACAGTTTCAATTTGACAACGCTGACCCGTGTGCAGGCGGCAGCCGGCGCTTTCCAGCAGCAAGCCGGAGGCGCCGACCAGGCGGCCGGTGGGTGTCGCCACCGGAATATCGCCGATCTCGAAGCTGCGCAGCGTGTCGGCGATCATGCAGGCGCGCCTTGGTCTGCGTGTTCGGCGGCCAGCGCCAGGTGGCTGCTGACCTGCTCCATGCAGGCGGTCAGGCGCTGATGGCAGCCGGCGTCGACTTCATTGTCGCCGGCCTTGATGCGGCATTCGCCTGCATCCAAGCGGGCGTCGGCGATCAAATTCCAGCGCTTGGCGCGCTTCGGATCGAGTTCGCTGATGCGTTTCAATTCTTCCGGGTTGAGGAAGACGTCGATTTCTTCGCGCGTGGGCGGCATCGAAGCGAGGGTTTCGTCGACCAGGGCCAGCAATTGCACGGGCTGCAGCGCCAGTTCGGCGCGGATCACCTGGCGCGCCACCTTGGCCACCAGGTCGACCACTTCCTTGCGCTGCGCGGCGCGGTAGTCGGCGCGCACTTTTTTCAGGTCGCGCAAGATCGCGTCGACGGGGCGTGCCAGGCGGTCCAGCGTGACCAGGGTTTCATTGCGGCCTTCTTCGCGGCCGTGTGCCATGCCATCGCTGCGCCCGGAGTCGTAGCCATCCTGCTGGCCTTGCACCATGCCCACCTCATAGCCGTCGCGCTGGCCCTGCTCAAAACCTTCCGAGACGGACGCCTGCCACTGGCCATCGGTATCCTCGTTCGAGGCGCGCTGGCCGGCGGCGATGAATTGCGACAATGGCGGAAAACGATACGCGCGGAAGTGCTTCATTCGATCACCGCTTCGGCAAACAGTTGCACTTCGATCTCGCCCGCATCGGCCAAACCCTTGACGGTAGCCATGATTTCCTGGCGCGTTTGTTCGATACGGGACAGTGGCACGGGGCCGGAACGGCGCATCATGTCTTCGAAGCTCTGTGCCTGGCGGCGCGGCATGGTTTTCAGCACGGCATCGCGGATCGACGGTTCCGCGCCCTTGAGGGCGACGGCCCATTGTTCCATCGGCACGTCTTCCAGGATGCGGGTGAGCGTGACATCGCTCTGCGTGGCCAGGATCAGGAAGTCGTACATGCTCAGCTCGATTTCCGAAACCACGTCCGGGTCGTGCGCGCGCAGCAGCTCGACCAGCGCGGCGCGGTTGCCCGGCATGCGGTTGAGAATCTCGGCCGCCTGGCGAATGCCTTCCACGCTGGTGCTTTGCGTGTCGAGCGTGCCCAGGCAGCGGCCCACCAGTTCATCGAGCTCGACCAGCAGGTCGCGGTCGATCTCGTCTAAGCGGGCCAGGTTCAGCAAGACCAGGTCGCGGCCTTCGACGGGCAGGGCGTCGAGAATCTGCCCGGCCAGCGCGGGCGGCAGGAAGGCCAGGAACACGGCCTGCATCTGCACGTGTTCGTTGACGATGTATTCGGCCAGCCATTTTGGCGAAGCCCACTGCAGGCGTGCCATTTTTGGACGGATGGCGTCGCCATAAATGTTGTTCAGCACGCTATTGGCGATATCGCTGCCCAGCGCCATGTCCAGCGAACGCTTCAGGTAGCTGCGCGAGGCGCCATGCACGCCGCTTTGCTGGCGGTAGTCATCAAAAAAGGTCTGCATGGCCGTTTTCACGGCTTCGACCTTGATGCCGCTCATGCGCGACATCACTTGCGTGACTTCCAGTAATTCTTCGCGCGACAGGCAGCGCAGCACGTTGGCTGCCTGCTCTTCGCCTATGCTCAGCAGCACGATGGCGGCCTGTTCCACGGGATTTAAGCTGACGCTCTCGTATTCGGCGGCGTCAGGGAAGTTATTGTTGTTGAGTTCGGCCATTTTTCTGCATCCATTGTTTGACGACTTCGGCGACACGCTCGGGTTCTTTTTCGGCCAGCACTTTCAAGTGGTCGACCATCACGTCGACGGCCGAGCCAGGCGGCGGCAAGTTATAGTTTTCCAGCAGCGGCACCACCGGCATGCTGCCGGCAGCGCTGGCTTCACCTTCGAGGGCAGGCAAGCCATTCAGACCCAGGGCTGGCGCGCCAGCGGCCGTGACGCCATTCGCGCCGGCGGTGCTGCTGCCGGCCAGGGCCAGGGCCGGATCGAGCTGTTTCAGCGGTGGCGGCGCCAGGCGCGAGGTCAGCAGGCGCAGCAGCGGGCGCAGGATCAGGAAGTAAGCAAGCACGGCGCCCAGTGCGTACAGCAGCCAGCTACTGAAATCGACGACGGTGTCGCGTTCTTCCCACCACTGCGCCACGGGGGCCTTGGCGGGGAAGGCCAGCGCCGTCAGGCTCAAGCTGTCGCCGCGCTGGGCGTTGATGCCCAGGCCGCTGCGCAGCATTTTTTCGATGTTGCCCAGTTCTGCCGGGGTCCAGCCGCTCTTTGGATTCGGTGCGGCGGCGCTGTTGAGCACGACGGCCACGCTGAGTTTTTCCAGGCGGCCACGGCTGCGCTTGATCTGCGTGATGGTGCGGTCATACGCGTACTGGCGCGTGGTGGCGTTCTTGCGCGCCGTGCCATCGTCGGCAGCCCTTGGTGCGCCAGCGGCTGCGGCTGCTGCTGCGGCGTCGGCCGGGGTGGGCACGGCGGCGGCGGGCGGACGGTTCGACAGGCTGCCGGGAATGCCGGCCACGGTGCGGTTGCGCTCCTGCTCTTCACGCATCGCTTCGCTGGTCACTTTCGGGGCTTCGCCGTACTTTTCCAGCGTTTCCTCGACGCGGTCGTTATCGACTGCGGCCGTCACGCTGAGCTTGAAATTGTCTTCGCCGATGACGGGGCCAAGCAGGCCGGTGATGTTGCGGCGAATCTCATCCTGGAAACGTTTTGCGCCTTCATTGCCGGCGGCCGAAGCGTCGAAGCCGTCCGTCAGGTCGATGTGCGAGGATAGCAGGTTGCCGCCCTGGTCGACCAGGCTCACGCGCGTCGGCGCCAGGCTGGCCACGCTGCCGGCGACCATGTTGATCACGGCGGCGATCTGTTCCGGCGCCAGCGTGCGGCCCGGTTTCAAGGCCACCACTACCGACGCGGAGGATTTGTCGCCGTCGCTCGATACAAACGAGGTCGACTTGGCAATCGACAGATGGACGCGCGCCGAAGCGATCGCATCCATCGTCATGATGCTTTGTGCCAGCTCGCCTTCCAGGCCGCGGCGAAAGCGCACGTCCTGCACGAATTGCGACACGCCCAGCGGGTCATTCTTGTCCATCAGCTCCAGGCCGGCCGGCAGCTGCGCCGTCACGCCTTTCGAGGCCAGCAGCATGCGCACCTTGCCCAGCATGGCGTCCGGCACCAGCACCTGGCCGCTGTCCGGATGCAGGCGGTAGGGGATATGTTCGGCGTCCAGGGTTGCCATCATATCGGTCACGGCCACTTTTTCGCGCGCGCCAAAGACCGGCTTGTAGCTCGCCTGGTCGCGCCAGAAGTACATGGTCACCATGGCGGTAATGCCGATGGCCAGTACAAGGATGGGAACCAGGTTTTTCAGCAGGGCAGGCGGGATAGCGGGCTGGGCGCCAGGGCGCCAGCGCGCAAATGCGGACTTCATGGTGGTAATCACTTGGGGTAACTTTCGCTGGGAGGCTGGGCGTGGATCTGGACGTGCAGATTACAAAGGCAGTTTGATGAGTTCGTCGACGGCGCCCATGACTTTATTGCGCACTTGCATCAACATGGAGAAGGACAGGCTCGCTTCCTGGCTGGCCAGCATGGCGCCGACCAGGTCGTCGCTCTTGCCGCTGTCGACGTCGCTCATTTTTTGCGCGGCCATGCGGTCATCGTTGTTGATCTTGCCGACGGCGTCTTTCATGCTTTGCGCGAACGAGAAGCCGGATTGTTCGCCTGCGCCGATATTGGCGGCCGGCGCAATGCTGGCGCCGAGGGCGTGTGCGTCGTTGCTCAGTGCTGCCAGGTCGGCCTTGATCAGACCTGCGAGTTCATTGCTCATGTTGCCCTCTACTTTCAATATGCGGTGACGTATCAATCAGAAATACTGGTGTTGCCATGCAGGCGCAAGGGCATTGCGATGCCATCGCGCCCGGCCCGATTCCCAGGCCGCATCAGTTTTATCAGTTGCCACACCATCCGCTGCAAGCAGACTTAAACAAATCCAGCAAATCTTGCCAACCTACGCCGACGTGATTTACAGATGGCCATGATAACCAATATATAGCTGATAAAAGTTTCTACAGGTGGCAATAAGAGGGACTGAAAACTGCCATAAAAACCGGAATCAGGTAAGCGCAATGGCGCACTGCAAATCAACATTTTGTCGGCAGAAGCTTACCTTGCGGCAACTATAAAGTAAAGAGCGGATTGGCTCAAGGAATATTGATGCATGGCAATATTTGTGATTATCATGTATTGTTCAGCACCGTAGTCATCTGGCATGCGTACCAGGCACAATCGTTGCCATCGTTTGCTTGCATTGCCGTCAACAAGGCCACGATGATGCTGTATTTAATTTCGGGCGATCCGTATAATTTGTTCTGCCACCGCAATACCGACATGACCACTACATGACAACCATTACCAAGACAGATCAAACTACGCGCCATCAAGTCCTCGATTCCTGTCTGCTTGGACGTCCTGTCCACTTGCTGCATGTATTCGCTGCCCAGTTGCGCGACGACCTGACCGTGGCGCTGCGCCAGCCCATGAGCCGGCGCTACTGGGGTAATTTTCAGATCGACGCCGTGGCCTTGTCGCGGGTCGACAACGACGACAGCGTGAACCGCTGGCTGAGTTTCTCCACGCCCGCCGGCCAGGCCGGCTTTGCCCTCGAACGCCAGATACTCTTGAGCGTGCTGAACTATCGCTATGGTAGTGCCGGCGCCAAGGGCGCGCTGCCCGATCCGGTGAAGGTGCGCGTGACGGCCACCGAAGAGCGTCTGGCTGTGGTGCTGGGACAACAGTTAGTGACCAGGCTGTTTGCGCGCATCCACAAGAATCTGCAGGCGCTGGGCAAGACCAGCGCCATCGATGCCAGTGCCGAGCTCGCCGTGCAGTCGGGCGTGCATCCGGCGCGCGGCAGCTGGATCGTGACGGTATCGCTGAGCGATGTCGATGCGGGACAGAGCGGTTCCTTCTGGTTCTCGCTCGACAAGCGCCTGATGGCCGATGTGCTGCGCGGCCTGCTGCCCGAGCGCGCGCAAGCGAAGAAGGCCTTGCGCAGCGTGCGTCCGCTCGCTTCGCGCCTGCAAGTGACGCTGGAAGGCCGGCTGGTCAGCAAGCAGGTGCAGCTGGGTGCCCTGTTTGACCTGCGCGTGGGCGACGTGATTCCCGTCAGCCTGAGCCGCACCGATGTGATGCTCGATGACTCCCGTTTATTTACAGCAGCGGTTTCCGAACACAAGGGCAAGCTCTGTTTAACCTCATTTGAAGATGTCGAATAATATGAATATGACCGATAGCAACCAGAGCGAAACCTTGCTGGAAGACCTGGGCGACGATATGATCATCGACCAGGGCGACGTTGCCGATGTCGCCAGCACCCGCGCACGCCGTGATATTCCGCAAATGATGCGCAAGATTCCCGTCACCCTGACGCTGGAAGTCGGTTCGGCGCGCATTTCGCTGGAAGAATTGATGGCCATCGGCCCCGAGAGCGTGATCGAACTTGACATGCTCGCTGGCGAACCGCTGGTGATCAAGGTCAACGGCACGCCGATCGGCCGCGCCGAAGTGGTGGTGGCGGGCGAGAATTACGGCTTGAAAGTCATCGACCTCGACGGCCTCAATCTCGACCTGATGACAGCATGAAGCTGGTGGTACCCGGTGTGACCCGGCGCCACGGCCCGCTGGCCGCCGCGCTCGCCATTCCCGTTCTGATGCTGTATTGCAGCGCCGCCGGCGCGCAGGATTTGCTGTCCGGCATCGTGCCGGGCGCGAAGACTGACCTGTCGGTCAAGATGCAGATCCTGGTCGTCATGACGCTGCTCGGGCTGCTGCCCGTAATGGTCATGATGATGACCAGCTTTACCCGCTTCGTCATCGTGCTCTCCCTGCTGCGCCAGGCCCTGGGCCTGCAGCAGGGCTTGCCTAACCGTATCGTCACCGGCATCGCCCTTATCCTGACCTTGCTGGTCATGCGCCCCATCGGTGAGCAGATGTGGAAAGAGGCTTTCGTGCCGTATGACCGCGACCAGATCGGCATGCAGGAAGCCTTGAAGATCGCCGAAGTGCCGATTTCACGCTTCATGCTGGCGCAGACGAGCAAGGCCGCGCTGGCGCAGATTGCGCACCTGGCCGGCGAGCCGTCGACCATGCGCCCGCAAGACCACAGCTTCACGGTCAAGCTGGCAGCGTTTGTCTTGTCCGAACTCAAGACGGCGTTCCAGATTGGCTGCATGCTATTCATCCCGTTCCTGATCATCGATCTGGTGGTGGCGTCCGTACTGATGGCGATGGGTATGATGATGCTCTCGCCGCTGGTCATTTCGCTGCCGTTCAAACTGCTGTTGTTCGTGCTCGTGGACGGCTGGACCTTGACCGTCAACACCCTGGTTACCAGCATACAGGCGTACTGACATGCTGACCCCTGAAGTTGCCGTCGACCTCATCATTGAAGCCCTGCATGTGGTCATGCTGCTGGTGGTCATCCTGGTCGTGCCGGGTTTGCTGATGGGCCTCTTGGTCGCGCTGGTGCAGGCGGCCACGTCGATCAATGAACAGACCATGAGCTTTTTGCCGCGTCTGCTGGTGACCCTGCTGGCCCTGATACTGGCCGGGCGCTGGATGGCCGGTTACCTGATGGATTATTGCGTGTCGATATTTCAGCGCGCCGCCACGCTGGTTGGATAGCGCCGCGCACCATGGATCAGATTTTCAATCAGGTGCTGCCGTTTCTGCTGGCCGTGTGGTGGCCGTTCTGCCGCATCCTGGCCATGCTCAGCGCCTCGCCCGTGATCGGCGACGGCGCCGTGCCCGTCACGGTGCGCATCCTGCTTTCCCTGATCCTGGCGATCCTGATGCTGCCCGTGATGCAGGCCTCGGGCATCTCGCAGGAATTGCTGAAGATCGATCCATTTTCGCTGTACGCCATCGTCGCCACCCTGGAGCAGGCCGTCATCGGCTTCATCCTGGGGCTGGCGTTTCACTTCGCCATGTCGGTCATGTCCGTGCTGGGCTATATGGTGTCGAGCCAGGTGGGCTTTTCCATGGCCGTCATGAATGACCCCTTGAATGGCACTTCGTCGGATGTGATTTCCGGCATGCTGACCATCATGTGCATGATTGTCTTCTTTGCCGTCGATGGCCATCTGGTGCTGACGGGCGTGATCGGCGCCAGCTTCAAGGCATGGCCCGTGGGGCACGGCTTTGCTCCGCTGCTGCTGCAGACGGTGGCCTACAACGTGGCCTGGATCTTCGCCGCCGCCATGCTGCTGGCCTTGCCAATCGTGTTTTCCACCATGGTGGTGCAACTGGGTTTTGGTTTCCTGAACCGCGTGGCGCCGTCGCTGAACCTGTTTTCGCTGGGTTTTTCCCTGATCACCGTGTTTGGCTTACTGATGCTGGCGCAGATCGTGCGTTTCGTGCCGGAACACTATATCGCCATGACAAACCGGGTGCTCGACATGATCGCCGAACAGATGCGGGTGGCCCATGGCGGATAGCAGCACGGGCGACAAGACCGAAAAGGCGTCACAGCAAAAGCTGAAGAAGTCGCGCCAGGAAGGGCAGGTGGTGCGTTCGCGCGACCTGTCGACGGCGCTGGGCATCCTGATCAGCATGAAGCTGTTCGTCTTCCTGCTGCCTGGCTACCTGGATGCCTTTCGGCAATTGTTCGCCATGGCCTTCATGCCGCTCGACGGCAAAGGTGCGCTCGATAATGCCATGTCGATGGCGTTTACCACCTCGGTGAGCTTGCTGATCCAGATGATCGTGCCGCTGTTTTGCGTGCCCCTGTTCGTGGTGCTCGGTTCATTGATCCCTGGCGGCTGGGTCATCAGCAGCAAGAACTGGATGCCGAAGATGGAGCGCCTGAGTCCGGCCAAGAACCTGGGCCGCCTGGTGTCGCCCAAGCATGCCTTTGAATTCGGCTTGTCCATCGCCAAGGCTGCCGTGCTGGGCATGGTGCTGGTGCATGTGAGCCGTTCCAGCCTGACGCAGTATGTGGATTTGCAGCACCGGCCACTGTCGCAAGCCATGCTCGACGGCTCGGCCCTGATGCTCGACAGCCTGATGGCGCTCGTTGCAGTGTTCGTCCTGTTTGCCGTCATCGACGTGCCGGCGCAGGCCTTTTTCTTTGCCCGCAACCAGCGCATGAGCAAGAAGGATGTCAAGGAAGAGCACAAGAGCAGTGAAGGACGGCCCGAAGTACGCCAGCGCATCCGTCAGCTGCAGCAGCAGATCGGCCGGCGCAGCGTGCGCAAGACCGTGCCCGGCGCCGACGTGGTGATCGTCAATCCCGAACATTACGCCGTGGCATTGAAGTATGACCAGGACCGCGCCGAGGCGCCCTTTGTCGTCGCCAAGGGCGTCGACGAGATGGCGCTGTATATCCGCCAAGTGGCGAAGGAAAATAATATTGAAACGCTGGAGCTGCCGCCGCTGGCGCGCGCCATCTACAACACCAGCCAGGTGCAGCAGCAGATCCCCGCGCAGCTGTACCAGGCCGTGTCGCAGGTGCTGAACTATATCTTGCAGCTGAAAGCATTCCGTTCTGGGCAGCGTGCCGCCCAGCCCCCATTTCCCACCGAGGTGGTCGTGCCATCTCATTTGAGCGAGGTAGTACCTTCATGAATTTCCTGAACCGCGTGGTTGCCGAAATGCGCCGCCACAAGTTCGTCACGCCGCTGTTCCTGCTGGTGATCCTGGCCATGATCATCCTGCCGCTGCCGCCGGTGCTGCTCGATATCTTGTTCACGTTCAATATCGTGTTGGCACTGATCGTCATCCTGGTCAGCGTCTCGGCCAAGCGGCCGCTCGATTTCTCCGTCTTCCCGACGGTGATCCTGGCCACCACCATGCTCAGGCTGACCTTGAACGTGGCCTCCACGCGCGTGGTGTTGCTGCACGGCCATACGGGCGCGGACGCGGCCGGTAAGGTGATCGAGGCCTTCGGTAACGTGGTCATTGGCGGCAACTTCGTCGTCGGTATCGTGGTCTTCGTGATCTTGATGATCATCAACTTCGCCGTGGTCACCAAGGGTGCCGAGCGCATCTCGGAAGTGTCGGCCCGCTTTACGCTCGACGCCTTGCCGGGCAAGCAGATGGCCATCGACGCCGACTTGAACGCCGGCCTGATCAACCAGGAAAAAGCCCAGGCGCGCCGCAAGGACGTGGCTGCCGAGGCCGATTTCTATGGCGCCATGGACGGTGCCTCGAAGTTCGTGCGCGGCGACGCCGTCGCCAGTATCTTGATCTTGATCATCAATATGGTCGGTGGCGTGGCCATCGGTTCGCTGATGCACGACCTGTCATTTGGCGAGGCTTTCCGCCAGTACGCGCTGTTGACCATCGGTGATGGCCTGGTGGCGCAGATCCCGGCGCTGCTGCTGTCGGCCGCTGCCGCCATTCTCGTGACCCGTATCAGCGATGCGGGCGATTTCGAACAGCAAGTGGCGGGCCAGGTGCTGACCTCGCCGACGGTGATCTACAGCGCGTCCGGCATGATGGTGGCGCTGGCCCTGATTCCGGGCATGCCGTGGTTCATGTTCATGACCTTTGCCGGCGTGCTGGCTTTCGTTGCCTGGCGCCTCACGCAGCGCGTCAAGGCGCCCGATTCGGCCGGCATGGCCGCCATCGAAGCGGCCTTGCGTGATGACAAACCTGCCGAGCTGGAATGGCAGCAACTGCCGGCCGTGCAGCCGCTGATGGTGATGCTGGGCTACAAGCTGGTGGGCATGGTTGACAAAACGCAAGGCGAACCGTTGAACAAGCGCGTCAAGGGCGTGCGCCAGAGCCTGTCCGAGTCGATGGGCTTGCTGCTGCCCAATATCGGCGTGCGCGACGATCTGTCCTTAAAGCCGTCGCAATACGCGATCATGCTGTCGGGCACCGTGGTGGCGCAGGCCGAGGTGCAGGCCGACCGCCTGATGGCGATTCCGTCGCCGAATGTGTACGGCCAGCTGGACGGCATTCCCGGCATCGAGCCGGCCTACGGCATGCCCGTCACCTGGATCGAACCGGGCGACAAGGCGCATGCGCTGGGCCTGGGCTACCAGGTTATCGAGGCGCCGAGCGTGATCGCCACGCATCTGTCGAAGATGGTGCGCGAATACTTGCCGGAACTGTTCCGCCACGAAGACGTATCAAACATCATGGAGCGCCTGGCGGCCCTGTCGCCCAAGCTGGCCGGTGCACTCGACAAGGCCCTGACGCACACGCAGATGCTGCGCGTGTTCCGCGTCTTGCTGGCAGAAAACGTGTCATTGAAAGATATCGTGCCCATCGCCACCACCTTGCTCGATAGTTCGGAAACCACCAAGGATCCGATCCTGCTGGCGGCCGAAGTGCGCTGCGCGCTGCGGCGCCAGATCGTCAGCGGCCTGTTCGGCCAAAAGATGGAAATGCAGGCATTCAATTTGGGTGGCGAGCTGGAAAACATGCTGCTGGGCTCTTTGAACCAGGCGCGCCAGGCGGGCAAGGTCACGCTGGACAATTATCCGATCGACCCGCATTTGCTGTCGCAACTGCAAGTCAACATGCCGGTGGCGCGCGAACAGATGAAGCAGCAGGCCACGCCGCCGCTGCTGCTGGTGCTGCCGCAGATCCGCCCGCTGCTGGCCCGCTATGCGCGCCTGTTTGCGCCGGGCCTGCATGTGCTGTCCTACAATGAAATTCCGGAAAACCGCGAAGTGAGCATCATCGGTACGGTGGGATAACTATAAAAAAACGGCGCTTCAGGCGCCGTTTTTGCATGCTGCTTCAATCCTGCTCGTCGATGGGCGGCAGTAACGCGTGCTCCAGCCCGTCGGCCAGCAGCACGGCGTCGTCGCCATAGTCATCGCCATAATCGTAGCCCAGCGGGGCTGCCACTTCCTTCGAGGCAATGATTGCGTCCTCCGGCTCGGCTGGAGGGGAGGCTGTGCCTGTGCTGTCGGGCTTGGTGGCCGTTTCCGCTTCCGGCTGCGTCAGCAGCAGCGCCACTTCGGCCATGGCGCGGAACAGGGGCAGCGACAGCGCGGCGGCGGCCGACTGCATGGGATAGTTGCCGTGCACGCGCTGCGCATGCAGCTGGCGGTTCAGGCGGCAGCGCACCACGCGCAGGCCGGCGCGCCGCACGGCGTCGGCGATCTCGGGCAGCGCCAGGCGCAGATGGCGCAGCGCGGCCTCTTCATCGGCGGCCAGTTCGAGCAGCACGCCGTCGCCGGCCGGCTCCATCTGGATCACCACCCGGCCGATGCCGATGATGATCAGTTCGACGCGCAGCGCCACCTTGCCGCGGCGCTTCGGCGGTGCACCTTCTTCGTCCTCGTCGCTGACCAGCACGCGCAGCAGCAGGCGTTGCCCGCCCCAGCCGTAGACGGCAAAGCGCCATGCTTCGCTGTCGATGCTCAACGGTGGCCTGGGGCCTTCGCGCAGCAGGGCCGGCTGCTGCTCGGCCATGAAGAGGTTGCCCGGCACGTGCTGGCCGCGCGCCTGTTCCTGCAGCGCGGCATATTGCTGGCCATAGGTCTTGACCATCACGCGCCAGGAGGCGGCCAGCTGCGCCGCGTCGGGCGCCTGCCACACCAGCTGGCGCGTAAAGAATAGTTGATTGACTTGCATGGCGCTGCTGTCGCGCGCGGTGGCGCCAAAACCCTCGGCGTTCGGCTTGACCAGGGACGCCAGGCTGTCTTGCGTTTTCTGCTGCAGTTGCGCGGGCAGGGTGCCGGCATCGGGCGCGGGCGCCATGTAGGGGCCGATCGGCACCAGCGGCTGCACCACGCCCGGCACCATCGGCGTAGCGTTGCTGACGTCGAGTCGCTGCGTGATCAGGGGCAGGGCATTGCCTGCGGAAACGCGGTCTATCGCCATTGCTACTCCTCCCGCATGGGATGAATAAAAAAAAGCCAACTGCTCGCGCAGTTGGCTCTGGTCGGCCCGACCCGAGCCAGGTCAGGACGCGCTTGCTATTATTGCAGCAGGGACATGACCATCGAGGACATGCTGTTGCTTTGTTTCAACATTGCGGTACCAGCTTGCAGCAGCATTTGCGAAGCGGTCATGTTCGAGCTTTCGGTCGCGAAGTCGGTATCCATGATGCGGCCCGAAGCAGCTTGCGTGTTGGTGCTGACGTTGGCCAAATTGGTGGCTACGTGGTCCAGGCGGTTACCAGCAGCGCCCAGTGCCGAACGTACGGTACCGACAGAGTCGATGGCCGTTTGCAGTTTGTCGATCGTGGTCGATGCGGTGCCAACGGCGGTCAGTTCAGCACCTTTCAGGTCAGCCGCCAGGCCGAATGCATTGTATTCACCAGTCGCGCCACGGATTGTTGTGTGCATTGCGCTCAATTCGGCCGACAGGTCCAGGCCCATTTTTTCAGTGGTCGAAGCACCGATCTGGAAGTCCAGCGAGGCGTTGAATTTGCCGCCGGTGTCGCTGCTGCCAACCGAAGTAGTCACGGCACTGACGAATGCAGCAGCAACGTCAGCTACTTTAGTTGCATCTTTCATAGCGATTTCGCCGACGCGCATGGCTTCAGCCGTGGTTGCTACAGCAGTCAGTTGGGCAGAAGTGCCGCCGGTGTTAGCCGTAACAGCATCGTTGTAAGCTTTTACCATGCCGGTGGTGGCATCGCCGTAAGCGGTAGTCTTTGCGGTTTTGTCAGCAAGCGCAGCGGTGTTGGCGGTGCCAGCGGCGGTAGCGTCGGCGGCAGTTGCCTTGCCGGTCAGCAGCTTGGCGCCACCGAAGGATGTGTTGCCAACAATGTTGGTCAGCTCGGCCGTCAGGGTATCGAATTCAGCTTGCATGGCTGTCTTGTCGTCAGTCGTAGACGATGCATCGGCAGCTTGCGTTGCCAGGTCTTTCATGCGAACCAGGATGTTGACGGTTTCGCCCAGTGCGCCATCGGCGGTCTGGATCATCGAGGTGGCGTTTTGGGTGTTGCGCATGGCCATGGCCATACCGCTGGTTTGTGCTTTCAGGCGAGTTGCAATTTGCAGGCCGGCAGCGTCATCCATTGCCGAGTTGATGCGGTAGCCGGTGCTCAGGCGCGTCATCGAAGTCGACAGCGAGTTTTGTGTTTTGGAGATCGAATTTTGCGCGGACAAGGCCGCTGCATTGGTGTGAAGGCTCAGCATGAAGATACTCCAGTTAGGTGGTTACGGTGCGGAGCAGCAGTTTTGCGCTCTCCCTAGTACAAGACGACCATTGCTCTAGATAAATTAAATGCTTATGAGAATTTTTTTAAATTTATTTGGCGGGCATGATCTCACCGCCTTGCTCAAGCTCTTGCGCGAGTGCAAAGCTGGCATGCGCTTCTTCAATGTAACCCTGTGCCTGCAGTACCTGAGCCAGGTCGCGATGTAATTGCGGATCGCCGGGAGCGAGCAGGAGTGCATGCCGATAATGCATGGCTGCTCCATTGAGATCGTGCATGGCTGCCAGCATGTTACCCAGATTGGCATGCGCCAGGGCATAGGCAGGATCGAGCAGTACGGCTTGCCGGAGGCTGTCAACCGCGCCGCCAGCATCGCCAATAGCGTATTGGGCGCTGCCCATATTGCCTGATGCTTCGGCAAACGTTGGCTCTAGTTCCAGCGCCCGCCGATAGCATTCAATGGCGCTGTGGTAATCGCCTGCATCCTGCCATGCGTTACCCAAGTTGCCATGTGCCTGGGCGTCTCCCGGACTGAGTTGCACCGCGCGCTGCAGCACCGACAAGGCATCTTTGCCCTGCGCTTGCAGAGCGGTGCCGAGGACGCTCCAGGCAAAGCCTGAGTCCGGGTAGCGGTTGACCAGCAAGAGTGCGGCGTCTTCCATGGCGACAAGGTGGCCAGCCTGATACAGTTCGACGATATGCTCTGCTTCTAGCTGTGTTGGCGCGAGCGGCTCATCTGTCGCTGCCTGTCGTGCCCGAAGCAAGATGGCCTGTAAATCGGCGCCATCCATACCCTTGGCAATAGCTTGCGTAACAACATCTGCTGCTATTTCGGCCTGTCCGGCTTGCAGCAGCGACTGTGCATAAGAGAGAACGAACTGAACTTCCTCTGGACAGGCCAGTACCGCTGCGCGCAGGTAGGGCAGCGATTTGTCCTGATAGCCGAGCTGCACCGCGAGCAGACCCATGTTATGGTTGGCGATGGCATGCTGGGGCATACTGTGGATGATGGCCAGATACAGTGTTTCTGCCTCGGCAAACCGACCGGCCTGATGGTGTTCGATGGCGAGCAACAATGCGGCATCGACATTGACGCTATACAGCGCATGCATGCTTGCAGCGCGTTTTGCAAGAGAGCTTTGTAATGGATCGGCTTCGAATGGTTCTGCAGGCAAGCCGGCGCACCAACGCTGCCAGATGGTGCGCAGAGCATTGTCCAGGCCAGCTGCAATCAGTGCCGGTTGTCCGGCGGGAGAGTTTGCCAGCCTTGTACGCATGCTCATGCGCAATTCAACTAACGCGTCCAGGTCATTGGCAAGATCTTTGCCTTTTTGTATGAGATCGTCCAGGTCGTGTGCAATAAACTGCTGCAGCCCCAAATAGCCCATGATGGTGGCACCCACACGGCTTAACAAGGTGTTGCCGGCTATCGTCAGGGTGGGTACGCCCATCCATGATGCATGAAAGGTCGTCGTGCCGCCGTTGTAAGGCCAGGTGTCGATGCACACATCAACCAGCCTGTGCAGAGCCAGATAGTCACGTGTGCCGGTGATCGCATGAAAGCTCAGGCGCTCGCCGGCGATGCCTTCTTCTTTAAACCAGCCGAGCAGCATCTCACGAAATTGCTCGCTGGGCATGGCAGCGACGACCATGCTGGCTTGCGGTACCGCACGTAGCAACGCGGACCAGCCAGCGATGACCGCGCGACTCAGCTTGTTGGCGCGATTGAAGCTGCCAAAGGTGATGTGGCCGTGCGCCAATGCTGGCGCGCTGGCGATCGCTGGCGCATCGGGCGATGGCACATAGGGCCCGGAGGCCGGCAGCGCCAAGAATTTTTCCGTAAATTGATCGTCCAGCAGGCCTGCGGGTGATAAATAGCGGTCTGTCAGAAAGTAGTCCATGGCCTCCAGCCCCGTCGTCATCGGATAGCCCATCCAGCTTGCTTGCAACGGCGCCGGCTTGCGAGCAAACGCCAGCAAACGATTTGAACCCGTGTGACCCGACAGGTCAATCAGGATATCGATACCATCCCTGGTGATTTGCTCGACTAACTGTTGGTCAGACAGTGCCTGAATCGCTTGCCATCTGCGAACTATCCCTTTCAGGTGGTCAGTCGTGCGGTCGTCGACCCGGTTGTTGCAGTAAACATATAGTTCCAGTCCTGTTGCATGCGTCAGATGTTCCAGTACGGGCGTGATGAAATTAGCCAGCGCATGATTGTTCAAGTCTGCCGAGACAAAGCCTACCCGCAGAATGCGATCAGGATCCCGGTTGTTGTCGTGCTGTGGCCAAGCAGATTGAAACGGTGTTTCGAACTGTCGGCCGAAACGTAGATGCTCCTCAAATAAACTGGCTGGAGTGATTGTTGCATCATGTGTGAGCGAGAACAGCAGATTGCTATGCATCTCATTCCATTGAGGATTGATTTCAATCGCATCCCGGCAAGCCTGTGCCGCTTCATCGATACGACCTGCTTTGCTCAGCGTGGTGGTGAGATTGATATGGGCCAGATAGAAACTTGGGTCATATTGAATGGCATTGGAAAAATGCACAATCGATTCATCGATTTTTTCCAACAAGAGCTTGCAAGTACCCAGATTGAAATGGGCGGCCGCGAAATGGGGAGCGAGAGCCAGTGCCGTGTCGTAGCGTTGCATGGCCAACTCAATTTTCCCTTGCGCCTGCAGCACTGAACCAATATTGCTTTCGGCAAGCGCGTTGTGTGGGGCTAGTCGCAGCATGTGTTCGTACGCGGCAAGCGCCTCGTCAGGGCGCCCGGCTTTTTGCAACGCATTGCCCAGGTCGTTATGGATCGATGGCTCTTCAGGTTGGAGGAGTAAAGCGGAATGGTAGGCAGTAATGGCTTCCTCATTGCGGCCTTCACCAGTCAATAGTTCTGCCAGTTTGCAGAAAGCCGGTACCGACGAGGGTGACAATATGATCGCGCGGCGGTAAGCCGCCTCGGCGTCCTCGATCTTTCCCATTTCCCTGAGTGTCTTGGCGATATCAAGGTGAACTGCCGCATCGTGTGGCAGCTCGGCTTGCGCATGCTGGTAGTTGTCCAGCGCAGCAGCGATTGCCATTTGCGTCCGGCTTTCGCCGCTGGCAGATTGTGACCGACGGCCGATGGGTAAAGGTGATGCATTGTTTGGGCACATATTGACAGACGTGTTGGGTAAGAAGAGGGGCCGATGAGCCATCGGATTGTACCCGCCTGTCCCAACGATACAGCAGGTTGTGGTCGAAGTGCGGTACCAGCTGGCGCTCGGAACGGATGGCGAACAGTGTCCGGATGGCGGTGGGATGGGGCGGATTGACAAGGTTTGCCGTCCCGTGGCGGTTGACGGACGCGGCGACTATTTCAATGCCCTGTTAAAAGTACCAACAGAAGCTTTCCAGAGGTATCTGACTTTAATCCCCAGCGACCGGCCTGGATAGGTCTGACAGGAGCAAGTCATAAAATTTCGCATCGTGCCAGACGCCATCCTTCATGAATGCATGGCGCTTTTCGCCGATGTAGCGAAATTGCCACTGCTTGATGATGCGCTCGGATTCGGCGTTGCTGGAAAAATGCCCGACTTCCAGGCGATGTATGGCCAGTTCTGCGAAGGCAAATGCGATGACTCGTCGGCCGGCTTCGGACATGATGCGTTGCCCGCGGCTATCGAGTGCCAGCCAATACGCCAGTTCGGCACAGTTGTAAGTTAATGCACGGTGCTGGCGCTGGATATTAATCAGCGAAATAATGCCGCAGAAATGGCCGTCCTTGAAAATGGCCCAGGTGATACCGCGCCCAGCCAGGCGACTCTGCTCCAACGATTCCAGGAAGGCGGCTGTTTCTTCCTTATCCTGATGGGCATGCCAAGACATGAGCCGGCTGATGCGCGGATCGGTAACGTGCGGCCAAACCAGTTCCAGATCGTCGCGGGTGATCGGCCGCAGCAGCAGACGCTCGGTGTGTAATGTGAGATTTTCTGGTTGCAATTTTACCTCGGTGTTCTCGGAGTCATCTGCGTTGCCAAGCCAACGCAGATGACTGCCAGTTTATTTAACGATGTAGGCAGATGGCATCCAGCCATGCGGGAAGGTGCGTATCGAGGCGTTTGGCAGCAATTCCCGTACCGCTTTCGTCTCGCCTGGTGCAATATCGAAATTGAATTGATCGAGTACCAGGTAGCCACCCGTGTTCAAGCGGCTCCAGAAGTGCGGCAATGCCGCCTTCACCACTTCATACATACCTGCATCAAGGAAAACCAGTTTGAACTGAAGGTGGCTGTGCTTGTCGAAAAACGCGTCGAGTTCGCGTGTCACATCGAGCGGATGGATATGCACCACGTGCTGCAGATTTTGTGCTTCCACCAGTGCCGACACCCGTTCGTAGGTTTCGACGTCCGCACCCGGTACGATTCCCGGCTCGTTGGCTGAGGGCTGATTCCCCTGGAACCAGTCAAAACCGTGGACCTGGGTCAGGCTGTTAGGTTCAAACAGTTCCACCAGCTTGGCAAAAAACAGTGTGGAAGCACCTTTGTAGACACCGATTTCAGCAATATGACCAGCCAATCCCAGCGTCGCCTTGTAAGCCTCGTACAGGCTGAAAAAACGGCCCAGTGTCATGTGGCCAACGAAGGCGGGGAAATGATGGATGAAATCTTCGGTTGTGTAGCCTAACGATTTGATTTTTTCCAAGCCCTGATAATAGCCTTCCCTGCGGTGACTGAACTTTACCGACTCAAGTTCGCCAGGAATATAATCGTGTGGTTTAATCATTGTTTACCTGTTAAGTGGTCAAGGTCGGCATACGCGACACCAAAGCCGCCAGCGCCGAATCCGTTGCCATTATAAAACATCAAAAGCCGCGAACCGACCAGCAGCAAAGCCGGATAGGCGTGCGTTTTTTCATCCCATTGCGCTTTTGAGCCTGCCGGATTGGTGCAACTGCTGGGGCCATCGGCGCCCATCGGTTGCCACGTGTCAAGGTCGGTAGAGGTGGCCGCTGCAATGCGATATGCCCCCGCGCCGTCGCGAAAGTCGCTGGCGTTGCGGTGGCAATAATTTAAATGCCAGTGGGAGCCCAGTTGCACTACCCAGGGGCGGGTCAGCGCCTGTTCTTCTGAGGTGGCCGGCAAGCTGACCTTACCGCTTGGCCGCCAAAATATGCCGTCATCGGAATGCGCTTCCTTGATGTCGTAGACATGTTCGTACTTGCCGTCGACAAGGGGCCAGTCGGTACCGGAGCAATACCACATACGCCATGCGCCATCGTGCTGCATGACAAACGGCGACGTGGCGGAGTAGGGGTCGCCAAGTGACTTGGCCAGCACCGGGCCGTCTCCAGCTCGTCGGAACGTGCGGCCACCATCTTCACTGATGGCCAGCCCGGTTGAATTCGTATATGGCACGGTCGTGGCCCGACTCCAACCACTGTAGTACAGATAGACCAGGTTTCCGTGCCGGACCGCACAGCTTGGCATAATGCCGTGTTCATCAAAACTGCCAGGCTTGCCCAACGGCAATAAGGGGCTCTGATTGACATGTATTATGCGCAGGGGGTAGTTCGCATCGAGGTCAACATAGCTGGTCATGCTGACGCCATTTTCCGGGCGCGAGGAAAAATACACGCGTATCAGGCCGGCTGCCTCGTCGAGCAAGGGCGTAGGTACCTGAGCATGGGTCTTCATCCAGGATGGCCCCATCTCGGGGCCAAACACCTTGCCCAGCTTGTGCCAATTCAGGCTTTGCGGCTGGGGGATCATTTCAGATCGTCGGCGGCGGCCTTGCGCACCACTTCTTCCAACCAAGCATGCATGCTCATGCCGCGTTTGTTGCGCGCCTGGTGCGCCAATTCCTTGGTTTCTGTCGTGACGCCTTCAAGCTGGCCCAGATAGCGGCTACGTAGCGTACCACCGCGTGGACCTGGGATCGGATAGTCGAAATTGCCATCCGGAGCACCGTTGCCTACACGGAAATCGATCAGATAAAATACACCGCCGATGATCCAGCGCACGCATACCTCGCGCGCTTCGACCGGCATCTGTTCGAGTGGCAAGGGGGCCATGAACTGCGGATTGGTGGTGCTGAGGATTTTGGCAAATTCAGTATTACGCAGCCAGACAGGGATACTTTCGTCTCCAACAACTATTTTCCCGCCAGGTTTGCAGACGCGTACCATTTCGGCCAGGGCGCTGCGGATGTCCGGAAATTCACCCAGCCCGCCAAAGCTGTAGACGCAATCGACGCTATTGTCGGCATAGGGCAGCGCGCAGGCGTCGGCAAGGGCATAGGAAACCGGCACAGCACAAGATTGCATCCGTTGGCGCGCCTTATTCAGCATGCCGCTTGATATGTCTTGCAGAAACAGCTTACCGTTGACACCCAGGCGGCTGGCGATGATTTCCGAGTCGCGTCCGCTGCCGGCAGCCACTTCCAGTACCGTCGAGCCAGGAGTGAGTTCAAGCAAGTCGATCAGGCCATTGCGTACCTTGTTTTCGTCTTCGCCATGCGTATGGAAGGTGAGGTGCAGGTATTGATCGTAAGTTTCCGAACGATCATCGTAAAACGCGACCACTGACTTGGTTTTGTCCGATAAGTTATGGGTCGGCACGAAATTCGGGAAGCCATCGATGATTGGAAACTCAGCCTGGCCAGCGTGAAGCACTCCTTGCTCAATATCTCCACTAGCGCTGCTCGTGCCTTTGTATTGAAGCGCTTGCTTGTCCAGAGGCGAGATAAAAAATGGTAATTCCCAGAGATTCATGATGTGGACAGTCGAAATGAGGAGTTATAAATCGTCGAAACGGGACATGCGAAGAAATTGCCGGCTATTCAGTCGGAATGCCTTGCTGCTTTCCTGCAGAAATACTTGCTCATCCTGGGTGCATTTGGTGACCAGGGTATTGGCGCCGATGAAGCAGGAGGCGCCAATCTGAACACTATTGCCTATGGTGCTGTTGATGCCGAAGAAGCAGTTTTCGCCGACCTTGACGTTGCCGGAAATATTGGTGGCGGAAGTGAGCCAGCAATTGTTGGCTATGCTACTGTGATGACCGATCAGGGCGCCGCTCCAGACAAACACATTGTCGCCCAGCGTGACACAAGGGTGCACGTGTACCTGATTCATGATAAAGCAATTGTCGCCATACCGGCAATCTAGTGGCAAACCCGCATCCGGATGCACATACGAGGCCAGGGTGTAACCTAGTTGCCGCGCCTGCGCGCATTTTTCTGCGCGTAAAGCGTTCATGCCTTGATAACCGAGGGCGATGAACATGTCATGGGTCTCGGCCGGGTACCGGCTGCTTATTTCTTCGAAGGCCACTACGGGCAGATCTTGCCAGTGCGGCCCCGGCACGTACTCGCGGTCGACGCAGCAGGCAACGACCTGGCGCTGGCTGTGATGGCGCAAGAAATAGAGTATCACTTCCGCGATTTTTCCGGTGCCGAAAAGGATGACTGGTTTCATTGAGGTTCAGAGTAGGTGGCAGGAATTTGAAGTGCAAGTCGGTCGATTTTGCCATTGGCATTTTTCGGCAGCACTTTCAGGACTGTTAGGTGTCGCGGCTGCATATATGCCGGAACAATGGCGGCAAGTGCCGCCTGCAATTGTTTTGCCGACAGCGACGCATTGGCCACCGCGAAGGCGTGGATCTGTCCCGTTGCGTCACCGGTTTTCTGGTAAATCACCGCGCATTCCATGACGCCGCTCACGCTGCCCAGAGCTGCTTCTATTTCTTCCAGTTCGATGCGGTAACCCATATGCTTGATTTGAAAATCCGCGCGGCCCTTGAAATGCAGCCAGCCCTGCGCATCGCGCTGCACAATATCGCCGGTGAGGTAACCGACGTCGGCGTACAGCGTGTGTCGTGGATTCTGAATGAAAGCACCAGCGCGGCGCACCGGGTCGTTGTAATAACCGAGGCCGACCTGTGGTCCGCGCAAAAACAGTTGGCCACGCTCTGGCAAGGCCGGATCCGAAGCAATTATTTCAAAATTGAAATTCTGTGCCAACAGGCCAAGTGGGGCCAGATTCTGCATGTCGTCGAAATCTTGCGCAGTGACAGTGTGGGCGGAGCAGATGCAAGTGCATTCCGTTGGGCCGTAGACGTTTTCCAGGTCGGCGCGCTGGCCAAACAGCTCGTACAGTTGACGCAGCCGGGTTTTAGGGAAACCTTCGCCGCCAAACACAATCTTGCGTAGCGCCGGCCAATCGGTGGCCGACAAGGCGCGCGTGGTAAGCAAATAGACCAGTAACGACGGTACGGAAAACCACAGCGTGCAAGCAGCTTGGTTGATCAGCCGTACCAGCAGCCGTGTATCACGCACTTGCTCGGCGGTAACGGGAATCAGGGTCGCGCCCGACAGGATAGACGAATAGAAGTCGAACACCGAGTTATCGAAATACATCGGATTGACGTTGGAAATGACATCATCAGGGACGATGGCAAAACGCTCCCTTGCCCAGGCAATGAACCAGAGCAGGTTGGCATGTGACATGACCGCCCCCTTGGGCATGCCGGTGGAACCGGAAGTGAACATGATATAGGCCGGGGCGCCACCATCCGCTGTGGTGACGGGCGGCAAGCGCATGTCGGCAGGGCTGGCCACAGCCATATCAAGAGCTTGCTGCAACAGCAGGGTCTCGGGCAAGCCGTCGGCAGTCAGTTCTGCATGGAAAGGACGATCCGTAAACCCGCTGGCAATGAGGGCAGGCTGGCAAGTCTGCAGGATCTTGCGTATACGCTCCCATGGGCTGTCACGGTCGAGATTGGTATAGATCAGGCCCAGACGCAGGCATGCCAGCATGGCGGCAAATGCGGCCGGTGATTTATCGTGAAACAGCGCTACCACCTGGCCTTGGCGCAGTCCCTTTGCATGGAATATGACAGCCAAGCGTTCGACCAGGCTACTTAATTGCGCGTAACTGATGCGTTCGCCGCTTGCCGGGTAGTACAGCGCGCAATGGTCCGCACGGCGGCGCACGATATCGTCAAAGGCCAGCCCCAGATTGGTGAACGATGTCATGATAACGTTCTCAGAGTACCAAGCCGCCATCAATTTCCAGTACGCTGCCCGTCAGATAGTCATTTTCGACGATATGGCGTGCCGACTGGAATATGGATTGCATGTCGCCAAGGCGGCGTAACGGGATTTTCTGCTGGAGTTTCGCCAGCGTCGCCTCACTTAATGCGGCGCGGGTTGATGGTGTATCGATGAAACCGGGGGCGATTGCGGCGAAGCGCAGTCCCATGCCGCCCAATTCCTTGGCCCAGGTATGGGTCAACGCATTGACGCCGGCCTTGGCTGCCGAGTAAGCAGATTGACCGGGATTGCCATTGGCCGAAATCGAACTGATGGAAATGACCACGCCTTTCCTGCGCTTTGCGAGCATGCGCTCGACGACCCTGCTGGTAACAAAAAAAACCGCATCCAGATTGGTCGCGATGACTTGCCGCCAATTGTCGCGAGAATGTACGCGGTCGGTCCGCGACAACAGATTGACCAGGGGTTCGCTATGAATGATGCCTGCGTTATTGATGAGAACATCGATGTCGAAACCGGAATCGACGATGGCTTGCAGGGTTGCGTCGACCGCTGCCGGATCAGTGACATCGCAGCACCAGGCCTGGATGCGACCTTCGCTGTCCTGGCGCAATTGCTCGCACAAGGCAGGATCTTTTTCAATGACACCGACACGCGCCGACGCGGCGCTGAATTGTTCAGCCAGATAGCGGCCAATACCGCGGCCGGCTCCGGTGATCAGAATGCCGGCTCCTTCGATTTTCACAACGTAGCTCCGCACTTGCGTAAAGCGCTGCGTGCATCTCCGACCGAAGCCATGTCGGCGATGTCATCACCGGTAAACTCGATCTGGTAAACCTCTTCAAGTCGTGTGATGAGCAGCATGTGTGCCAGCGAATCCCAACTGGCAATCTCGCTCAGCTTCATGGAGTCGATCACCGTATTTTCCGGGATCGTAAAGACTTCTGCGAAAATTTTTTCAAAAGACATATTATTTTTCTGTTTTGAGGGGAGTGGACAGCTTCTGGAAGCTGCTACACACTGTTCAAACCAGATCCTTTTCTATAAGAAATTGCTGTACGACTGGGATGGAATTGTACATCAACACATCGACTATCGACAGGCCTGAAACAGGTAGGTTCTTGCCCTGGGGATAGCTGATTGGACGGGCTTGCAAATACTGTAGAGCAATGCCGTGCTGTAAGAAGGTTTCACGCTGATACAGTGCAGTGCCGCCTATGGGATTGATGTAACAGGTAGCATGTTCCTTGATGCAAATATCGAGTATGCGATCCTGGCCACTCAGGCTGGCATTGCCATATACGCGCGACGTATTGATGAGCTCCGTTTCCAGTGATAGATAGCTCATTACCTCGCGCAAGCTATTGAGTAAAAAATGGTCCAACCGCAAGGTTGGATGGGATATCACGCGTTCCAGCAATTCGGCGACGACGCGGTAGTAGGGCGCACGAGCATATGCCTGGCGCAGGGTGCGCAACAATTTGTCACGCCAGGCGCGTTCTTCGAGCAGGGTAATATCGCAAATCAGCCGGTTCTGGCTGGCGCCCCGTAACGGTACTGTAAAAATATGCGCTGCGCCATTCATCAACAGTCGATTGCGATTAATCCAGCCGCGTTGTATGTAATTGACATCATCGAACAACACGAATTTATCTACCGCCGCAAGCAGTTGAAAATAGCCTAGGTAGGGAAGAAAATACGGCTGCATGATGGCGAGGGTAGTCATCGCGCAAAAGGAGCAGTGATCAGATTCACGATGGTATCGACTTGTTCTTGATTTAATGTAGGATAGATCGGCAGGCAAATCACCTGGCTGGCGACTTTTTGCGCAACCGGCAGATTGGCCGGAGCAGCCGATGGCATGCCGCGGTACATAGGAAAATCGCTGATGAGAGGATAAAAATAGCGTCGCGCGTAAATCTCATGTTCGCTTAGTTTTTGATACAGGGCATCGCGTTCCAGCGGGTAGGCATCTTGCACGAGGATGGGGAAATAGGCGTAATTTGCCGTCTCGTTCGAGTCTTCAGGCAAACAATGTATGCCAGGCGTCCCGGCTAGGCTGGTGCGATACTGGGTATCGATTGCCTTGCGCCTGGCCAGGGCGCTATCTATATTCTTGAGCTGTAAGATGCCAAAAGCCGCATTGATTTCACTCATCTTGCCATTGATGCCGGGAGCGACGACGGTCACTTCGTCGACAAAACCGAAATTTTTCAGATGGTCGATGCGTTGTTTGATCTTGGCATCCGGACAAATAATGGCACCGCCTTCAAATGTATTGAAGACCTTGGTCGCGTGAAAGCTCAGGACGGACAGATCGCCATGATTGAGTACGCTGAGGCCATGTTTTTTTACGCCGAAGGCATGCGCCGCATCATAGATTACTTTTAACCCATAATTATCCGCAATCTTCTCGATGCGGTCCACGTCGCATGGATGACCATAGCAGTGTACTGGCAAAATGGCTGTGGTGTGCGGCGTTATAGCCGCTTCTATTTTTCCTGGATCGATATTGAACGTCAATGGGTCGATATCGATAAAAACTGGCTTGATGCCATTCCATAGCAGGGAGTGAGCGGTGGCGACAAACGAGTACGGCGTGGTAATGACTTCGCCTGTTACACGCAGCGCCTGCAAAGCAGTCATCAACGCCAGTGTGCCATTGGTGAAGAGCGATATGTATTTGACGCCCAGATAATCACAGAGTGCCTGCTCCAGTTGGTGATGGAAAGGGCCGCCATTGGTGAGAATTTTATTCGCCCAGATACTTTCCAAATAAGGTATGAATTCTTCCAGCGGAGGTAGCAGGGGTTGAGTCACATAGATGGGACTCTTTTTATGATGGTCTTTCACTGGTCTTTCCCTTCTGCCTCGCTATCCGCGATTCTGGCCTCAAAGGATACTGGCGGCAGGCCGGCAGACCAGCGTTGCCACATGGTGCGCAGTGCACGCTCCAGTCCCGAGGCGATCATTCCTGGTTGACCCATCGCCGAATTTTTTACCCGCTCACGCAGGCTTGTGCGCAAGGAAACAAGATAGCCAATGTCCTCGGCAATTAAGCTGCCTTTTTGTACAAAATCTGCGTCATCCAGGGCAATGAACGCGTTCAGATGCACATGTTCGAGTAGCGTCGCGCCCACCCTGCCAGGTAAGTTCGAGCCCGTCATTGTCAAGGTCGGTACGCCCATCCATAATGCGTGCAGGGTTGTCGTGCCGCCAGTGTAGGGCGCGGTGTCGAGGCAGATGTCGATCAGGCGATGCAGGGCCAGATAGTCGCCAGTGTTGGTGTGCGCGTAAAAACTCAGCCGTTCAGCGGCGATGCCTTCTCTGGCAAACCAGGCGCGCAATTTGTTGCTGATATCTTCGCTAGGCATGCCGGCGAGCACCATCTTGGATCCGGGCACGGCGCGTAGCAATTTCGACCAGCGGGCGATGACGTCGCGGCTCAGTTTGCTGGCCCGATTGAAGCTACCAAAGGTAATGTAGCCATTTTCGCATGCGGGAACAGGACTGACCGGTGGCGCCACTGGCGAGGGCAGGAACGGCGCGGAAGCGGGCAAGAATAGCAATTTTTCAGTGAACTGCCCGTCGAGCATGCCTATTGGCGCCAAATAGCGGTCAGTGAGGTAGTAATCCATCGCCTGCAAGCCCGTCGTGCCCGGATAGCCGATCCAGGTCACCTGTAGCGGCGCTGGCTTGCGCGCGAAAGCTGGCAGGCGGTTGAAGCCGGTATGGCCCGACAGGTCGATCAGGATGTCGATGGCGTCGCTGGTGATCAGCTGCGCCAGCTCTGCATGGGTCAGCTTCTCGACCTGGCGCCAGATGCTGACCAGGCCATGCAGGTGCCGGCTGACCGGGTCGTCATGAAAGCTGTTGGCGTATGCCACGATTTCCAGGCGCGGCGAATGGGCCAGGTGCTCCAGGATGGGCGTGATGAAATTGGCTACCGCGTGGTTGTACAGGTCGGCGGAAACAAAGCCGATGCGCAGGCGGCGCTCAGGATCGCGTGTATTGGCGTGTTGCGGCCAGGATGTGCGCAGCGGCGCCTCGAAATGCTCGGCATAGCGCAGATGCTCCGCAAACAATGCAGCGGCATTCATTTCCTGGCTATGGGTCAGGTAGAACAGCAGGTTGCTGTGCAGTTCATCCCAGTCCGGATTGATCTTCAGCGCCTGGCGGGTGTGGATGATGGCCTGGTCGATGCGGCCCAGGCGGGTCAGGGCGGCACTGATATTCACATGCGCCCTGCGGTGATGCGGATCGAGTTTGACGACGGTCTCGAAGCTGTTGACGGCCTCGCTCAGGCGGCCCATCTCCATCAGGCACGTACCCAGGTTGACATGGGCGGGCGCGGACTTGGGCCCCAGTTTCACGGCGCGCCGGCAGCTTTCCAGCGCAGCGTCTTGCCGGCCCATGGCGTTCAGGACGGCGGCGATATTGCTATGGCTGACAGGGTTGTTCGGCGACAACGCCAGCACTTGCTGGAAAGAGGCCAGCGCCTGCTCCAGTTGGCCGTCTTCCTGCAGGGCCATGCCCAAGTTGTTCAGGGTGTCGACATTCTGCGGTTCGAGCAATAGTGCCGCCTGATAGATGGCGATCGCCTGCTCCTTGCGCCGGGTTTCCCGCAGCAAGTCCGCGTAGTGCAGCATGGGCGCAGCGATGGATGGGTCGAGCGCGATGGCTTGCCGGTAGGCCGTTTCCGCTTCAGCAGTTTCACCGATGGCATGCAGGCTGCGCCCCAGGCCGTGATGGTGGGCCGCAATCGCCGTCGGCAGCGCCGTGGCCGCCTGGTAGCTGGCCGCCGCCTGCGCATTGCGATCGAGCCGGAATAGCACGTTGCCCATGCCGCCATGCGCCATGGCGTTGTGGGGATCGTCTTGCAGCGCCGCAGCATAGCTCTGCATTGCCTGTTCTGGCCGGTTCAACGCGACATGCATATCGCCCAGCTTGCGGTGGATCTCGGCCGCGCCTGGCACCAGCGTCAGGGCCTGGCGGTAGCTGGTTTCCGCAGCCTGGAATTGCCGCTGCGCCTGCAAGATGTCGCCCTTGCCGATGTGCGCCATGGCCAGCGCCGGATCGAGGTCCAGCGCGCCGCGGTAGCATTCCGCCGCTTCCTTCAAGTGCCCTTGCGCTTGCAGTACGTCGCCCAGGCGGCTGAGCGCCTCGGCAAAGGCGGGTGCGATTTCCAGTGCGCGCATGAAACTGCCCATGGCCAGGTCCAGTTGACCGACCTCCATGTGCGCATTGCCCAGGTGCAGCTGCGCTTCGGCGTCGCCTGGGGCCAGGTCCACTGTCTTTTGCAATGCCGGCAAGGCGTCCTTGCCCTGCAGTTGCAAGGCCATGCCCAGCACGCTCCAGCCCAGCGCCGATGCAGGATAGCTGTCCAGCAGGGCGCGCGTCGCCTCTTCCATTTGCGCATGCTCGCCGCTTTCATACAGGCAAACGATATGATCGAACTCCTGCTGAGTCGGCTGCTGCCCGTCACTGGGGGGCGATGCGGTGGGATCGGTTGCGTGCATGAGAGAAGGGGAGAGTGGGTGCCACCTTGAATTGTAATGGCTGGCAGTGCTTTAGAGAAACTTCTTATGTAGAAAGTTCGTTTTTTGGTTGTGATATCGACGATAGCGCAAAAATAATTTTCGTATCAGTGGAAACGATAGCTCTTTTGAACAATGGCGTGGACACCAACAAGTGTCCACGCCATTTATGCAACTTGCCATGCAGGCAGCTTACATGTTTGGATAATTCGGCCCGCCGCCGCCTTCCGGCGTGACCCAGACGATATTTTGCGTCGGGTCCTTGATGTCGCAGGTCTTGCAGTGCACGCAGTTTTGCGCATTGATCTGCAGGCGTTCGGCGCCGTCGTCGTTTTTCACGAATTCGTACACGCCGGCAGGACAGTAGCGCGCTTCCGGGCCCGCATAGGTGGCCAGGTTGACGTCGACGGGCACGCTGGCGTTTTTCAGCGTCAGGTGGATCGGTTGGTCTTCCGCGTGGTTGGTGTTGGAGATGAAGACGGATGACATTTTGTCAAAAGTCAACTTGCCATCCGGTTTCGGGTAGACGATCTGCTTCGATTGCGCGGCCGGTTTCAGGCATTCGTGGTCGCCATGCGTGTGGTGCAGGGTCCATGGCGCCTTGCCACGGAAGATGATCTGGTCGATGCCCGTCATCAGGCTGCCCAGGTACAGGCCTTTCGACAGCCATGGCTTGACGTTGCGCGCTACGTGCAGCTCTTCGTGCAGCCAGGACTGGGCAAAAGCGACGGGGTAGCTGGCCAATTCATCGTGCTGGCGCTGTTCGCCCAGCGCGACAAACGCCGCATCGGCTGCCAGCATGCCGCTCTTGATGGCGGCGTGGCTACCCTTGATGCGGCTCATGTTCAAAAAGCCCGCATCGCAGCCGATCAGCGCGCCGCCGGCAAACACCAGTTTCGGCAGCGATTGCAGGCCGCCGGCCGTAATCGCCCGCGCGCCGTACGAAATGCGCTTGCCGCCTTCGAAGAACTTGCGGATTTCCGGATGCGTCTTGTAGCGCTGGAATTCCTCGTACGGCGACAGGTAGGGGTTTTCATACGCCAGGCCGACCACATAGCCGACCATCACCTGGTTGTTTTCCATGTGGTACAGGAAGGAGCCGCCGTAGGTTTTCGCGTCCAGCGGCCAGCCGGTCGAGTGGATCACCAGGCCCGGCTGGTGCAGGGCCGGGTCGATTTCCCACAGTTCCTTGATGCCGATGCCATACGATTGCGGGTCCTTGCCGGCGTTCAAGTCATACTTGGCCATCAATTGCTTGCCCAGGTGGCCGCGCGCGCCTTCGGCGAACAGCGTGTACTTGGCGTGCAATTCCATGCCCAGCTGGAAGTCGGGGCCCGGCTGGCCGTCGCGCTTGACGCCCATGTTGCCGGTCGCCACGCCTTTCACGGAGCCGTCGTCGTTGTAGAGGATTTCTGCGGCAGGGAAGCCGGGGAAGATTTCCACGCCCAGGTTTTCCGCCTGCTGGCCCATCCAGCGCACCACATTGCCCAGCGAGACGATGTAGTTGCCATGGTTCTCAAAGCAGGCCGGCACGGCGAAGTTCGGTGTCTTGTAGGCTTTTGTTTCGGTGAGGAACAGGATGCGGTCTTCCGTGACTTCCGTGTTCAGTGGCGCGCCCAGTTCCTTCCAGTTTGGGATCAGTTCGGTCAGGGCCTTTGGGTCCATGATGGCGCCCGACAGGATGTGCGCGCCCAGTTCGCCGCCTTTTTCCAGCACGCACACGGACACTTCCTGGTTTTTCTCTGCCGCCAGCTGTTTCAGGCGGATTGCCGCCGCCAGGCCTGCGGGGCCGCCGCCCACGATGACGACGTCATACTCCATGGTTTCGCGCGGTCCGTACTGTTCAACTAAGTTATTAGGCTGTGTCATGGTCTCGATTGTTAGTCACTAGTGAGTGGGTGAGGAATCTTCGAAGAAATTTAAGCACGAGTGTGCTTGTTTTTAGCGAGGATTGCAACTTTGGCGCCATTTTGCGTGACATTGCCCCTCGCCGCAATCTAATTTCGGCCATTTTGTGTAATGATGGCGTTTACTTTTGCTCAAGTGCGCCGCGGGGGATTTTGCCCGATTGCCACAGGCACGGTGTAAAGTGTTATCTAAAATAAAACAGGAGTAGCTCGTGGGCATAGAAGTCAATTTCGAGGGCAAGATTGCCCTGATTACCGGCGCATCGAGCGGCCTCGGCGCGCGCTTTGCGAAAGTGCTGGCCCAGGCCGGCGCCCAGGTCGTGCTGGCCTCGCGCCGCACCGAACGCCTGAAGGAGTTGCGCGCCGAGATCGAAGCGGACGGCGGCGCCGCGCACGTGGTCTCGCTCGACGTGACCGACTTTGCCAGCATCAAGTCGGCCATCGCGCACGCGGAAACGGAAGCGGGCCCCATCGATATCCTGGTCAACAATTCAGGTGTATCAACGACGCAACGCCTGGTCGACGTCACGCCGGAAGATTACTCATTCGTGATGGATACCAATCTGCGCGGAGCCTTCTTCGTGGCCCAGCAAACGGCCAAGCGCATGATCGCGCGCGCCAAGGGCGACCCGAAGAAACAGCACCGCATCATCAATATCGCCTCGATGGCGGGCTTGCAAGTGCTGCCGCAGATCGGCGTGTACTGCATGAGCAAGGCGGGCATGGTGCACATGACGCGCGCCATGGCGGTGGAGTGGGGCAAATATGGCATCAACACCAATGCGATCTGCCCCGGCTACATTTCCACCGAGATCAACGAAGATTACTTTGCCACCGAGCAAGGCAAGAAGCTGATCGAAATGCTGCCCAATAAACGCCCGGGCAAGCCGGAAGACCTCGACGGCCTGCTATTGCTGCTGGCGGGCGAGGATTCGCATTTTATTAACGGCGCGATTATCTCCGCCGATGGCGGCATGAGCACGTTTTAACGCCATAAAACCTGCTGCGCGTCGCGCTTAGCGGCCTGCGATGCTCACCGGCTCGGCGCCCCCGTGCTCTAGCACGGTTGCGCTTCTCGGCCACAAATCACTGCCGCTCGCTACGGTTTTATTTGGCGTTAAACCAAAGCAACCCTAGCGCGGCGGCCGCATTCCCACCAGCTTGTGCACCAGTTCGGATGACGTCGAGGCGGCAAACTTGCGCATCAGCTTGGCGCGGTGCATTTCTACCGTGCGGGGGCTGAGGTCGATCTGGCGGGCGATCACCTTGCTGGTCTTGCCCTCCACCAGCAGCGCGGCGATTTCGCGCTCGCGCGGCGTCAGTTCCGCCGTCACGGGACGTTTCTCGCTGACATCCTCGAACGTCCAGATGCCCGCTCCCAGCGGCTGATTGGGCAGCATGGCGTGGCCCGTGACGTGGCACCAGAACAATTCCCCATTACTGCGGCGCATGATGCGCTCGTCCGAATAGCGGCCCTTGGCATTCATGATGGGGATGATGCGTTCGCCCGTGCGCAGGAATTCATCGTGCGTGGGGTAGAGTACTTCGAACGACTGGTCGTCAAGCTGGGCGCGGGCATAGCCGAATATGCCGGCCAGCGCTTCGTTGCAACTACGCATGATGCGGTTTTCCGACATGCACATGCCGACGGGAGCGTGCAGGAAGATGCTTTTATAATCGATGGCTGACGCGGCATTCATCTGATACGTTTCACTCTCACAGGGGGATGGCGGGCACGGCGCCGGTAGTTCTACGGTATTGTACTTTCCACGCGCGTATTTTATGCTGAGTCGCAGCCAGAGCCTTGGACTCTTGACCCAGCTTAACAAAAAATAGAGGGACACCCATGAATAAAGTTTATCCTGACGCCGCCTCGGCGTTGGCCGGCATCGTACATGATGGCCAGACCATCGCCGTCGGCGGTTTCGGCCTGTGCGGCATACCCGAAGCGCTGATCGGCGCCTTGCGCGATTCCGGCGTGACGGGCCTGACGGCCATTTCCAATAACGCGGGCGTGGATGGCTTCGGCCTGGGCCAATTGCTCACCACGCGCCAGATCAAAAAAATGATCGCCTCCTATGTGGGTGAAAACAAGGAATTCGCCCGCCAGTACCTGGCCGGCGAGCTGGAGCTGGAATTCACGCCGCAAGGCACCCTGGCCGAGAAGCTGCGCGCCGGCGGCGCCGGCATTCCCGCTTTCTTCACCAAGACGGGCGTGGGCACCATCGTTGCCGACGGCAAGGAAATCCGCGAATTCGACGGCGAACAATACGTGATGGAACACAGCCTGGTGGCCGATGTGTCGCTGGTGAAAGCCTACATGGCCGACCGCGCGGGCAATTTGGTCTACCGCAAGACGGCACGCAATTTCAACCCGAATGTAGCCATGGCCGGCAAGATCACCATCGTCGAAGTGGAAAAACTGGTCGAAGTGGGCGAGATCGACCCGGACCAGGTGCATACCCCCAGCATCTTCGTGCACCGCATCGTGGTCAACGCGAACCCGGAAAAACGCATCGAGCAGCGCACCGTGCGCGCCGAAGCATAAAAAAGAATACGGAGATAATCATGGCTTGGACACGTGACGAAATGGCCGCACGCGCGGCAAAAGAATTGCAGGATGGCTTTTATGTGAACCTGGGCATCGGCTTGCCGACCCTGGTGGCCAATTATGTGCCGCAGAACATCGAGGTGTTCCTGCAGTCGGAAAACGGTCTGTTGGGCATTGGCCCGTTCCCCACCGACGCGCAAGTCGATGCGGACCTGATCAACGCCGGCAAGCAGACGGTGACGGCCTTGCCGGGCGCTGCCTACTTCAGCTCGGCCGACTCGTTTGGCATGATTCGTGGCGGCAAGATTAATCTGGCCATCCTGGGTGCCATGCAAGTGTCGGAAAAGGGCGACCTGGCGAACTGGATGATCCCAGGCAAGATGGTCAAGGGCATGGGCGGCGCGATGGATCTGGTGGCTGGCGTCAAGCGCGTGGTGGTGCTGATGGAGCACGTGGCCACGGCCAAGGATGGCACCACTTCGCACAAGCTGCTGAAACAGTGCGACCTGCCGCTGACGGGCGTGGGCGTGGTCGACGTCATCATCAGCGACTTGGGCGTGATCGAGGTGACGGAAAACGGCCTGAAACTGGTGGAACTGGCGCCGGGCGTGAGCAAGGAGCAAGTACAGGCGGCCACGGGCGCTGAACTGGACGTGTCGGGCGTATAAACGTTTTGTAGTAATCAACAAACAAGGGCGGACAGCGATGTCCGCCCTTGTGCTTTATGCGCCAGCCTTGCCGCGCAAGCCATCGAGGCTGAAGGCGCCGCCGCCCGCTGCCGCGAAGTACAGGAAGGTGAAGCAGTACATCACGGCCATTTCACCGCCGTTCAGGATCGGCAGGAAGCCGTTTGGTGCATGCGCCATGAAGTAGGCGGCCGCCATTTGGCCCGAGAGGATGAAGGCGACGGGGCGCGTAAACAGGCCGACGAGCAACAGCGCGCCGCCCACCAACTCGATCACGCCAGCCGCGCCCATCATGGAAAACAGTTGCAAGCCATCGAACATGGCCACGTGCGGCGCGCCGAACAGCTTGGCTGTGCCGTGCTGCAGGAAGAGGAAGCCGAGGATGATGCGAAGCAGGCCCAGCAGGCGTGGACTCCAGGTGGCGTAGAAGGCGGGCGAGAGGGACATGACGTACTCCATTCAAAAGGTGGATGGTTCGGTGTCAGGCTGGCAGTTAGGCTTGCATTAGCGCAATGTCATTGCGCGGGAGCTTGCCGGTGAACAGTGATAGCGACTGTAATTGTTTTCCATTTATTGATCATCCAATAAAATATTGATGCATGATTTACTCTTTATTGATGATGAGGAAGCATGCGCACATGAAAAAAGCCCCGCAGATCGCTCTGCGGGGCTTTTCGAAAGGAGTGCTGCTTACTTGACGATACTCACGGCCGGGGCCGCATAGGCGTCGTCGGTCGGGTGGGTTGGATTGGCCAGCTCGCTTTGCAGCTTGTCCATGTCGAGTTCTTTTTCCCATTTTGACACGACGATGGTGGCCACGCCGTTGCCGACGAAGTTGGTCAGGGCGCGGCATTCGCTCATGAAACGGTCGATGCCCAGGATCAGCGCCATACCGGCCACGGGGATGGTCGGCACCACCGCCAGGGTGGCGGCCAGGGTGATGAAGCCGGCACCGGTGATGCCGGAGGCGCCTTTCGAGGTCAGCATCGCCACGCCGAGGATGGTCAATTCCTGCCAGATGGTCAGCTCCGTGTTGGTCGCTTGCGCTACGAACAGGGCAGCCATGGTCATGTAGATGTTGGTGCCATCGAGGTTGAACGAGTAGCCGGTAGGCACGACCAGGCCGACCACCGGTTTCGAGCAGCCCAGGCGCTCGAGTTTTTTCATCAGTGCCGGCAGGGCCGATTCCGACGAGCTCGTGCCCAGTACGATCAGCAGTTCTTCCTTGATGTACAACAAGAAGCGGCCGATGGAGAAGCCCGTGTAGCGGGCGATCAGGCCCAGCACGACGAAGACGAACAGGAAGCAGGTCAGGTAGAACGAACCCATCAGTTTAGCCAGTGGAATCAGCGAAGCCAGGCCGAATTTACCGATGGTAAAGGCCATGGCGCCGAAGGCACCGATAGGCGCGACCTTCATGATGATGTTGACCATGCCGAAGATGGCATGCGACAGTTCGTCGATCAGCTTGGTGACGGGACGGCCGCGCTCGCCCAGCAGCGACAGCGAAAAACCGAACAGGATGGCGATCAGCAGCACTTGCAGGATGTCGCCCTTGGCGAAGGCATCGACGAAAGTCTTCGGGATGATATTCATCAGGAAGTCGGTCGTCGTCAGACCTTCGGCATGCGTGTATTGCGCGATCGACTTGACGTCCAGGTGGGCCGGGTCGGCGTTGAAGCCGGCGCCCGGTTTCAGGATGTTGGCAACGAGCAAGCCGATGGCCAGCGCGAAGGTGGACACCACTTCAAAGTACAGCAGGGCCTTGCCGCCCACGCGGCCGATTTTCTTGATGTCTTGCATGCCGGCGATGCCGGACACTACGGTACAGAAGATGACGGGGGCGATGATCATCTTGATCAGTTTGATGAAGCCGTCGCCCAGCGGTTTCATGTCGACGGCGTTCGATGGGTAGAACACCCCCAGCAGCACGCCGGCCACGATGGCGAACAGCACCTGGACGTACAGGATTTTATAGAATGGTTTTTTCACGAGTGGTCTCCTCTTGCGGGTTGATGCTGCGATCATCCGCCGATTGGAGGGGCAGCTCAATTGTGGATAACCGCAGATATGCATTTTCGCTATATCGGGTATTGCTCCATGCGGCTGTGCTGCGTCGCAGCATTTCAGGCGTGCGCTTGGAGCATTGCCCGCGCTGCGCTACACTGCCGAAGAGTCGCGCGCGGGACAGCCGCCAGAGTGCAGAAATGGTGCTCTTTTTACATCGAATAAGGAAATCGGATGATCGAAGCCAGCATCAAGTCAGTGCAATGCATCTCGCCGGCGGGCCTGCACCGCATGTCGTACAAGGAGTGGGGCGCGGCGGATAATCCGAACGTGCTCGTCTGCGCCCATGGCGTGACGCGCGTCTCGGACGACTTCGACAGCCTGGCGCGCGCCATGGCCAGCGATTACCGCGTCATCTGCCCCGACGTGGTGGGGCGTGGCCGCTCGGGCTGGCTGGCCAATCCGCAGTTTTACCGCGTGCCGCAATATGTGAGCGACATGGTGACCCTGCTGGCGCGCGTGCTGGCCAACGGCGAGCGCCAGACGGTGGACTGGTTTGGCACCTCGATGGGCGGCTTGATCGGCCTGGGCCTGGCATCGTTGCCGGACAGTCCGATCAGCAAGCTGGTGTTGAACGATATCGGCCCGACCCTGGCGCCGGAAGCCTTGCAGCGCATCGGCGACTATATCGGCCAGGACTTGCGTTTCGAGACGTTCGAGCAGGGCGCCCGGTTCGTGCGCGACGTCTCCGCCAGCTTCGGTCCGCACACGGACGCCGAATGGCATAAACTGGCGGTTGATGTGTTGCGCCAGGATAAGGATGGCCATTGGCGCCGCCACTATGATATGGGCCTGGCCATGCCGTTCCGCTCGGCCACGCCCGAATCGGCGGCCAGCGACGAAGCCCTGCTGTGGGCCGCGTATGATGCCGTGCGCTGCCCCACCTTGCTGGTGCGCGGGGCGGAATCGGATCTGCTGTCGCATGCGACGGCGCAAAGCATGCTGGGCCGTGGCCCGAAGGCGGAGCTGGTGGAAATTGCCGGTGTCGGCCATGCACCCACCTTCATCCATGACGACCAGATCGCTATCGCGCGCAAGTTTTTGCTGGGCAAGTAATAGAGCTAGTCATTAGTAACGCTGGACAGATTTTGAAACAACCGAAAGAAAAAGCATGGAAATCACACGACTGCACGTAGGCAAACGCCTCTCCGAAGTGGCAATTCACAACAACACCATCTACCTCGCTGGCCAGATCGCCGACGACACTACGCAGGGTATCATCGGCCAGACGCGCGAAGTGCTCGGTCACGTCGACCGCCTGCTGATGGAAGCGGGCAGCGACAAGACTTGCATCCTGTCGTGCCAGATCTACATTGCCGACATGAAAGACTTCCCTGGCATGAATGAAGTGTGGGACGACTGGGTGGCCATGGGCCACACGCCGCCGCGCGCCACGGTGGAAGCGAAGCTGGCCAATCCGGCATGCCTGGTTGAAATCGTCGTCGTCGCAGCAGAGCGCTAAGTAGTTAGTTTCTACGTTAATAAGGTATTACATGGTTTCCATCTCGGCCCCGCATAGCGCCACATCGGAACAACTGGTAGAGGGCCTGAGTGCGCCGGACAGCGCGCGCGTGCTGGACGCGCTTGCCTATGCCACCGAGGCGTATGGCGACAAGCAGACCTTCGCCGGCCGCTCTGCGCTGGAATTTGCCATCGGCGTGGCCACTACCTTGGCTTTCCTGCGCAGCGATGCGGAAACGCGCATTGCCGGCCTGATGTTCGAGCTGACCCTGTTGGAGCCGGACACGGCGGCCGACATCGAGCCGCGCTTCGGCAAGCAGGTGTGCGATCTGGCCACCGGCGTGCGCCAGCTGATACGCTTGCGGGCGCTGACCCAGGCGCAGCATGGCAGCGCTGGCGGGCGCGGCAAGAATGCGGCGCAGCAAGCCATGGCCCAGGTGGAAACCTTGCGCAAGATGCTGCTGGCGATGGCGTCCGACATGCGTGTCGTGCTGGTGCGCCTGGCCGCCTGCGTGACGACCTTGCGCTATTTTGCCGAGTTGAAACTGTTCAACGAAATGACGCGCGAATATGGCAAGGAAACGCTGGATCTGTACGCGCCGCTGGCGAACCGCCTCGGTATCTGGCAGCTGAAGTGGGAACTGGAAGACCTGTCGTTCCGCTTCATCGAGCCCGAAGCGTATAAGCGCATCGCCAAGATGCTGGAAGAAAAGCGCATGATGCGCGAGGGCTTTGTTGCCTCCGCGATCCTGCGCCTGCAAACGGAACTGGCTTCGGCCGGCATCCAGGCGGAAGTCTTTGGCCGCCCGAAACATATTTACAGCATCTGGAACAAGATGCGCGGCAAGGAACTGGACTTTACGGCCCTGTACGACGTGCGCGCCTTCCGCGTCATCGTCGCCGACGTCAAGACTTGCTACACGGTGCTGGGCGTGGTGCACAATATCTGGACCCCCATCCCGAAAGAATTCGACGATTACATTTCGCGGCCGAAACCGAACGGTTACCAGTCGCTGCACACGGTGGTGAATGCCGAAGACGGCCGACCGCTGGAAGTGCAAATCCGCACCAATGAAATGCACAGTTTTGCCGAGTACGGCGTGGCGGCGCACTGGCGCTACAAGGAAGAGGGCGGCTCGAACTTTGCCGGCCAGAAATACGACGAAAAGATCGCCTGGCTGCGCCAGTTGCTGGCCTGGAAGACCGAAGTAGCCGACGCCGTCGTGGGCCAGGAAGAAATCCAGCGCGAATGGGTGGAAAAGCTCAAATCGGCCACGCTGGATGACCGCATCTTCGTCATGACGCCGCAAGCGCGCGTGCTGGAACTGCCCGTGGGCGCCACGCCTGTCGATTTTGCCTACCATTTGCACACCGACGTGGGCCACCGCTGCCGTGGCGCCAAGGTCGATGGCATCATGGTGCCCTTGAATACGCAGTTGAAGAACGGCCAGACCTGCGAAATCATCACCGCCAAGGGCGCGCCGGGCACGGCCGGGCCGTCGCGCGACTGGCTCGGCGCCGGCTACGCCGTCAGCACGCGCACGCGCTCCAAGATCCGCGCCTGGTTCCACGCCATCGACATGCAGGAAACCCTGGCCCACGGCCGCGCGCTGGTAGAGAAATCCCTGCAGCGCGAAGGCAAGACGGCCGTCAACCTCGAGGCGCTGGCGCAAAAGCTGGGTTTTACCAAGGTCGATGAACTGTTCCTGTCAGTGGGCAAGGAGGAATTCAGCCTGCGCCACGTGGAGCAGGCGCTGCACGACAATGGCGAAGTGGTGGTGCCGGAAGACGCCGTGCTGGTGGGCAAGAGCCGCGCCTCCAGCGTGGAGCAGGGCGCCAAGTCCGGCGTGCTGGTGGTGGGTACGGAAGGCTTGATGACGGTGCTGGCGAAGTGCTGCAAGCCGGCGCCGCCGGACAGCATCGTCGGTTTCGTCACGCGCGGCAAGGGCGTCTCCATCCACCGCGCTACCTGCAAGAACTTCGAGGAAATGCGCGCCAAGGCGCCCGAACGCGTGATCTTCACGGAATGGGGCAGCACGGGCGGGCACGATACGGTGTATCCGGTCGACATCTTCATTCTCGCTGGCGACCGCCAGGGCTTGCTGCGCGACATCTCTGAAATCTTTTCGCGCGAAAAGATCAATGTTATCGGCGTCAACACCCAAAGCGCCAAGGGTCAGGCCCGCATGACGTTTACGGCCGAGATCAGCTCGACGGCGCAGTTGCTGAAGGCCTTGAATGTGATCAAGGATGTCAGTGGCGTGCTGGAGGCAAAAAGGAGTTAGTCTTGTTTGAACCCAACGGCAGATGCTTGCCGGTGGGTTTTGTCACCAGCATGCAGTCCCGCCATCGCCGCCGTCTCCGGCTGCAGGGTAATGTGGTCGATACCGTGCTTACTCAATAACATTTTCTTGATCGCGCGCAATACCCTCGGCCAGTGGTCGAGGTGTTCGATTTCCACGTGGCCGATCAGGGCCGGCTGGCCCGGCGACATGTCCCACACATGCAGGTCATGCACGGCAATCACGCCGTCGACCTGTTCCACGTCCGTGCCCACTTCGATGTAATCGATATGCAGCGGCACGCCTTCCATCAGGAAGTGATATGACTCGCGCAGCACGCCAAAGGTCGATTTCAGGATCAGCAGGCACACCAGCACCGACAGCAGCGGGTCGATTTGCATCCAGCCCGTAAAGTAAATCACGGCGCCGGCGACGATGGCGGCGACCGAACCGAGCAAATCGCCCATCACATGCACGAGGGCGGCGCGCGTATTCACGCTTTGCTTATCCTTCGACAATACCCACGCCACCACCAGGTTGATCAGCAAGCCGATGAAGGCGACCACGAAGACCATGCCGCCCTGCACGGCTTGCGGGGCGGAAAAGCGCAGCACGGCTTCGTAGAAGATCCAGCCCACCACGCACAGCATGGCCAGACCGTTGACGAAGGCGGCCAGCGCCTCGGCGCGGCCGAAGCCGAACGAGTGGCGCGGCGACGGCGGGCGGCGCGCAATGATCTGCGCCAGCAAGGCTAAGCCCAGCGCGGCCGCATCGGTCACCATGTGGCCTGCGTCGGAAATCAGGGCCAGCGAATTGGACATGAAGCCGGCGACCACCTCGATGCCGGCAAACGACAAAGTCAAGCCCAGCGCCCACGCCAGGATGCTCTGGCTGCGCCCCTCGAACGAGTGGGTATGCTTGGCGTCGCCTTTCAAATGGGCATGCAGATGGGCGGCGTTTTGTTCGGTGCTATCGTGCATGGAATACTTTGTGGAATGGGCTTGCCGCTAGTGTAATTGAAAAGCAACAAAATGGTGGGCGCACAAAAAACCTGCTTGCCCGAAGGCGATGCAGGTTTTTTGTGCAGACGGCACTTAAGACGACATTTACTGCGGGGCGCTCTCGCCGAACTTTCCTTCACGGAAATCCTGCACGGCCTGGAAGACTTCCGCCTGGGTGTTCATGACGAACGGGCCATACTGCGCGATGGGCTCGTTCAAGGGCTTGCCGGCGATCAGGATCACGCGGCCGCCTTCGGGCGCTTCGATGCGCACGCCATCGCTGCCCGGCGTATTGGCAAAGATCGCCATGCGCAGGGCGGGCACGGCCTTGCCGCCCGCCTGCACTTCGCCACGGAAGGTGTACAAAAAGGCATTGTGGCCTTCCGGCACTGGCTGCTCGAAGCTGGTGCCAGGCGGCAAGTCGATATCGATATACAGCGGTTCCGTGACATCGCGCTGCACGGCGCCCGCCACGCCATGGCTGGTGCCGGCGATCACTTGCACGGCCACGCCGGCATCCGTCGTGTAGCGGGGGATTTCATCGCTGGTGAAGTCGCGGTACCAGGGCGTGCGCATCTTGTCGCGCGCAGGCAGGTTCAGCCACAGCTGGAAGCCTTCCATCACGCCATCTTCCTGTTCCGGCATTTCCGAATGGATCACGCCGCTGCCGGCCGTCATCCATTGCACGCCGCCCGAGGTCAGCAAGCCTTCGTGGCCCGCGCTGTCCTTGTGGCGCATGCGCCCCGTGATCATGTACGAAACCGTCTCGAAGCCGCGGTGCGGATGCTCGGGGAAACCGGCGATATAGTCGTTCGGCTTGTCGCTGGCGAAGTTGTCGAGCATCAAAAACGGGTCGAGACGGCGCTGCAATTGCTGCGTCAGCACGCGGTTGATCTTCACGCCGGCGCCATCCATGACGGCCTGGCCGGCGATCACGCGCTCGACGGCGCGCGGTTTTGTGACTTTCGTGACGGTGGTGATGTCGTTCATGGTTCTCTCCTGTTAGCAAGAACGGCGCCAATGCGCCGTTCTCGTTCGGTTTGATACTCGTCTGATGCTCTCGTGATACTTGCTATTACACCAAGATGGCGTTGATCTCGGCGTCCGCCTGGGCTTGCGCCTTGGCCACGGCGTCCGGGCCCATGCCCATGCCTTCCGAATACACATATTGCACGTCGGTCAGGCCCAGGAAGCCGAACATGGTGTTCAGGTATGGCACCTGGCTGTCGTGGGCGCTATCGCGGTGCAAGCCGCCGCGCGACAGGCCGACGTAAACTTTCTTGCCCGTCAAGAGGCCAACGGGGCCGTTTTCCGTGTACTTGAAGGTGACGTTGGCGCGGGCAATCGCGTCGAACCAGCTTTTCAGTTGCACCGTGATGCCGAAGTTGTACATCGGCGCGCCGATGACGATCACGTCAGCTGCTTGCACTTGCGCAATCAGCGCGTCGTCCAGGGCGATGCGGGCCGCCTGCTCCGGCGTGCGCTGCTCGGCTGGGGTGAACAGCGCTTGCAGGGTCGGCTCGTCGAGCACGGGGTGCGGTTCAGCGGCCAGGTCGCGGCGGGTGAGGGAGGCGTCAGGGTTGCTGGCGAGAACGCGGGCGGCGAGGGCGTCAGCCAGGCGGGTCGAGGCGGAACCGGTGCTGCGGGCGCTGGAATTGATTTGCAGGATGTTCATCTTGTGTTCTCCGTTGTGAGGTGTGTTGCGATGGATGAACTATAGCAATTCCAAAATTGATGCGGAAGCCGTTAAAATGGATAATATTAATCCACTGATGGAACAATCGAGTGTAAAGGTAGCGTATGGATATCGATCCCGGAGATTTATTGCTGTTCGCAAGAGTGGTGGAATGCGGCAGTTTCTCGCGCGCCGCCGTGCGCGTGGACTTGCCCAAGTCGACGCTTTCCCGGCGCATCTCGCAGCTGGAAGCCAGATTGGGTGAGCGCCTCTTGCTGCGCACCACGCGCAAGCTGGCGCTGACGGAGTTTGGCGCCAGCCTGCTCGACCACGCGCGCAAGGTGGTGGAAGAAACGGAGGCGGCAGGCGCCCTGGCGCAGCATCGCCAGGCGGGGCCCAGCGGCTTGCTGCGCATTTCCATGCCGGCCGACTTTGGCGACGCCCTGATGCGCCAGGTGCTGGCCGAGTTCGTGCGCCGCTATCCGGCCATTTCGCTGGAACTCGATTTGTCGGCGCGCAGGGTGGATTTGCTGGAGGAAAACTTTGACGTGGCCATTCGCATGGGCAATTTGCCCGACGACGCCAGCCTGGCTGCGCGCCGCGTGGCCTTCAGCACCCTGGCCCTGTATGCTTCGCCACAATACACGAGCGTGCACGGCTTGCCCGAACATCCCGACGATCTGTATGGGCATGATTTGCTCAGTTTGCCGCGCGCCGTGCATGGCCTCGTGCACTGGACCTTGATCCGCGGCAAGACGACGTGGCAGCGCGACTTGCCCGTGCGCCTGCTGGCCAATTCACCGGAATTGCTGGTGCGCATGGCTTGCACGGGCGTGGGCATCGCCGCCAGCACGGACCGCTTTGCCAAGGCATATGTAGCGACGGGGGAACTGGTGCGCGTATTGCCGGAGTGGAGTTTTCCGCTCGTGACGGGCTGGGCCGTGTTTCCCGGCCGGCGCTTGATGCCGGCCAAGACGCGCGCGTTTCTTGACTTGATGGAAGAAATGTACCGCACGGACGTGCCCGTATAGGCGCGCGCCCAGATGAATTACTTGGGCTGCTTGCCCATGACTTCGCCCAATTGCACGGCGCCGGCTGGTTGCCAGTTGGCATTAAATTCTACGTTGCCCTTGGGGAACAGCATGACGACGGTGGAGCCGAGCAGGAAGCGGCCCAGTTCTTCGCCCTGTTTCAGCACCACATTGTCGTTGGCATAGCTCCAGTCGCGCACCTGGCCCGTGCGGGGCGGGTTGACGACGCCATGCCAGACGGTGGCCATGCTGCCAACGATGGTGGCGCCCACCAGTGTCATGACGAATGGCCCCTTGGCCGTGTCGAAGACGCAGACGACGCGCTCGTTGCGGGCGAACAGGCCGGGGATGCCGCGCGCCGTCGTCGGGTTGACGGAAAACAATTCACCGGGAACATAAATCATGCGCGTCAGACGGCCGTCGCACGGCATGTGGATGCGGTGGTAGTCGCGTGGGCTCAGGTACAGATTGGCGAAGCTGCCGTGCTCGAACTGCGCCGCCAGGGCTGCATCGCCGCCGACCAGGGCCGTGGTGCTGAAATGGTGGCCCTTGGCCTGGAAGATCTGGTCCTTGTCGATCGTGCCGAACTGGCTGATGCGGCCATCGACGGGGCAGATGTAGTCGGCTTGCGCCAGCGGGCGCGCGTCCGGGCGCAGCGCGCGCGTGAAAAAGTCGTTGAAGCTGGTGTAGTGCGTAATGTCCGGGTCCAGCGCCTCATCCATGTTGACGTTGTAGCGGCCGACGAACCAGCGGATCAGGCGCGTCGTCATGGCGCCGCCCTTGGCGCCGGCGATGCGGCCGGCGAAATTGGTCAGCGCTCCCTTGGGCAGCAGATATTGAGGCAAAACGGCAAGACGGTCAGACACGATGGGTAGCCTTTGACGGGGTGAGGGGAATAATGGCGAAAACGCATTATAGCGGCGATGTGGCGCGCAATGATATGGGCCGCACGCGATAGGGCGCATCAGGGCGTGCGACCGAATTTAATTTGCTATAGGAAATATTTTCAGGAAACCGTGCCAGTGGTAGCAAAATTACAGCACAATATGGCGGCCTATTTTTAGCTTTTAGCCATTTTTATTCAGCCAACTTTTTTCCGCTAAACCATGATGCCACGCAGCCTGTTTTCCCTCCGCCTCACCGTTGCCGCTTCCGCCGTCTTTTTTGCCTGGAATGTCCAGGCCCAGCAAACGCAAAATGCCGCTGCCGCCAGCGCGCCCAGCAAGGCCGACAAGGCGGCCAAGTCCGAGCCAGCCGCCATGCAAACCGTCGAAGTCAAGGGCAGCGGCTATGATCCGCGCCGCGACGATACGGCCAGCAAGATGGTGGTCAGCAGCGAGGAAATCCTCAAGTATGGCGATACCAATGTCACCGACGTGCTCAAGCGCTTGCCCGGCATTACCATCTCCGGCGCGGCCGGGCGCACGGGCGGCGAGATCCGCATGCGCGGCCTGGGCAGCGGCTACACGCAGATTTTGCTCAACGGCGAACGCGCACCGGCCGGTTTTTCGCTCGACACCTTGTCGCCCGACGTGATCGAACGCATCGAAATCCTGCACGCGGCCAGCGCCGAATTCAGCACGCAGTCGATTGCCGGCACCATCAATGTGGTGCTGAAAAAAGCCGTGAAAACGGCGCAGCACGAGCTCAAGCTGGGCGTGCAGGGCAGCGATGTGAGTTTTTCGCCCAGCGTGAACCTGTTGCTGTCCGACCGGGTAGGCAATTTCTCGTATTCGCTGGCCGCTTCCATGTTCCGCTATGACTATCATTACGACAATCCGGGGTTGGAACTGGGCTACGCGCCCGATGGCCGGCAAAACTTGCTGCGGCGCACGAATGGCACGGGTGATGGCCGCCCGGAAGGCATCAACCTGTCGCCGCGCTTGAACTGGGTCTTGCCGGGCGGCGATAACTTGACGGCGCAATTGTTCTTCAATGGCGGCCGCTCGAATCACCGTAGTTTCAGCCGCGTCGACACGCAGCAGGGCTTGCGCCCCGATTACGATACCAGCACTGGCAGCTCCAGCAACCACAATGCCTTTGGCCGCAGCGACCTGACGTGGATGCACAAGCTGGCCGGCGGTGCCAAGCTGGAATTGAAAATTGGCGCTTCGGCCGCCCGCAATACGTCCGACAGCTTGCAGCAGGGCACTATCGACGGCAGCGGCCTGGCGCTGGAGCGCACGGTGGGCGTCAAGGCCACGGAAAACGGCGTCAGTTCGACTGGCAAGTATTCCTCGCCCCTGCTGCCCGGCCATGCTTTGTCGATGGGCTGGGATGGCGCCCACACCGGGCGCGATGAAGCGCGCCGGCAGCGCGAAGCAGCCTTGCCTGGCGCACGTCCCGTCAACAGCGACGAAGGCTTTGACGCCACCATTGCGCGCCTGGCGCTGTATGTGCAGGATGAATGGGACATCACGCCGCGCTGGTCCATGTATGCGGGCGTGCGCTGGGAAGGCATCGACACGCGCAGCGCCGGTGACACGTATGACGAGGTGCAGCAGCGCACCAGCGTCTGGAGTCCGCTGCTGCAAACCCTGTGGAAGTTGCCCGATACCAAGGGCGACCAGGTGCGCCTGGCACTGACGCGCACCTACAAGGCGCAGCCCACGTCGAGTTTGATTCCGCGGCGCAATACGTCGACGAATAATAGCCAGACTGACCCCGACCGCGAAGGCAATCCGTATCTTAAACCGGAGCTGGCGCTGGGCATCGACGCCTCGTACGAGCATTATTGGGCCGAAGGCGCCTTGCTCAGTGCGCGCGCCTCGGCCCGCCGCATCGACGGTTATACGCGCCAGGGCTTGTTATATAGCAATGAACGCTGGGTTTCCACGCCCGTCAACGACGGCCGCGCCAATACTCAGACACTGGAACTGGAAGCGAAGTTCCCGCTGCGCGCCGTGTTGTCCGTGCCCGCGTCCGCGTCCGCTTCTGTGCCGGCGCTCGACTTGCGCGCCAGCGTCAGCCGCAACTGGTCGCAGGTGGAGCAGGTGCCGGGACCGGACAACCGTCTCGACCAGCAAACCCCCGTCAGCGGCAACTTCGGCCTCGACTACAAGACGCCGGACGGCGTGCTCAGCACGGGCGGCAGCTTCAATTTCCGCAATGGCGGGCCGGTGCGCATCACCGAGCGCCAGAGCGCCTATACGTCGCCACGGCGCGACGTCGATATCTATGCGCTGTGGAAATTCGATGCAAAGAACCAGCTGCGCCTGGCCGTGTCGAATCTGCTGGCGCAAGACTTCGAAAGCAACACCAGCTATGCGGACGCCAGCGGCACGATACAGCGCAACAGCATTTCCCCCAGCTCGCCGCAGGCGCGCGCGACGATGGAAATGAAGTTCTGATGAGCGTGTGCTTTCGTTGTAAATAAGCAGTGAAAACCACGGCCGCCATCCCTGCTGGCCTATAATCTCGGCAATCGCGCGCACGGCCAACCCGTGCGCGCCGCCTTTTCCTTTGCCAAGATTGCTTTTCCCATGACGTTTTCCTCCCTCGGCCTGATCGATCCCCTGGTCCGCAAACTTGACGAGCTCGGCTATGCCAAGCCCACGCCCGTGCAGGCACAAGCGATTCCTGCCGTGCTGGCAGGGCGCGATTTGATGGCCGCCGCCCAGACGGGCACGGGCAAGACGGCCGGCTTTGCCGTGCCGCTGCTGCAGCGCCTGACCCTGGACGGCGTGGTGGCGCCGCAGTGCGTGCGCGTGCTGGTGCTGGTGCCCACGCGCGAATTGGCCGAGCAAGTCTATGCCAGCTTCCGCAGCTACGGCGGCAACTTGCCGCTGCGCAGCTTTGTCGCCTATGGCGGCGTACCGATCGAGCCGCAGATTGCCAAGTTGCGCAAGGGCCTCGATGTGCTGGTGGCCACGCCAGGGCGCTTGCTGGACTTGCAGACGCAGGGTGCCGTCAAGTTCGAGCAAGTGCAAACCCTGGTGCTGGACGAGGCGGACCGTATGCTGGACCTGGGTTTCGAGCGCGAGCTGGACTTGCTGCTGATGACCATGCCCAAGCAGCGCCAGACCTTGCTGTTTTCGGCCACCTTCTCGGACGCCATCCGCGCCATGGCCAAGACCATGCTGAAGGACCCCGTTTCAGTGGAAGTGAGCGCGCGCAACAGTACCGTCAAGGCAGTCAAGCAGTCGGTGATCGTGTGCGACAAGAAACGCAAGCCGGAACTGTTCCTGCACTTGCTGAAGAAAAAGCGCTGGGGCCAGGTATTGATCTTCGTCAAGACGCGCAAGGGTGTCGAGCAATTGGTCAACACCTTGCTGGAGCAGGGCGTGCGCGCCGATTCGATTCATGGCGACAAGACGCAACCGAACCGGCTACGCGCGCTGGCCCGCTTCAAGGCTCTTGACGTGCAAGTGCTGGTGGCTACCGATGTGGCCGCCCGTGGCCTGGATATTGATCAATTGCCGGTCGTCGTCAATTTCGATTTGCCCACGGTAGCCGAAGACTATATTCACCGCATCGGCCGCACGGGCCGCGCGGGCGCCTCGGGCGAGGCGATTTCGCTGGTCTGTGCCGATGAGGTGGAGCTGCTGTCGGCAGTGGAAGCGCTGACCCGGCAAACCCTGAAGCGCAGCGAAGAGCCCGGTTTCGAGGCGGAGCACCGCGTGCCGGGCACCTCCGCTGGCGGCACCATCCAAAAAAAGGCCGTGAAAGTGATGGCGCCGAAGGCGGCCGAGCGGGCGAAAAAGCAGCGCTTTTACAAGTAAGCGCCAGATGCGAGGCGCGCTGCACGGATAGGCCATTCGTGCCATCATGCGTCCATGACCTCGATACCTTTGTTCCCGCTCAATACGGTGCTGTATCCCGATGGCTATCTGCCGCTGCAGATCTTCGAGGTGCGCTATCTGGACATGATACGCAAATGCATCATGGGCGAGCAGCCGTTCGGCGTGGTGCAGTTGCTGGACGGCGCCGAAGTGCGCAAGCCGGGCCAGCTGGAAACCCTGGCGCCCGTGGGCACCCTGGCGCGTGTCATCGACTGGGCGGCCCCCTTGTCGGGCTTGCTGCAAATCAAATGCATGGGACAGCAGCGCTTTCACATCGTCTCCAGCGAGCAGCTGAAGCACGGCCTGTGGACGGCGCAGATCGAAACCTTGCCGCCCGATAAGACCATTCCCATCCCCCAGGAGCAGCAGAACGTGGCCGACGCGCTGGGTGCGTTGATACGCACCTTGCAGGAACAAAAAATTCCGCCTGAGCAAATGCCGCTGCAGCCGCCATACCGGCTCGATGAATGCGGCTGGGTGGCGAACCGCTGGTGCGAGCTGCTGTCGTTGACGGCCATGCAAAAACAACTCTTGCTGAGCCAGGACAATCCCGTGCTGCGCCTGGAACTGGTGCAGGATATGCTCACGGAAAATGGCTTGCTGGAAGACTGAAAACGGCCGGGCCGCATGTTTCCACAACGTTCCGTTGTGAAATTACAATTTCCATTGAGAAATACTTTACGCTTTGCCGCCGCTGGACTAAGATAATGCCCCGGAGCAAGATGGCCCCGAGTAACATTCAAGAGAACACGACATGGCAAAAGCAAGCGCGGAACAGATCAATGCGGCGATGGATGCGATGGCAGGCGAAGGCCTGGCCATCACGGTGCGCGCGCTGCGCGAGCGGCTGGGCAATGGCGCCTGCCTGGGCACCATCAGCAAGCTCTTGCTGCGCCGCAAGGCCGGCGCGCAGCGCCAGATCGCCGCTGCCGCCGAATTGTCGCCCGTGCTGCAGCAAGCCATCCTTGATTATGTAGGACAGGAGTTGAGCGCCAGCCACAGCGCGCATGAAGCCGAGATGAACGACAATCAACAGGAATTGATGGACCTGGCCAGCGAGAACGAGCGTCAGCAAGAGCTGCTCGACTTGCAGGCGGGCGAACTGGACACGTTGCGCGCAGAACTTGAACGCGAGCGGCAAGTGGCGAACCAGGCTCGCACGGACCTGGCCAAGGCGCAACTGCGCCTGGAAGGCTTGCCGCGCCTGGAAGAGGCGGCCGAGCAGGCGCGCATGGACCTGGCCAAGGCGCAATTCAAGCTCGAAGGCATCCCGCGCCTGGAAGAGGCTGCCGAAGCGGCACGCGCCGAACTGATCCAGGCCCAGCTGAAGCTGGAAAGCCTGACGCGCGTGGAAACGGAACTGGCCAGCGTGCGCCTGGAACTGGAAGCGGAGCGCGAGGAACTGGGCGAAACACGCGCCGAGCTGGACGAAGAGCGCACCCTGCGCATCAAGGCGCAGCAGTTCATCGTCGACCCGATGTTCAAAAGCCCCGTCTAAGCCTGCCAGTCATCGGCCTGGCTGCACCTGTGCCTGCACAGCCAGGCATTGCTCATCACGCCAGTGCGGGTGCGGCAAGAAAAGTGCGCCTGTCTCCGCACCTGGCCGCCAAGGTGGACCTTGCTGGCTTAAAATAGCGCACTGTCGCGCCATGCCGTGCGACGCGGCTAGAGTAGAAGGTTTATGTCAGTAGAGAAAAAGTTACTTCCCCATTGTGCTGCGGCACAAACGCTGCCACGCGCATTGCCACCCCGGCCACCAGCCGAGTTCAGTTCGCCCGAAGCGGCTCTTGCCCGCAAGCAAGCACGTGAGCACAAGGATGCGCAGGTGCGCGGTGTCACGTCCATTCATGCCATGCGCGATGCCATCCGTCACGCCGCGCGCGCGCTGCCGGCCATGGCTGCCGTGCCGCGCCTGGGCATGCTGGACGCGGCCGCCTTCCGCGCACGCGCCGCGCAAGGATTGCCTTTCCTGATGCGCGGACTGGTCAAGCGCTGGCCCTTATCCAAGCTGGCGCCTGAAGTCTTGCGCGAACGCTACGGCCACGTGCCCGTGCGCGCGCGCGTGGGCGACTACATCAACACGGCTTTTGCGGCGGACCGTGCCATGCAGGATATGTCCATGCTGGCATACCTGGACCTGGTGGAAGCGGGCAGGCAAGAGGGTGCTAACGCGCTGCCGCCTTACCTGGGCAACCTGGAATTGCGCGAATTGAACCGCCTGTGCCACTGGCCCACGTATTTCGACAAGATGGGGCCGCCGCGCTTCTGGGTGGGCCCGGCCGGCACGGTGACGCCCCTGCATTGCGATTACGACGACAATATCTTCGCGCAAGTGTGGGGCAGCAAGCGCATCTTTTTATCGCCGCCGCATCACGACGCCTTTCTCTACCCCAGCGAAGCGAACGCCATCCTGTTCGGCTCGCCCTTCGACCCGGAAGCGCCCGATTTCGACAAGTTCCCGCTGGCGCGCCAGGCCAGCATGATCGAATGCATCGTCGAGCCGGGCGATATGCTGTACGTGCCCGCCGGCTGGTACCACCAGGTGCGCGCGCTGACGTTTTCGCTGTCTTCGAACCGCTGGGCCAGGGCCGTGCCGTTGGTCCTGCAAGGCGAGGCGGCGCTGCGGCGGCCGGCGGAGTAAACTTGCTGGGCAATGCGCCGCTATTACCTGTTTTTTAGCGGCTATTCAAGGTCGGTATCACTACCCCGGCCTGCCCTGGCCGCTTGCGAACCCATCAGATAAGGCTCGACCACCTGTGTGATCCAGTTCAGGACAGCCTGCACCCGTGGCGCAATCTGGCGCCGGTGCGGGTAGAGCAGCGACACCGGCATGGGCGCGGCAGTGAACCCGGGCATGACTTTCACCAGCAAGCCCTCATCAATCAAATATTGCGAGCCGCGAAGGGGCGCCTGGATGAGCCCCAGGCCGGCCACGCACGCAGCCTGGTAGGCATCCGTGCCGTTGACAACAATCAGGCTGCGCATCGGCTGGACAAGCACCGCCGCGCCATCTTGGTATTCCCAACCGGCTCCCTGCGTTCCCAGCTTGGCGGCATAGTGGATGAGGCGATGCTGTGCCAGGTCAGCCAACGTCGCGGGCGTACCGTGCGTGCGCAAATATGCGGGGCTGGCCAGGTTGCACATCGTCATCACGCCGAGCGGGCGGGCGATCAAGTCCGTATCGGTCAGTGCGCCAATGCGCAGCACACAGTCGAACCCCTCCTGCACCAGGTCCACGCGGCGGTCAGTGGTGCTGATGCCTACTTCAAGCAGGGGATGCGCCGCGAGAAACTCCGGCAATCGCGGGATGATCACCTCACTGGCCAGGGTGTTTGGCAGGTCGATGCGCAACCGGCCGCGCAAACCGCTAGTTGCTGGCTGGAACATCGTCTGTAACTGCTCCGCATCAGCGATCAGCTCCTTGCAGCGCTCAAGAAATTGCTCGCCATCCGCAGTGAGTCGAACGTGCCGGGTAGTGCGTTGCAGCAGCCGCGTACCCACATGCCCTTCGAGCCGCTGCACCGCCGTGGAGACGCGGCCTTTCGCCAGCCCGAGCTGCTCAGCCGCTTGGGTGAAACTGCCCAGTTCGGCGACGCGGGCAAAGATGCGAAGCGCGTTCAATTCCATTGCTTGATTATCCTTTTAAAGAGAACAGTTCTATCGGTTTTTACTACTTTATCATTTTTAAATAAACGCTTAAAGTCTTCCAATGCCAATCTGTATCAACTTTAAGGAAACCGACATGAGCAAATCAAGCACCCGCATCGCACTGGTCACCGGCGCCAGCCGTGGCCTGGGCCGTAACACGGCACTCAAGCTTGCACAACAAGGCGTTGACCTTATCCTTACTTACAAGGATAGCGAGAGCGACGCGCATGAAGTCGTGCGTCAAATTGAAGCATTGGGCCGCCGCGCCGTAGCGCTTCGCCTCGACATGGCCGACAGCAGGAGCTTTGGCGCGTTCGCCGACTGCGTGAAGTCCGTGCTGGCGCAGTCGTGGCAACGTGAGCAGTTTGACTACCTGGTCAACAATGCCGGCATCGGTTTTCAGGCGTCATTCGCAGACACGACGGAAGAGCAGTTTGACTTGCTCTTCAACATCCACCTCAAGGGCACCTTCTTCCTGACACAGAAGCTGTTGCCGCTGCTCAAGGACGGCGGGCGTATCGTCAACACATCGTCCGGCTTGGCCCGTTTCACCTTCCCTGGCTACGCCGCTTACGCGACGATGAAAGGCGGCATCGAGGTGCTGACGCGTTACCTGGCGAAGGAACTGGGATCACGGGGGATCACAGTCAACACCATTGCACCGGGCGCCATAGAGACCGATTTTGGCGGCGGCATGGTGCGCGACAACCCGCAGGTAAATGCCCACCTCTCCAGTGTCACTGCACTCGGCCGCGTGGGACTTCCCGACGACGTGGGCGGCGCGATAGCGGCACTACTGTCTGAGGGCAACAACTGGGTCACCGGCCAGCGCATCGAAGTGTCTGGCGGCATGATGCTCTGATGTACAGCATGGGCGGTCATGGCGCAAGATCCTGGCCGCGATGGCGCTTGGCATGCCCGCTGCGCTGCGCCCGGTAGATGCCTGCGTGGCCGGAAAACAGATACGCCACCACGCAGGCGATGGCCGCATATACGCCGATCTCGGCGCCGAACAGTTCCATCGCCATCAGGGTCGAGGCGATCGGCGTGTTGGCAGCGCCCGCGAAGACGGCGACAAAGCCGATGGCGGCCAGCAAGGTGGCGGGTTGATGCAGCAAAGGCCCCAGCGCATTGCCCAGGGTTGCCCCGATGAAGAACAGGGGCGTCACTTCGCCGCCCTTGAAGCCCGTGCCCAGTGAAACGATGGTCAACGCCATCTTGCCGAGGAAATCCCAGGCGGGCAGCGGTTCCTTCAGGGCCTCGACAATGGTAGGAATGCCCAAGCCGATGTATTTGTCCGTGCCCAGCAGCCATACGGCGCCAGCGACGGCCACGCCGCCGGCCAGCGGGCGCAGCGGGGCGTAGCTGATCCAGCGCTGCATCGAGCCGCTCAAGCCGTGCGTGGCTTGCGCAAACACCTTGCCGGTCACGCCGAACAGCATGCCGGCGACCACCATGGCGCCCAGGGTCCAGGCCGAGAGGGCAGGAATGAGGGGCACGGCATAGTGGGTGTGATGCACACCCCACAGCAGACCCACCTGGTCGGCGATGACGGCGGCCGCCAGGCAGGGCAGCATGGCTTCGTAGCGCAAGCGGCCGATGGCCAGCACTTCCAGGCCGAAGATGGCGCCTGCCAGCGGCGTGCCGAAGACGGAGGCAAAGCCGGCGCTGATGCCGGCCATCAAGATGATGCGGCGGTCCTCGTTGCTGAGGCGAAACAAACGCGTGAGCTGGTCGGCCAGCGCGCCACCCATCTGCACGGCCGTGCCTTCACGCCCCACGGAGGCGCCGAACAGGTGCGAGACGACGGTGGCGCCCAGCACTAGCGGCGCCATGCGCAACGGAATGATTTTTTTCGGATCGTGGATTTCATCGATGAGCAAATTTGCGCCGCCTTCCACGCTATTGCCATAGCGCAAATACAGCCAGCCGACGGCAAAGCCCGCCACGGGCAGCAGCCAGATCAGCCAGGCGTGCGCCCGCCGCGTCGCGGTGGCCCATTCGAGGGCGAACAGGAAACCGGCCGAGGCCGACCCCGCCAGCATGGCCACAGCCAAGGCTAGCAGCAGCCATTTGATGAGATACATGAGTAAATCTGTCAGGGCGGAAATCCGCTGCATCGGGCATCCAGTCAGGGCTGATGGGTGGGTGGTATGGCTGATATTGCAGATGCTGCGGATAAGCCCAGGCCTTACAAGCCCAGCTCAGCCACCAGCGCCTGCCCGATGGCGCGCTGCTCGGCCAGGATGGCGCGCAAATGGTGGGGGCGCGTCTTGACGTTGGTCATCACCACGCGCAATACATTCGTTGGTCCCGGATAACGCGTCGATTCCAGCACCGTGCGCGAGACAAAGCTGCGGCCTTCCGCCTTCTGGCGGTTCTGCAGCCTGGCGTTGAGCGTGTTCAACTGCTTGTTGAGCTCGGCGGCCGCATCCACCTGGCCGCCGGCCAGCAAGCTTTCCATGCACTGGCGCAAGTGTGCGGGCACGTAGCGGTAGGTGAGGATGAAGGTGTCGGAGCGCGTGAGCAGCTCGAAATCCTGCTGGTCGGCCAGCAAGGCCAGCAACTGGCTGGACAGGGTGGCCGCCTGCTGCAGCAGGGTGGTGTAGCCGGACACCCCCAGCACCTTGAACGAGGTCCACAGCTTCAAGGCATCGAAGCGGCGCGAGCCTTCCAGGGACGTCTGGCCCAAGTCGCCCGAGTTGTCGCGCAAGATGTAGTTGGCATTGTGTTTCAGCAAGTTCAGGCTGGCGCTGTCCTTGAACAGCACCATGCTTTGCGCCATCGGCACCCACAGCAATTTATGCCCGTCGATGACGACGGAGTCGGCCAGGGCGATGCCGTCGTACAGGGCGCGGTACTGCTCGGCGATCAAGAGGGCGCCGCCCCAGGCCGCGTCCACGTGGAACCAGATGCCTTCGCGCGCGGCTATTTGCGCCATGGCGGCCAGCGGGTCGATGGCGCCCGTTTCCGTGGTGCCGGCGATGCCGACCATGGCGATGATCTTGATATTGCGCAATTTCAAGTCCGCAATCGTGCTTTCCAGCGCGGCAATATCGATGCGGTTGTCGCGCTCGACGGCCACCAGGCGCAGGGCGTTTTCACCGAGGCCCAGGGTGGCCAGGGCTTTCTTGACGGAATAATGGCTGCGCGCCGAGCCGATCACGGCCACTCCGGCGTAAGCGCAGTCTTGCATGGTGGCAAACAGGCCGCGCTTGCGCGTGCCGGGCAATTGTTTCTCCAGGGCTACGGCCAGCGCCGTCAAATTACCCATGGTGCCGCCATTGACGACATTGCCCAGTGCACCGCTGGTGGCGGCCATGGCTTGCGTGTAGACGGCGTCGGCTTGCTGGTACACCTGGCGGTGCAGCCAGCCGAGGACCTGCTTTTCGATCAGGGTCGAGACATACGCCGTCTCGATCTTCACCTGGTTCTGGTTCAGGGCGGCTGTAAACGCTTCGGCCAGCACGCTGACCCAGGGCAAGGCCTGGGTCATGTGGCCGATGTATTGCGGGTGGTTCAGCTGGGCCGTATTGGCCAGCACGGTGGTGTCGAGTTGCTCCAGGAAGGCGGCCACGGGCATGCCGTGCTCGGGCAGGCTCGTGTCGGACAATTGCGTCAGCAGTTCAGCATACGGCGTGTGCGGATACGGCGCGGCGCGGTCGGCGGCCAGCCAGCCGCCCAGCATGCGCAGCGCCTCTTGCAAAGGCGCGGGCGAGCGCTGCAGTGCATCGATGGAAAAATGCTGCTGCAGCAGCTGTTCGATAGCGGTATCGGTCATTGCGCCTTGTCTTTACATCAGTGGCGTAGGAACATCGGGGCCAGACCCGGTGGGTCCGGCCCCTGATTTCGCCGTTGGGTTGATTTTAATTAAAAGTAGTTCAGGCCCAGCGCGGACTTGACTTCATCGGCCGTGCGGGCTGCCACTTCGCGCGCCTTGAACGTGCCTTCTTTCAGCATCTGGATGACCTGGCCCTTGTCCTTGGCGAATTCTTCGCGGCGCGCGCGGATCGGCGCCAGCAATTCTTGCAGCACCACGTCCAGGCGCTTCTTGACGATGCTGTCACCCAGGCCGCCGCGCACGTAATGGGCTTTCATTTCGGCCAGGGCCGCTTTTTCCGGGTCAAACGCATCGAGGTAGGTAAAGGCAACGTTGCCTTCCAGGTGGCCCGGATCTTCCACGCGCAGGTGCAGCGGGTCGGTATAGACTTTTTTCACGGCGGCCGTGATGTCGGCAGATGTCGCGCCCAGGTTGATGGTGTTGCCCAGCGACTTGCTCATCTTCGCCTTGCCGTCGATGCCGGGCAGGCGGCCGATGTCCGGCACCAGCGCCTTGCATTCCATCAATACTTCGCGGTTGTACATGCGGTTGAAGCGGCGCACGATTTCATTCGTTTGCTCGATCATCGGGATCTGGTCTTCACCGACCGGCACCACGCCCGCCTTGAAGGCCGTGATATCGGCCGCCTGGCTGGCCGGGTAGGTCAAGAAGCCGGCTGGAATGTCGCGCTCGAAGCCGCGCAGGCGGATTTCTTCCTTGACGGTAGGGTTGCGCTCGAGGCGCGCCACGGTGACGATGTTCAAGTAGTAAAAGGTCAGCTCGGCCAGTTCGGGAATCTGCGACTGGATGAAGACCGTGGTCTTGGTGGGGTCGATGCCGACGGCCAAATAGTCCAGCGCCACTTCGACGACGTTGCGGTGCACCTTGGCGATGTCGTCCATATTGTCCGTCAGCGCCTGGGCGTCGGCCAGCATGATGAATTGCTTGTAGCTGTTCTGATAGGAAACGCGGTCGCGCAGGCTGCCCACGTAGTGGCCCAGGTGCAATGGGCCGGTCGGGCGGTCGCCCGTCAGGATCACCGATTGCGAAGCGATGGCAGCGGCGGACAGAGGGGCTGCCGGGGTGTTGTCGGTGTCGGGAGTATCTGGGGTATTAGGCAAGCTCATCAAGTTTCCTTTTGAGCCGCCTGCATCGGGGATGATCCAGGCTGGAGCCTGTTACGCCACCGATCGAGGCGGCGTTGATCATGATCACATCACTATGCAGTGGCCGCGCGGAGTGAGCGGGACCACCAATTCAAGCAGGCGTGTTGTGACGGGATAAATTTCATGGCGTTATGGTTGCAGTTCGCACGCGTTCTGTCAAGTTGCGCCCCGATTTATCTGCAGCGCTGCATGGTCGAGCTGCATGATCGGCTTGCCTTCTGCCGGACTTGCTTTCCGGGTACTATTGCCGTTCGGCCACTTTTGCGTGGCATGAATCCATTGGAGAACAGTATGCGCGTGTCGTCACCCGTTCGGCTCCCCGGCCTGGCCCTGGTTATCAGTTCCCTGTGCAGTTCCCTATTTTTTGCGCCCGTGCTGGCGCAAACGCCTCCGATGACGCCCGATATCGGCGCCAGGCTGGTGATGCCCGATGTGAACGATTACGTCAAGCGCGTGGTGATGGTGCCCATGCGCGACGGCGTCAAGCTGTACACGGTAATCGTGGTGCCGCAGGGCGCGAAAAGAGCGCCGATCATGCTGACGCGCACGCCGTACAACGCCGCCCGCCGGGCCCAGCGCGTGGCCAGCGCCAGCATGCTGGCCACCTTGCCGCAGGGCGACGATACCCTGGTGGAAAACGGCTATATCCGTGTCTTCCAGGATGTGCGCGGCAAGCACGGTTCGGAAGGCGACTATGTGATGACGCGGCCCGTGCGCGGTCCCCTGAACGCAAGCCGCGTCGACAACGTCACGGACGCGTGGGATACGATAGACTGGCTGGTGAAGAACGTGCCCGAAAGCAATGGCAAGGTGGGCATGCTGGGTTCCTCGTACGAGGGCCACACGGTGCTGATGGCCCTGGTCGATCCGCATCCGGCGCTGAAGGTGGCCATTCCCATGAGCGCCATGGTCGATGGCTGGCGTGGCGACGACTGGTTCCACAACGGCGCCTTCCGCATGCCCAGCCTGTCATACCTGGCCTGGCAGACGAGCGTGCGCGGCAGCGCCGAGTCGCCCGTGCTGGGCGTCTACGACGAGTATGATGCCTACCTGCGCATCGGCTCGGCCAGCGATTATGCGAAGAAATTCGGCATCGACAAGCTGACCTACACGAAAAAGCTGTTCGAACACCCGGCCTACGACAGTTACTGGCAGGAACAGGCGCTCGACAAGATCCTCGCGAACCGCCCTTTGATTGTGCCCACCATGCATGTGGTGGGGCAATGGGACCAGGAAGATATCTACGGCGCCTACGCGACCTATGCGGCGATGGAAGGGCGCGACAAGCGCAACAACCTCAATTACCTGGCCGTGGGGCCGTGGCGCCACAGCGGCGTCAACTATGAAGGCTCCAGCCTCGGCGCCTTGAAATTTGACGGCGACACGGCGCGCCAGTTCCGTGAAAAAGTCATGCAGCCGTTCCTGAATCAATACCTGAAGGATGGCGCGCCGGAAGCGAACACGGCCCCTGTCACCTCGTACCAGAGCGGCACCAACCAGTGGCAGCGTTTGCAGCAGTGGCCGCTGGCGTGCGACACCTGCGATACCAGGCTGACGCCGATCTACCTGCACGATGGCTACAAGCTGGGCTTTGCGCCAGCGCAAACGGCGGTGGACGCGGCCAGTGGCGCATTCGATGAATACGTGGCCGACCCGGCCAAGCCCGTGCCGTTCGTGGCGCGGCCCGTGCGTCTGAGTGACGGCGATCAGTGGAAACCATGGCTGGTCAGCGACCAGCGCGGCTATGCCGACCGCACGGACGTGCTCAGCTATCTGTCGGAACCGTTGCAACAGGCCGTGCGCATCGCCGGCGCGCCCGTGGTCAATCTGTTTGCCGCCACCAGCGGCACGGATGCCGACTGGGTGGTGAAACTGATCGACGTCTACCCGGACGAAGTGCCGTCGCAGCCAGCCATGGGCGGCTACCAGCTGGGCGTGGCGATGGATATCTTCCGCGGCCGCTACCGCGACAGCTTCGAGCATCCGACGGCCATTCCAGCCGGCAAGGTCGAGCGCTACCGTTTTGCCTTGCCAAACGCCAACCATGTCTTCCTGCCCGGCCACCGCATCGCCGTGCAAGTGCAGTCGAGCTGGTTCCCGCTGTACGACCGCAACCCGCAAACCTTCGTGCCGAACATCTTCCTGGCCCAGCCAGATGATTATAAAAAGGCGACGCAGCGCGTGTACCACGCGGCAGGGGCGGGTAGCGCGATCGAGTTGCCGATCACGCCAAACGAGTAACTTTCAGTGCTCATGCGTGCTGGCATTTAGCCAGCACGCATGAGCACTGCCCCCGCCGCGATCAGGACAATGGCCAGGTAGCGGCGGCGGCTGATTTTTTCGCGCAGGAACAGCGCCGCGATGGCGATGGCGAACAGGATCGATGTTTCGCGCAGGGCGGCGATGGCGGCGACGGGCGCCTGCGTCATGGCCCACAGGGCCAGGCCGTACGAGGCCAGCGAGCCAAAGCCGCCAAAGGCGGCCAGAGGCCATCGCGTTTTCGCATACGCCAGCAAGTCGGCCGGGCGGCGCATTGCCGTCCACAGCAGCAGTCCGGCGCCGTTCAAGACAAAAATCCACATGGTATAGGCGGCTGGCGCGCCGGACAGGCGCACGCCGATGCCGTCGATCAGGGTATAGCTGGCGATGACGACGGCGTTGCCCAGCGCAAAGGCGGTGGCGCGCCCCGTGCTGCTCGGCGCGCTGGCCGTGGCGGGCAGGCGCGCGGCGAAATACAGGCCGAAGATGCCGGCGCAGATGCAGCCGACGGCGCCCATTTGCATGGGGGAAAGGCGTTCGCCGATGAGCGGCCAGCTGGCCAGCGCCACGAGCAAGGGCGCGCTGCCGCGCATCAAAGGGTAGGTGTGGCTCATGTCGCCCGTCTTGTAGGCGGCGGCCAGCAGCGAATAGTAGGCCAGCTGTACCACGGCCGAGGCGCTCAGGTAAGGCCAACTGGCGGGCGAGGGCGCGGCGAGAAAGGGGAGTGCGGCCAGGGAAATGCAGGCGGCGCTCACCGACACCAGCACCGTGCTGAGAAAAATATCCTTGCCCGACTTGACGATGGCATTCCAGCTGGCATGCAGCAGCGCGGCAAATAAAACGACGGCGGCGACCAGGCCGGACATGCGGCTACCTTAACGGGGGCGTATGCTGAGCGATAGCAGTTCCGGCCGGTGATGGCGCTGGAAGCCGTCCATCAGCGCACCCGAGCGGCCGGCCTTTTCCAGCAGTTCGCGCAGGGTGGCCTGGTCTTGCGCCGTCAGCGACTTGCGCGACAGGTAGACGCCGCTCATGCCCCAGGGTAACTCCGGCAACGCTTCCAGGCGCAATCGGTCGGCCAGGCCGTACACGCGCGCATCGATTTGCGCCACGCCGGCGAGGATGGTAGGACCCATGATGGTGGCGTCGATGAAGCCGCTCTGCATCAGGCGCGCCACAGACAGCGCATCGACTTCATAAAACAGGCGGCCCTGGCTGCTCAGTTCCCTGGCCAGCGCCTGGTACTGCGCGCCATAGTCGTAGCCACGCACCAGCGCCACGCGCAATTCGCGCCGCTCGATCAATTCCTGCATGTTATTGATGGGCGCGCGCGCGCTTTGCAGCGAGATCAGGAGAGGGCGGTTGCCCAGCAGGGGAATGAACAGGCCGTGCACGTCGCGCCGCGGCGTGCTGCTGGCCGGTATCAGCATATCTGCCTTGCCCGCTTCAAACATCGCTTCCAGGCGTGCGCGCGGCACGGCCGTGAAAACGAAATTGCAGCCGACCTTGGCACCCATGCTGCGCAGCAGGTCGGGATAGATGCCACTGACGCTGGGGCCGTTGATCACGACGCTGGCGCCGATCGCCGAGACGGGCACGCGAATGTCGCGCGAGCATTGCGCGCCCGCCAACGACGGCAGCGCCAGCACCAGCATGGCCACGGTTCGGCACCAGGCGCTGGAAAAAAAGTCAGTCATACCCATCCTTGCTCAACATCAAATGCCGGGCGTCGGTAACGCGCGGCTGATTTCTCCATTCTCGCCTATTTATTTCCCAAATACAATATTATCCTGGCGACTACTTTGTGGTGAAAACCGCAAGCCTGGCTGCCCGCTGCGCCTTGAAGTAGCGCCATGCCACCACGATGCCCATGGTTTGCATGATGGCGCACAGATAGAAGGTGCTGCCGATGCGCCAGTCCTGCTGCGGCAAATGGCTCACTTCGCCCAGGATCATGCTGCCCAGCAGGGGCATGATGATGATGCCGAGGCTGCTGATTGATTGCAATGAGCCCATCAGTTCGCCCTGTTCGCTGGCGCTTGATGCCTTCGAGATGATGCCTTGCAGGGCGGGGCCGGCGGCAAAGGCCAGCAAGTTGCACAGGATCAAGGCGTACATCATCCAGCCCTGCGTGGCCAGGCCATACAGTAAATAGGTGATGGCGCCCGAGGCCATGCCCAGCAGCGACAGGCGGATTTCACCGAAACGCTTGATGAGCATGCCCAGCAGGCCGGCCTGCACCACGGCAGCGCACAGGCCCACGCAGAACAGGGCGATGCCGTTCTGGCGCGGCGTCCAGTCGAAGCGAAAGTGCGTGTACAGCACCCAGGTGGTGTTGAGCATCATTTGCGCAAACGTCATCAGGCCAAAGGCCAGCACCAGGCCGCGAATTTCCACGCGGCGCACCAGTTTCAGCAGGGCGGCAAACGGATTGATGCGCGCCAGGGTGAATGGCGCGCGCGGGCCTGGCGCCAGCGATTCGGGGACGAAGAAATAGCCGTAAATAAAATTGGCCGCCGACAGGGCCGCCGCCACAAAGAAGGGCAGGTGCAGGTTGACGTCGCCCAGCAGGCCGCCCAGCATGGGTCCGCAGATGAAGCCCAGGCCGAAGGCGGCGCCGATCTTGCCGAAGCTCTTGGCGCGGTTGTCCGGGGTGGAAATGTCGGACGCATACGCGGCAGCCACCGACATGCTGGCCGACGACACGCCGCCGATGGCGCGGCCGATGAACAGGCAGGCCAGGTTCGGTGCCAGCGCGGTGGCGAGGAAGTTGACGCCCATGCCGGCCATCGAATACAGCAGCACGGGGCGGCGCCCCACGCGGTCGCTGATGGCGCCCAGCATGGGCATGAAGATGAACTGCAGCAAGCCGAAGACGGCCGCCATGATGCCGTACCAGAAGGCCTGCGCCTCCTTGCCGCTGACATAGTCGCCGATCAGGATGGGCAGCACGGGCACCACCAGGCCGATGCCCAGCATGTCGATGAAAACACACACGAGGATGAAATTGAGGTTGCCGGCGCGCACAGGCGCGGCGGCGGAGGGCAGGGAATGACTGTCGGGCGAGGTGTTGTCGGACATGCCTGCTTTCTGCGCGCACCCGGCGCAGCCGTGCGGCTGGCAGAGTGCAGTTGTTGGCGTTGCGCCGGCGCGTTCCAGCTTCCTGCTGATGCGCGGCGCGATAGCTGAACCTTATTATAGACAGCATGCGCGATGCTGGCTATCGCCAGCTATGCTATGCGGCGCTGCCCCATTCCTCGGCAAAGGCGGCGCGAAAATCCGTCAGCACGGCCAGCCTTTGTTCGGCCAGGGCGCGGCCCGCCGGCGTCTGCATCTTGCCCGGCAGCTTGTCGAGCTTGGTGACGATATGGTCGAGCGCGTAAGCCTTGTCATCGAGCGGGCGCTGCCGGGCCAGCGGGTCGCTGCCATGCGCCAGCGCGCTGTCCATGCGCGCCGCCGTGTAAAACAGGCGCGCCAGGCCGACGGCGCCCAACGCATCGATACGGTCGGCATCCTGCACGATCTGCGCTTCGATGGTGCGCGCCGGCAAATTGGCGGAAAAGCTGTGCGTCTCGATGGCGTGCGCCACACCGGCCAATTTTTCTGCCGGAAAACCCAGTTCCGCCAGTTGACGGCAGGCCAGTGCGGCGGCCTGACGCGAGGCCAGGTGGCGCTCGGGATGGTTTTTCGGCAAGTTGACCAGGTCGTGCAGATAGCAGGCGGCCATCACGATCAGGGCGTCCGCTTCGCTGTGCTCGTCAAGCAGGAGAGCTGCATTGCGCCAGACGCGGTGCAGATGATTGATGTCGTGGGCGCTGTCGTCGCCCAACCCTGTAATGGCCAGGGCCAGCAGGCGGGGCTGCCATTGGGAAAGCAAAGAATGCATGGGTTCTGACTTTGTAAATAGCAAAGGCGGCTAGTGTGGCATAAAACGCCGACGCCGGTAGCGCCCCCAAGCTGTGGCGGCAATCCAACACAGCTCAGACGCGGCATGCCATTTCGCCCTGCAAAGCGTGGCTGGCCGCTGGCGGCAGGTGGCGCCCTGCGCTTTTTTAGTGCATGTAAAATTTACATGGGGTAACATTGCCGCAAGGAAATTAGAGGCATAAGCTAATGACCAAAAAATATTTGCAAAAAGATATCGGTGGGAGCCATTCCTTGTGGATGGCTCTTGTCACGTCAAAGGCATGCGCATAGCGTGCCATGATTTAATTAAAGGATCAACATGAGCACCATTTCCAGCGAATCTGGCGCGGCTGTCGCCAAAGCTGCCGAGTACCTGGCTTTTACCCTGGGCCAGGAAGAGTATGGCATCGACATCCAGAAAGTGAGCGAAATCCGCAGTTATGAAACGCCGACCCGCATCGCCAACGCGCCCGAGTTCGTCAAGGGCGTGGTCAACTTGCGCGGCATCATCGTGCCGATCGTCGACATGCGCATCAAGTTCAACCTGGGCACGCCCAGCTATGACCAGTTTACCGTGGTCATCATCCTCAATATCGGCAACCGCGTGGTCGGCATGGTCGTCGACCGCGTTTCCGACGTCACTACCTTGCTGCCAGAGCAAATCAAGCCAGCGCCGGACATGGGCCGTTCGATCAATACCGAATACGTGATCGGCCTGGGCACCATCGATGAACGCATGCTGATCCTGGTCGATATCGACTTGCTGATGTCCAGCGCCGATATGGGCCTGATCGAGAAGCTGGCAGCCTAGCGGCTATGGGGTTTTTTTAGAAACTATTGACCCCAAGCATTGTGTGGTTTTTCTGCAAGGCGCACGCTAACGCATCTCCTGGCGCACGGTTCAAGCGAACCGTGCGCCAGTTTATTTTTCACGCCGCTTTGTAACAAAGGCCAGCCAGCGCACGCCCCATTGGCGTGGTCGCCAGCCTCTTTCAATACTGGCGGTAGGGCTCTTTAGGATAGTCACATGAATTTATTACGAAACGTCAGCATTGGTGTTCGCCTCGGGCTTGGTTTTGCCGTTATTTTGCTGTTTTCCATGCTCATTACGGGCATCAGCGTCTGGCGTTTGCACGATGTGGCCACTGCCACGCGCAACATGATGGAGCAGCCGCTGGCCAAGGAACGCTATATTTCCGACTGGTACAGCCGCATCGACAGCGCCGTGCGCCGCACCATCGCCATCGCCCGTAGCAGCGACACCACGCTCAGCGGCTACTTCGCCGAAGAATCGAAAGTCTCCTCGGCCAGCTCGGCCGAACTGCAAAAGAAGATCGAGGCCCTGATCGACAAGGCCGACGAGAAGGTCATGTTTGCCCGCTTGCTGGAGCAGCGCAAGGTATATATCAGTTCGCGCGACCAGGTCTACAAGCTCAAGGGCGAATCCCAGGTCGATGCCGCCAATGAGGTGTTTGGCAAGACCTTCGTGCCGGCCGCCACGACATACCAGAAGATGGTGCTGGACTTGCTGGAACACCAGCGCGCCAGCATCGACGCCACCGCGCGCGACATTGACGATGTTGCCAATACCAGCCGCAACCTGCTGCTGGCGTTGGCCGCGCTGGCGCTGGGCTTTGGCGTCGTGTGCGCCTGGTTATTGACGATGGGTATCGTGCGCCCCCTGCGCACGGCCGTGGAGATTGCCCGCAAGGTGGCCGATGGCGACTTGACGGCGCAAATCGACGCCAGCGCCAAGGATGAAACCGGGCAATTGCTGCTGGCCCTGAAAGACATGAACACCAGCTTGCTCAATATCGTCGGCGAAGTGCGCAGCGGCACGGATAGCATCGCCACCTCGTCGACGCAAATTGCCGCCGGGAATCAGGACTTGTCGAGCCGCACGGAAGAGCAAGCCGGTTCGCTGGAGGAAACGGCTTCTTCGATGGAAGAGCTGACCTCGACCGTGAAGCAGAATGCGGACAATGCGCGCCAGGCCAACCAGTTGGCGGCCTCGGCGGCGCAAGTGGCCGTCAAGGGAGGCGCAGTGGTGGCGCAGGTGGTGGGCACGATGGAATCGATCAACAGTTCCTCGAAGAAGATCGTCGACATCATTTCCGTCATCGACGGCATCGCCTTCCAGACGAATATCCTGGCCCTGAACGCGGCGGTGGAAGCGGCGCGTGCCGGCGAGCAGGGCCGCGGCTTTGCCGTAGTGGCATCTGAAGTGCGCAACCTGGCCCAGCGTTCCGCTTCGGCAGCCAAAGAAATCAAGACCCTGATCGGCGCCTCGGTGGAACAGGTCAACGCGGGCAGCATGCTGGTGGCGCAAGCCGGTTCGACTATGAACGATATTGTCGACAGCGTGCAGCGCGTGAGCGACATCATCACGGAAATCACGGCCGCCAGCAGCGAGCAAAGCGTGGGCATCGACGAGATCAACCGCGCCATCGGCCAGATGGATGCCGTGACGCAACAAAACGCGGCCCTGGTGGAAGAGTCGGCGGCTGCCGCCGAATCGATGCAGCACCAGGCGCACAATCTGGCGCAAGTGGTCAGCGTGTTCAAATTGCATGGCCAGCAGGCCAGCGTCAGCGGCTTGAAGGGCATGCAGCGCCCAGCGGCGAAAGAGCAGAAAGATGCTTTGCGGATCGGCCGCGCCGCTTAATCTTCCAGCGGTGGCGGATCTTCCGCCACCCAGGCGGTGATCGCCAGCTGTGACAGCCGGTCCGCTTCGCCATTGCGGTGGCGTGGCAGCCAGCGCAGTGTCACCGCATTTAATTGTTGCAGCAGGGCCACGACGCTGGCCCGCTGCGCTTCCAGCCCCTTGGCGCCGAGCGGTGTCGTTCCCAGCACATCGTTGATCACCACCTGGCTGTCGCCGTACAGCAGCAATTGGGTGGGCGGCGGACGCAGCTCCAGCGCCGCCTGCAGCACGGCCGTCAGGGCCGCATATTCCGCTTCGCTGCTGTTGCCGTAACCGGCACCCTGGCTCACTTCGATGCGCTCGCCATGCGGCCCCAGCAGCAGGGCGCCTATGCCCAGCTTGCCCGGATTCGGGTGGGCGGAGCCGTCGAACCAGCCGCGCCAGGCCAGCGGCCCGCCATCATCCTGGCGTGCAAGCGCCAGCTGCGCGCGGCGCGCCTGCATTTTCTGTTCCTTCAGTGTTTTGCGTTCATTGCGCTGATTGCGCGCCTCTGCATCCAGCGTCATGGCTTGAGAAACCAGGTATCGACCAGGCTGGCTATCCAGCATGCCGCCAGCACGCCCACGGCCAGCGTCATGGCGGGGCCGTCGCTGGCCGACAGGGCATCGACCCTTTCCACGATCAGTTGCACGTCGAGGGGCAGGGCGCCGCTATTGATCTGTGCCATTAACTGGTCCAGACGTGCCATGATCTGGCGCAAGGCGAACAGCAGCGCAATCAGCGCAGGCACGAGGAAGACGCAGCCGCGCGCCTTGCGTTGCAATAAAAAATGCCCGCTGCCGGGAAACACCAGCGCCGACAGCAGCAGTGCCTGCGTACGCCTGGATAGGGGAGAGCCGCTCATGCGCGCCTTGTATGGGGGAAAGAGCGTTTCATCATACTATTGCCAGCCGAATTTGCGCAGATAGGTGCGTTTCATCAGCGTCGTCAGCAGGGTGTAGCCCACCAGGATGCCCACCAGCCACGGGAAATAGGCGAGTGGCAAGGCTTGCAGCTTGAAGTAAGTGGCTAGCGGCCCCATCGGCAGGAACACGCCCACGGCCATGATGGCTGTGGTGGCCACCAGCAGGGGCACGGAGGCGATGCTGTCGATGAAGGGCAGCTTGGGCGTGCGGATCAGGTGCACGATCAGGGTCTGCGTCAGCAAGCCGACGACAAACCAGCCGGATTGGAACAGGGTCTGCTGTTCGGGCGTATTGGCGCCAAACACATGCCACATCAAAATGAAGGTGCTGATGTCGAAGATCGAGCTGATGGGGCCGAAAAACACCATGAAACGGCCGATGTCGCGCGGGTTCCAGCTCAAAGGCTGCTGGATCATTTCGGCATCGACGTTGTCGAAGGGAATGGCGATCTGCGACACGTCATACAGCAGGTTTTGCACCAGCAAGTGCAGCGGCAGCATCGGCAGGAATGGCAGGAAGGCGCTGGCCACCAGTACGGAAAATACATTGCCGAAGTTCGAACTGGCCGTCATGCGGATGTATTTGAGCATGTTGCTGAAGGTGCGCCGGCCTTCCAGCACGCCTTCTTCCAGCACCATCAGGCTCTTTTCCAGCAAGATGATGTCGGCCGCTTCCTTGGCGATGTCGACGGCCGAATCGACGGAAATGCCGATGTCGGCCGCGCGCAGGGCCGGTGCGTCGTTGATGCCGTCGCCCATGAAGCCGACGATATGGCCATTGCCGCGCAGGGCGCGCACCAGGCGCTCCTTGTGCAGCGGGCTGAGCTTGGCAAACACGGTGTTATCTTCGGCCGCTTTGGCCAGGGTGGCGTCGTCCATTTCGTCGAGTTGCGGGCCTTGCAGCACGCCATGCACGGCCAGGCCCACTTCGCGGCAAATCTTCGCCGTCACCAGATGGTTGTCCCCCGTCAATACCTTTACCGTCACGCCGTGTTCCGCCAGGGCGCGCAGGGCGGGCGCCGTCGATTCCTTCGGCGGATCGAGGAAGGCCACATAGCCGATCAAGGTCAGCGCCGCTTCATCGGCCACGCCATACACGGTTTTATGCGGCGGCACTTCCTTGACGGCAACGGCCACCACGCGTAGTCCCTCTGCATTCAAGCCATGCGTGGTTTCCAGCACCTTCTTGAGCAGGGCCGCGTCGAGTGGGACATTCATGTTGCCCAGGCGCAGATGGCTGCAGGCGGCGAGGATTTCCTCGACAGCGCCCTTGCAGATCAGCTCGTGGTGGTCGTTCCTTTCGGAAACGACGACGGACATGCGGCGGCGCACGAAATCGAACGGGATTTCATCGACTTTCACATAGTCGCGCGCCAGTTGCATTTCCGTTTGCAATTCAACATGGTCGAGCACGGCGCGGTCGAGCAGGTTTTTCAGGCCCGTCTGGTAGTGGCTGTTCAGGAAAGCGAACTGCAGCACTTCATCGGATGGCTTGCCGAATACGTCGGTATGGCGTTCGAGCACGATCTTGTCCTGCGTCAAGGTGCCTGTCTTGTCCGTGCACAGCACGTCCATGGCGCCGAAGTTCTGGATGGCGTCCAGGCGCTTGACGACGACTTTCTTTTTCGACAGTTTCACGGCGCCCTTGGCCAGGGTGCTGGTGACGATCATGGGCAGCATTTCCGGCGTCAGGCCCACGGCAACCGAGAGGGCAAACAAGAACGCTTCCATCCAGTCGCCCTTGGTCCAGCCATTGATCAGGAACACCAGCGGTGCCATCACCAGGGCGAAGCGGATCAGCAGCCAGCTGACGCTGTTGACGCCCGCTTCAAAGGCGGTGGGCGTGCGCTCGGTGGCCGTCACGCGCGTGGCAATGGTGCCGAAATACGTGCGGTTGCCGGTGGCCAGCACCAGCGCGGTGGCTGCGCCGGAGATCACATTCGTGCCCATGAACAACAAATTGGCCAGTTCCATGGGGTCTTTTCCATTGCCGTCGGCCAGTTCGGCCATCTTCTCCACTGGCAACGATTCGCCCGTCATGGCGGCCTGGCTGACGAACAGGTCTTTTGCGCTGAGCAAGCGGCAATCGGCGGGAATCATGTCGCCAGCCGACAGCACGATGATGTCGCCCTGCACCAGTTGGCGGATCGGCAGCTCCGTTTGCTGGCCGTTGCGCAGCACGGTGGCCGTGTTGCTGACCATGGCTTTGAGGCGCTCGGCGGCGCGGTTCGAGCGGCCTTCCTGCACGAAGCGCAGCAGGGTCGATAAAATGACCATGGTGCCGATGACGATGGTCGCCTTCGGGTCTTCTGTCAGGTAGGAAACAATCGCCAGCACCGTCAGCAGCAGGTTGAACGGATTCTTGTAGCACAGCCACAGATGCTGGTACCAGGTCAGCGGTTTTTCGTGCTCGACCTCGTTGGGACCCGTTTGCGCGGCGATAACTTGCGCCTCGGCATCACGCAAACCTCCCGGCCTCGTATGCAGGCGGTTCAGTGCGCTGGACAGGTCTTCATGGGCGGCGCCCAGCAACTGGCGCGCCAGGTGGTCGGGCACGGGGCGGGCGCTGCTGTTTTCCAGCGGCATGGCGCGGCGGCGGAAATGGCCGGCCGTATGGCGCTTGCGCAGGAACGATTCGAACAGGCGGGTGAAGAGATTCATGGCTCTTCCTTTCAATCAATGTGTTGTGAGGTAACGGCGCCAGGGCCGGCAGGGGACAAGGGCGGACGCTTATTGCAGCGGCGCGCCGCTCCAGACCAGACCCAGTGACCAGATGCATTCGCGCGCGCCGCCCAGACGGCGGCCCCAGCTGGCGTCCAGTTGCAGGCGGCCCGGCAGCACGCTGTGGCGCAAGCCCAGCTGCGTGGCGCCGCCAGCGCCGTGCTGGCCGTAGCGTTCCACGCTCCAGGCGGTAGCGCTGTCGAGCTGCTGCTCCAGCGCCAGGCCCCAGGTGGCGTCCGTGCGGCCGGCGTGGCGGCTGCGGGTAGCGCCGAGGTTGGCATGCAGCAAGGTATCCTGGCCTTGCCAAGCCAGGCTGAGCGGCAGATTGATGCTGCTGGACGCTTGCGCGCCTTGTTGCCGTGCCAGTACCAGGCCCAGGCCCCAGCCGTCATCGGCCAGCGGACGCAGGATGGTCTTGCCTTGCAGTATGCTCGCCGTGCGCCGGCTACCAGCCTCGGCGAAGGAGGCGGCGCCCAGCGCCACTTCCCAGTTGCCCGTGACATTGCAAGCTGGCATGGCCCAGCTGGCCGAGGCGCCGGCGCCACCTTCGTGCCAGCTTTCCAGCTGGCAGTTGCCGGGCGCAGCGATGCTGGCATCGTCCACGGCCAGGGGGCGGCCGGCGGGCGCATCGGGGGCGGCCAGCAGCAGTCCCAGAGCCAGGGCGGGCAGCCTTGGGGCGCGTTGTAAAGTTTGATACCAGATCATCACCGTCTCCTGTGCGTACAGGGAGGACAGGCGAGACTTGTAGCCGGGCCAGGCATCATGCCGGACCGCGGGTCGGGGTCAGTAGCCGGCCGTCTGGCCGATTATCAGGGGGAGGTGTTGCGGCAAGTGATTGCCGCAGGCACCGCGCCTTGCTCAGCAAGGCGCGGCAGGGGAGTGCGCGGGCTTGCTGGGATTAATCGTCGATACAAGATCGACTACTGTCACTAGAACAAGTTCCCACGTGTAACTCCGAGAATTAAGAATGAGCGCATGATAAAAGTGCATGCGGACGAGGTCAAGCAAAATAAGTCAACATTACTGAAGCGTAATGTTAGGCAGCGTGCGTCATGGCCAGCGAGTCCGGCAGGATATGCCGCTGCGTTGCCGGCGCTGTCACTGCAGCCATAAAAAAACGGCAGGCCGCGTGGCCTGCCGTTTTGATTTTCATCAGCCCGGCGAGCCGGGCTGATGGCGTTTACTCTTCTTCGTAAGAGCTGATCGGTGCGCAGCCGCAGAACAGGTTGCGGTCGCCGTACACGTTGTCGGCACGGCCGACCGGTGGCCAGTATTTGCGCTGGCGCAAAGAAGCGACGGGGTAGGCCGCAATTTCACGGCTGTACTTGCGTTCCCAGTTGTCCGACATCAACACCTGCGCCGTGTGCGGCGCGTTTTTCAAGGGGTTGTCGTCGTGGTCGAATTCACCGCTGGCGACCTTGGTGATTTCTGCGCGGATGGCGATCATGGCGTCGATGAAGCGGTCGATCTCGACTTTCGATTCGCTTTCCGTCGGCTCGATCATCAAGGTGCCCGGCACGGGGAAGCTCATGGTTGGCGCATGGAAACCGAAGTCCATCAGGCGCTTGGCCACGTCTTCATTGCTGATGCCGGTGGCGTCCGTGATCGGGCGCAGGTCCAGGATGCACTCGTGCGCGACCAGGCCGTCGTGGCCCGAGTACAGCACCGGATAGTGCGGCGCCAGGCGGCGCGCGATGTAGTTCGCTGCCAGAATCGCCGTCTCGGTCGCTGCCGTCAAGCCTTCTGCACCCATCATGGCGATGTACATCCACGAAATCGGCAAGATGCTGGCCGAGCCGAATGGCGCGGCGCTGACGGCGCCGATGCCCGCATCGGCCGCGTCGCGCCGGTAGCCGGAAGAGCGCTGATTCGGCAGGAATTTCGCCAGGTGGGCGCCAACGCCGATCGGGCCCACGCCCGGACCGCCACCGCCGTGCGGGATGCAGAAGGTTTTATGCAGGTTCAGGTGCGAGACGTCGCCGCCAAACGACCCGGGGGCGGCCACGCCGACCAGCGCGTTCATGTTGGCGCCGTCGATGTAGACCTGGCCGCCGTGCGCGTGGATGATGTCGCACAGTTCCTGGATGCCTTCTTCAAACACGCCGTGGGTGGATGGGTAGGTGACCATCACGCAGGCTAGGTTGGCGCTGTGTTTTTCCGCTTTCGCTTTCAGGTCGGCCAGGTCCACGTTGCCGTTGGCGTCGCAGCTGGTGACGACGACCTGCATGCCGACCATATTGGCCGATGCGGGGTTGGTGCCGTGCGCCGACGAGGGGATCAGGCAGATGTTGCGGTGGCCTTCGCCGCGCGATTCATGGTAGGCCTTGATCACCAGTAAACCGGCGTATTCGCCTTGCGAGCCGGCGTTCGGCTGCAGCGAGACGGCTGCGTAGCCCGTCAGCGCGCACAGCATTTCTTCCAGCTGCGAAATCATCTCGCGGTAACCCACGGTTTGCGCGTCCGGCGCGAACGGGTGGATGTTGGAAAATTCCGGCCAGGTGACGGGGATCATTTCGCTCGTCGCGTTCAGCTTCATGGTGCAGGAACCCAGCGGTATCATGGTGCGGTCCAGCGCCAGGTCCTTGTCGGCCAGGCTGCGCAGGTAGCGCAGCATTTCGTGTTCCGAGTGGTAGCTGTTGAAGACGGGGTGGGTCAGGTAGGCGCTTGTGCGTGCCAGCTGCGCCGGCAGGGCGCTGGTGACGCCAGCTTCAACAAAGTCCAGGTCAGGGGCGGCTGGCGCATTGGCCACGCCGTCGGCAAATACGCTCCACAGCAGCGCGATATCGTCGCGCGTGGTGGTTTCATCGAGCGACAGGCCGACATGGGTGCTGTCGATCTTGCGCAGGTTGACGCCGTGACGGACGGCCGTGGCGTGCAGTTTTTCTGCATCCGCGACGTTGATGGTCAGCGTGTCGAAGTAGGTAGTGTTGACGACCTTGTGGCCCAGAGCTTGCAGGTTGGCGGCCAGCACGCCCGTAAAGCGGTGCACGCGCTGGGCGATCTGCAGCAGGCCGGCTGGGCCGTGGTAGACGGCGTACATCGAAGCCATCACGGCCAGCAGCACTTGCGCCGTGCAGATGTTCGAGGTGGCTTTTTCGCGGCGGATATGCTGTTCGCGCGTTTGCAGGGCCAGACGATACGCCTTGTTGCCTTGCGCATCGACGGTCACGCCCACCAGGCGGCCCGACATATTGCGCTTGAATTCATCGCGCGTGGACAAATAGCCTGCGTGCGGGCCGCCGAAGCCGAGCGGCACGCCGAAGCGCTGGCTGTTGCCGACGACGACGTCGGCGCCCCATTCGCCCGGTGGCGTGAGCATGGTCAGGGCCAGCAAGTCGGCCGCGACGATGACCATGGCGCCATTCGCATGCAGTTTTTCCACGCCGGCGCGGTAGTCGCGCACCACGCCGTTGACGCCAGGGTATTGCAGCAGCACGCCGAAGCAGGCATCCAGCGATTCGATTTCGGCGGGATCGAAGGTGCGCACGTCGATGCCGATCGGCTGGGCGCGCGTCTGCACCACTTCCAGCGTTTGCGGCAGCACGTCATTGGCCACATACAGCACGTTCGATTTGGACTTGCCCACGCGCTGGATCAGGGTCATCGCTTCGGCGGCGGCCGTGCCTTCGTCGAGCATCGACGCGTTCGAGATGCCCATGCCGGTCAGGTCGGTGATGACTTGCTGGAAGTTCAGAATGGCTTCCAGGCGGCCTTGCGAAATCTCGGGCTGGTAAGGCGTGTAGGCCGTGTACCAGGCGGGGTTTTCAAAGATGTTGCGCAAAACGACGCCAGGGGTGAAGGTATTGTAATAGCCCTGGCCAATCAGGGTCTTCAGCACCTGGTTCTTGCCGGCGATGGCTTTCAGGCGCGACAAGGCTTCCTGTTCCGGCATCGGCTGCGAGTACGCGCCCAGTGGCAGGGCGCCCTTGTTGCGGATGTTGGCGGGCACCAGGGCGTCGATCAGCGCGGCGCGCGATGGGTAGCCGAGGGTCGCCAGCATGGCTTGCTGTTCGGTGTGGGAAGGGCCGATGTGGCGGGCGATGAAGGCATCGCGTGCTTCGAGTTGGGTCAGGCTGGTGCGGGTCATGATATAGAGGCCAAAAAAGACTGAAAAACCGGGATGCTGCGCGCAGGCGCGGCGGGGGGAAATGCAAACGGGCCGCAAACGCGGCCCGTGAGTCAAACGCGATTAGGCGCTGGTGGTGGCGCCATAGGCGGCAGCGTCGAGCAAGCCGTCCAGGGCCGACACGTCTGCTGGCTTGATCTTGAACAGCCAGTTGGCGTAGGCATCGGCGTTGATCGACTCTGGCGAGTTGACGACGTCGTCGTTGACGGCCACGACTTCACCCGATACGGGGGCGTAGATGTCGCTGGCTGCTTTCACCGATTCCACCACGGCGGCGTCGTCGCCGGCGGTGTAGCTGTTGCCCACGGTTGGCAGTTCGACGAAGACGATGTCGCCCAGGGCGTCCTGCGCGTATTCGGTGATGCCAACGGTGATGCTGCCGTCCGCTTCAAGGCGTACCCATTCGTGGGAAGCGGTGTACTTCAGGTCTGCAGGAATGTTCATGTGTGGCTCCAGATGGTAAGTGTTTTGTGTATTTGTGTATTGATGATGTTTGTTCGGTCTCGCGGGCGGCTCTACGCTTACGCAACCAGGATTTTACCGTTACGCACGAAAGGCAGCTTGACGACGGAGGCGGCCAGTTGCTTGCCGCGGATTTCCACGTGCACGCTGTCGCCTACATTCACGCCGTTCGGCACGCGTGCCAGCGCAATTGCTTCCTGCATCGTCGGGCTGAAGGTGCCACTGGTGATTTCGCCTGTTTGCTCGCTGCCGGCGATGATGACTTTTTGGTGCGCGCGCAGCACGCCGCCTTTTTCGCGCAGGATCAGGCCCACGAATTGCGCGTTCTGGCCTTTCGCCAGCAAGGCTGCCTTGCCGATGAAATCACGCTCGCTGACGAGGTCGATGGTCCATGCCAGGCCGGCGTCGAGCGGGTTGACCGTTTCGTCCATGTCCTGGCCGTACAGATTCATGCCCGCTTCCAGGCGCAGGGTGTCGCGCGCGCCCAGGCCGGCCGGCTTGACGCCAGCGGCTACCAAGGCGTTCCACAGCGCTTCGACCTGGCTTGCCGCCACGCCGATTTCAAAACCGTCTTCGCCCGTGTAGCCGGTGCGCGCCAGCATCACTTCGCCGAATGCCGTGTCCTTGACGATGACGACATTGAATGGCTTGATGGCTTCGGAAGCGGTTTGCGTTTCCGGCAGCACCTGCCACACCTTGGCGCGTGCGTTCGGACCCTGCACGGCCACCAGGGCCATGGCGTCGCCGCCATCGCGGCGCTGGGTAATCGTCAAGCCGCTGTTGCTGGCGGCGTTTTGCTGCTGCATCCAGGCCACGTCTTTTTCGGCCGTGCCCGCGTTGACGACCAGGCGGAACCAGTTTTCGTTGAAGAAGTAGACGATCAGGTCATCGATGACGGTGCCTTCGGCATTGAGCATGCACGAATACAGCGCTTTGCCCGATACTTGCAGCTTGTCGACGTTATTGGCCAGCAAGCCGCGCAAGAAGGCGCGCACGTTTGGCCCCTCGATGTCGACCACGCACATATGCGAGACGTCGAACATGCCGGCGTCGCCGCGCACGGCGTTGTGCTCTTCGATTTGCGAACCGTAGTTGACGGGCATGTCCCAACCGCCGAAATCGACCATGCGGGCGCCGAGGGCACGGTGGGCGTTATTGAGTGGGGTCGCTTTGAGCGTCATGGATTCCTCGGGACGAAGGTAAAGGGGAAGTTAACAGAACACAGAATACGGAGAGCCGACACGGCTATCCATCGTGATCACTGACCCCCCTGTCCTTTGTACCTGAGAGATTACGGGAGCTTGCCCCGTGCGCCCCTTCGGTGGGCCGCCGGCATCACGCCGCGGCCGCTCTCCAGAGTTGAGCTGAGTTGTCGCCAAAGCAACAACTTCAGTCCGCCTGATCGGTCCTTTTGCCTGAGAGTTTTTGGGTAGTGCCCCTTCGGCGGCAACGCTGGATTGCCCTCTCCCGATCAAGTGTGAGGAATATATGCCAGCAGGGGTATTCTGTCAATCTGTAAAGTCGTTGTTCAGGTGTGGCAAAAGGTGTGAAAAAGCGCCTGTTTGCGGGGCTGGCAACGGCAAGAGAACGCCCTCCAGTGCGCCAATTTGCTATGATGAAGTTCTGGTTTTTCTTGCGGGTACATGCCATGGACGATACGCAAAACAACACCGAGCAGCATGGTTACTTCACTCTCTCGGGTGACGTCAACAGCGACATGGTGCGGCGCGTCTTCGACGCCGTGGCCGACATCACCGAAGACAAGCTCACCACCGCGCACATTCTGATCCAGTCGAACGGCGGCTATGTCAGCGATGGCATCTGTCTGTACAACTTCCTGACCAAGTTGCCGCTCGACATCATCACCTATAACGCGGGCGCCGTGGCGTCCATTGCCGTGACCCTGTTTTTATCGGGGCGGCAGCGCCATGCCAGCGATACGGCCCGTTTCATGGTGCACAAGTCGCACGCGACGGCATCGCCCGGTTCGCGGCCCGACGCGCTCAGCATTATCGTCGAAGGCTTGCGTGCCGACGACATGCGCACCGAACGCATCCTGCGCAGCCACGTCAAGCTGACGCAAGAGCAGTGGCTGGTGCACGCCTACTCCGACCTGCACCTGACGGCCGACCAGGCGCTGGACGTGGGCTTGATCGATTCGATTCGCGACTTTGCGCCGCCGAAGGGCAGGCGCCTGACGAATATCTGAGCCGCTGGGCTGGCAGGGCAGGAGTGTTCTTGTTGAAATTTTGTAATGGAATGTAATTCTTTGCTGCTGCGCATCAAAAGCCGCGCGAAACAGGGGCCAGTCATGGCATAGTGCAAGCTGATCATGAAATAAGTACTGGCACGATGATTTGGTGGAATGGAGTTTCTTTTGCGGCCGACATGTCCCTGATGGGGCCGGCAGGCGTGGCGATTGCCCTGTGGCTGCTGGTGTCGCGCCAGTGGAAGCTGGTGCTCAGCTGGAGCCTGTGGTACGGCGGCGGCCTGGCGCTGGTGGTGCTGTCGAAGCTGGCCTTCATGAGCTGGGGCGTGGGCAGCAGCAGCCTCGACTTTACCGGTTTCAGCGGTCATGCCATGCGTGCCGGCGCCGTCTTTCCCGTCCTGCTGTATGTCTTGCTGCAGCGGGCCGCGCTGCGCTGGCGCCATGCGGGCGTCATGGCTGGCGTGGCGTTTGCCGTGCTGGTGGCTATTTCGCGCGTCGTCGTGCATGCGCACAGCGTGTCCGAAGCGGTCAGCGGCTGCGTGCTGGGTCTGGCAGTGGCGCAAGGTTTCATGTGGAATGCCCGCGGCGCCGTGAATATTGCCGTCAGCCATGCGTTGGCCCTGACCAGCCTGGTGTTGATGGTGGCGCTCAGCTTCAAGGCCGAGCCGATGCCGACCGAGCGCTGGCTGCAGAAACTGGCCATGGTGCTGTCCGGCCATGAGCGCGTTTTTTCCCGTGAAGACTGGAAACTGGCGCAAGATGGGCGCCCAGCCCTGTGAGCGGGCGCCAGGACGTGCCTGGAGCTGCTGTTTTTTGGCCAGAAAAGCAGCAGGAAATGCTATGATGCGGCTATGATTCGGGTATGATCAGCCACTTTTCTGCGGTGCGTGGCCAGACTGCCGCCGCGATTGTGAGCATGAGCGCAATATGCAGCGGGTTCATCCATAATTCAAACGCCAGTATAGGCCAGGAACTCTAAAACACGTGCGTCTCTCTTCCATCAAGTTGTCGGGATTTAAGTCTTTCGTCGATCCCACCAATTTCCAGGTGCCAGGCCAGCTGGTGGGCGTGGTCGGGCCGAATGGCTGCGGCAAGTCGAACATCATCGACGCCGTGCGCTGGGTGCTGGGCGAGTCGAAAGCGTCCGAATTGCGCGGCGAATCGATGCAGGACGTCATTTTCAATGGTTCCACGCACCGCAAACCGGCCGGGCGCGCTTCCGTGGAGCTGGTGTTCGACAACAACGATGGCAAGGCTTCGGGCCAGTGGGGCCAGTACGCCGAGATCGCCGTCAAGCGCACGCTGACGCGCGACGGCACCTCCACCTATTACATCAATGGCCAGCCTGTGCGCCGGCGCGACATCCAGGATATTTTCCTCGGCACGGGCCTGGGTCCGCGCGCCTACGCCATCATCGGCCAGGGCATGATTTCGCGCATCATCGAATCGCGCCCCGAAGAATTGCGCATCTTCCTCGAGGAAGCGGCCGGTGTGTCGAAATACAAGGAACGCCGCCGCGAGACGGAAAACCGCCTGCAGGATACGCGCGAAAACTTGCTGCGCGTGGAAGACATCCTGCGCGAACTGAACGCCAACCTGGAAAAACTCGAAGCGCAGGCGGCCGTGGCCACGCGTTTCCACGCCTTGCAGGCGGACCAGGAAGAAAAACAGAAACTGTTGTGGCTGCTGCGCAAGAACGAGGCGCAAAACGAGCAGACGCGCTATTTCCGCGAAGTCGAGCAGGCGCAAACGGACCTGGAAGAGCAGACGGCCAAGCTGCGCAACGTGGAGCTGACCCTGGAACAGATGCGCCAGGCGCACTTTGCCGTGGGCGACCGCCTGCACACGGCGCAAGGCCACCTGTACCAGACGAATGCGGAAATCGGCAGCCTGGAAGCGCAGATCAAGTTCGTCATCGAGTCGCGTGCGCGCCTGCAGGCGCAACTGGCCACCTTGACGGCCCAGCGCGACCAGTGGAGCAGCCAAGGCAGCGAGTACCAGGAACAGATCGAGGAAGCGCAATTCCACCTCGAAGAGCTGGCCGCGAAGGTTGAACAATCGCAAATGATGGCCGAGCAAAAGGGCGAGCAGTTGCCCGAACTGGACGCCGCCTGGCGCGCCGCCCAGCACAAGAGCACGGAATCGCGTGCGAAGATCATGCAGGCCCAGCAGCAGCTGGAGCTGGAATCGGCGCACCAGCGCAACGCCTCGAACATCCTGGCCAGCCTCTTGACGCGCCGCGAGCGCCTGCAGCAGGAAAAGAACAGTCTGAGCTTGCCCGACAGCAGCCACCTGGAAAACCTGAAACTGCAGCTGGAAGAAAAGCAGCAGACGCTGGAAGAGCAGGGTTTTTACCTGGAAGAGGCGCTCGAGCAGCAGCCCAAGCTGGAGCAGGAACGCCAAGAGGCGCAAACGCAGGTCAATGCCGAGACTGCCGCCAACGCCCAGCTCGAAGCGCGCCTTTCCGCATTGAAACAATTGCAGGAACGGGTGCAGACGCAGGGCAAGGTCCAGCCATGGCTGAAAAAGCACGAACTCGACACCTTGCCGCGCCTGTGGCAAAAGCTGCAGATCGAGGCGGGTTGGGAAGCGGCCATGGAATCGATCCTGCGCGAGCGCACGTCGGCCTTGCAATTGTCGAATATCGACTGGGCCAAGGCTTTCTTTGCCGACGCGCCACCGGCCAAGCTGGCCCTGTACGCGCCGTCCAGCGTGGCGCCGTTGCCAGTGCCGGAAGTGGCCGGCCTGAAACCGTTCCTGAACTTGCTCAAACTCAACGATCCAGGTTTACGCGGCTTGCTGCAGGATTGGCTGTACAACGCCTACGCCGTGGAAGACGCGGCAGAAGCACTGGCCGAACGCAGTAAATTGCCGCCGGGCGGCTATTTCGTCACGCGCCTTGGGCACGTGGTCACGGCGTCCAGCGTGCGCTTCTATGCGGCCGATTCTGAGCAGGAAGGCATGCTGGGCCGCCAGCAGGAAATCGAGAATATCGGTAAACAGTTGCGCGCGCAGCAATTGCTGGCCGAAGAGGCGCGCGCCCGCTCCGTGCGGGCCGACGCGGCCGTGGGCAACTTGACGCGCAATCTGTCGGACTTGCGCTTGCGCATACAGCAGCTGACGTCTGCCGTGCATACTTTGCAGCTGGACGTGGTCAAACTGTCGGAAGTGGAAGCGCGTTTCAACCAGCGCAGCACGCAGATCGGCGCCGATCTTGCCGAAATTGCCGCGCAGGAAGCCGAGCAGATGCACACCAAGCTGGAGTCGGAAGAGAAATTCGAACAGCTCGACATGGAGCTGGGCAACTTGCAGGAAGCGCACGAAGACGGCCATACGGACTTCTTGCAAAAGGAGCAGCGCCTGGCCGAAGCGCGCGAAGCCTTGCGCGACCTGGAACGCAACGCCAAGGATACGGAATACGCGGAAAAATCCCACCGCGCGAAGATCGAGGAGTTGCGCCGCAACATCGCCACGGCCAGCACGCAGGCGCAGCAGGTGACTGAAAGCTTGCAGGCGGGCCAGCTGGAACTGGCGAACCTGGAAAGCGGCGCCGCCGCCGACGGCTTGCAGGACTTGCTCGAGCGCCGCACCACGCAAGAGCGGGCGCTGGCGGACGCGCGCCATGAACTGGACCAGATCACGCAGCAGCTGCGCCTGTCCGAAGATGCGCGCACGCAATCGGAACGCAGCTTGCAGCCACAGCGCGACAAGATCATGGAAATGCAGCTCAAGGAACAGGCCGCGCGCCTGAACCAGGAGCAATTTGCCCAGCAACTGCTGGAGTCGGGCGCCGATGAGGCTGTCTTGAGCGAAAAATTGCATCCTGACATGCGGCCATCGTACCTGCAGGGCGAAGTGACGCGCCTGACCAATGCCATCACGGCGCTGGGCGCCGTCAACCTGGCCGCGCTCGACGAGCTGGCGCAGGCGTCCGAGCGCAAGAATTTCCTCGACGCCCAGAATGCCGACCTGACCGAAGCGATCAACACGCTGCAAGACGCGATCCACAAGATCGACAAGGAAACGCGCGACTTACTGCAAGACACGTTCGACAAGGTCAACCACCACTTTTCCGAGCTGTTCCCCATCCTGTTTGGCGGCGGCCAGGCCAGACTGACCATGACGGGCGACGAGATTCTCGATTCCGGTGTACAAGTCATGGCACAGCCGCCTGGCAAGAAAAATGCCACCATCCACCTGTTGTCCGGTGGAGAGAAAGCGCTGACCGCGACCGCATTGGTGTTTTCCATGTTCCGCCTGAATCCGGCGCCGTTCTGCCTGCTCGACGAAGTCGATGCGCCGCTGGACGATTCGAACACGGAACGCTTCTGCCGCATGGTCAAGCGCATGTCCGAGCAGACCCAATTCCTTTTCATTTCGCATAACAAGATTGCGATGGAAATGGCCCATCAATTGATCGGTGTGACGATGCAGGAGCAGGGCGTATCGCGCATCGTGGCGGTGGACATGGAGTCCGCCGCAAATTTTGCTACTGAGGCACAAGCAGCATGACAGACCTTCAAATTACCTTGTTCGGCGCCGGCGGCGTCTTTATCGTCGGTGTTTTCTCCTACAACAAATGGCAGGAATACAAGGCCAAGAAAAGCGTGGAGCGGGCCTTTTCCACCGATCACGACGACGTGCTGATGCGTGATGGCGATGCCCCCGCAACCGCAGCCCAGGAACCCGTCCTGCGCCAGGAACCGCGTTTCGATAAGGCGCCCGCCGCCAAGGCTGAACCGTCGTTCGGCGCGCCGCCAGCGGCCATTGTCCCAGACGCGCCCGTGCATGCGGAACCCTCGCTGGGCGCCGCAGCCACAGAATCGTCGCCAGCCGCCGCTCCCGTTACCGCGCCGGTGCAGGAAGTGAGCGCCGCCAGCGAACAGGCGACCAGCCTGGTCGACCCGCTGATCGATTGCCTGCTGCCCCTGTCGCTGGAAGCGCCCGTGCGCGGCGACAAGATCCTGCCTGTGCTGCAAACCCTGCGCCTGGTGGGCAACAAGCCCGTGCACTTCATCGGTTTGCACGTGAATGGCGACTGGGAACCGATCACGCATGGCGGTGTCTATACCAGGATGCAGGGTGGCGTGCAGCTGGCCAGCCGCAGCACGGCCTTGAATGAACTGGAATACTCGGAACTGGTCACGCGTCTGCGCGGTGTGGCTGACGAGATCGGTGCCGAATCGGAAGTGCCCGACATGATGGAAGTGATGGCCGAAGCGCGCACTCTGCACCGCTTCGTCTCCGGCCATGACGCGCAGCTGGGCGTCAACCTGCACACGAACGGCGCGCCGTGGGCCATTTCCACCTTGCTCGTTGCACTGGAGAAACAAGGCTTCGACGTGCGTCCCGATGGCCGCTTCGTCATGCCTGACGGCGATGGCAGCCATCTGTTCTCGCTGTCGACCAATGTCACCCTGGCCGAGCAAACCACGCCCCGCCTGACCCTGTTGCTCGACGTGCCATGCGTGGCGCCCGCGCGCGACGGCTTTGGCGCCATGATCGCCTGCGCCCGCGCACTGGTGGGGCGCCTGGACGCGACCATCGTCGACGATTACAACCAGGCATTGTCGGACGCGGCGCTGGCCGAGATCGCCGGCCAGGTGCAAGAGTTTTACCAGGAAATGGACGCGGCCGACATTCCGGCCGGTTCCACCCGCGCGCTGCGTTTATTTAGCTGAAGAATCGCGTAATAATGACTGATCTGACCACCCAGGGCGCCGCCCGGCGCGCCCTGGAATTGACTGCCGAACTGAACCGGCACCTGCACGCCTACCACGTGCTCGACAATCCCACCATTCCTGATGCCGAGTACGACAAGCTGTTTGCCGAACTGCAGGCGCTGGAAGCAGCCCATCCCCAGCTGCGCGCGCCCGATTCGCCCACCTTGCGCGTGGGGGCGGCACCGCTACCGCAATTCGAGCAAGTCACGCACACGGTGCCGATGTTGTCGCTAAATAATGGTTTCACCGACGACGATATCCTCAATTTCGACCGCCGCGTGCGCGAAGGCCTGGATCTGGACGCGCAGGAAGTCGCGTATGCGGCCGAAGTGAAATTTGACGGCCTGGCCATCAATCTGCGCTATGAAAATGGCCTGTTCGTGCAGGCCGCTACGCGCGGCGATGGCGCCACGGGTGAAGACGTGACGGCCAATATCCGCACCATTGCCGGCATCCCCCTGCGCCTGCATGGCACGCATGGTCAAGCTGTGCCGGCGCTGCTCGATGTGCGCGGCGAAGTGATGATGTTCAAGGCGGACTTCGCCCGCCTGAACACACGCCAGCGCGAGGCGGGCCAGAAGGAATTTGCGAATCCCCGCAACGCGGCTGCCGGTAGCCTGCGCCAGCTCGATTCGCGCATCACGGCCCAGCGCAAGCTGCGCTTCTATGCCTACGGCATCGGCGCTCTCGATGGCGCCGCCATGCCGGTATCCCATTCGGCCTTGCTGGACTGGTACGTGATCTTGGGCATTCCCGTCTCGTCCGAGCGCCGTGTGGTGCTGGGCGCCCAGGGCTTGCTGGATTACTACAGTGATATCGGCGCGCGGCGCTCCGACTTGCCCTACGAAATCGATGGCGTGGTCTACAAGGTGAACCGCAGCGAAGACCAGCAAGAGCTGGGCTTTGTCTCGCGCGCGCCGCGCTTTGCGCTGGCGCACAAGTTTCCCGCCGAAGAGGCGCTGACGGTAGTGCTGGGCATCGATATCCAGGTGGGCCGCACGGGCGCCATGACGCCCGTGGCACGTCTGGCACCCGTTTCCGTGGGCGGCGTGACGGTGACCAATGCTACGCTGCATAACGAGGGCGAGGTTCAGCGCAAGGATATTCGCGTTGGCGATACGGTGATCGTGCGCCGCGCCGGCGACGTGATCCCGGAAGTGCTGGCAATGTTACCCGACAAGCGTCCAGAAGGTAGCGAGCCTTTCGTCATGCGTACTACCTGTCCGGTTTGCGGCTCGCACGTGGTGCGCGAAGAAGGCGAGGCGATCGCCCGCTGCTCGGGCGGCCTGTTCTGCTCGGCCCAGCGCAAGGAAGCGTTCCGCCACTTTGCCGGGCGGCGCATGATGGATATCGAGGGACTGGGCGAACGTTATATCGATACCCTGGTCGAACTGGAATACGTGCATGGCCTGGCCGATCTGTACAGCCTGAGCCTGGATAAACTGCTGGAAATGAAAGTGCGCGCCGATGAGCGCGATGGTTCCACACCGGAAACAGTGCAACAAGGCAAGATTCCCACCAAATGGGCGGAAAACTTGCTGGCGGGCATAGAAGCGAGCAAGCGGCCGCCGCTTGAACGATTCCTGTTTGCGCTAGGCATCCGCCACGTGGGCGAATCGACGGCCAAGACCCTGGCCGAATGGCTGGGTAAGCTGGAATACGTGCGCCATGCGCCAGCGGCCCTGCTGCGCGTGTTGCCCGATATCGGCGGCACGGTGGCCGAATCGATCGCCGATTTCTTTGCCGAAGAAAAAAACCAGCAAGCCTTGCAGGCCTTGCTCGACGCCGGCGTCACGCCGCAAGGCGAACATGCACCCAGCGCCAAGCTGCGCACGCAGCTGGAACAAACCAAACTGCTGGCCGCATTGGGCATCCCCAAGCTGACCGAGCCGCGCAGCAAGCAGCTGGTGGAGCGGGGCGTGACCCTGGCCAGCTTGGCGGCGCAAGGCGCCAGTTTTCATGCTGGCTTGCCCGCCGCCGTGGCCGAAGCGCTGGCTGCCTGGCTGGCGATGGATGCCAATGTCGCGCTGCTCGGTCAATTGGACGGCTTGCGCCATGAATTACTGTCACAATTGCCTGAAATGCCAGCCGCTGACGGCAAGCTGGACGGCAAGACTTTTGTCTTGACGGGCACCTTGCCCAGCATGGGCCGCGACGATGCAGCTGCATTGATCGAGGCGGCCGGTGGCAAGGTCAGCGGTTCCGTGTCGAAAAAAACCAGTTACGTGGTGGCCGGCGCGGACGCCGGCAGCAAGCTGGCCAAGGCCCAGGAACTGGGCGTGGCCGTGCTCGACGAGGCTGGCTTGATGGCCTTGCTGGCACAAGAATAACGCGCTAATGATCCATGGTCATCGGTATTCATTAATATTTTGCAGACAGACCCATGAAAAAAATCAGAAAAGCAGTCTTTCCCGTCGCCGGCCTGGGCAGCCGATTCTTGCCTGCGACCAAGGCGCAACCGAAGGAAATGCTGCCCATCGTCGACAAGCCGCTGATCCAGTATGCGGTGGAAGAGGCCGTGGCGGCCGGCATCACGGAAATGATCTTCATCACGGGCCGCAACAAGCGCGCCATCGAAGACCATTTTGATACGGCTTATGAACTGGAAACAGAACTGGAAGCGGCCGGCAAGCGCCAGTTGCTGGAGATGGTGCAAAACGTCATTCCTAAGCACATCAACTGTATTTATATCCGCCAGTCGGCGCCACTGGGCCTGGGCCACGCCGTGCTGTGTGCCCGTCCGGTGATCGGCGACGAGCCGTTTGCCGTGCTGCTGGCCGACGATTTCATGGATGTGGAGGCTGGCGTGCGTCCCGTGCTGGCGCAAATGGCCGATGTCTTCCAGTATGAAAATTGCTCGCTGCTGGCGGTGCAGGATGTGCCGCGCGCGGAAACCCGGCAGTACGGCATCGTCAGCGCCCAGCATTATCAGCCTGACCTGGAACTGGTTTCGGCCATCGTGGAAAAGCCGGCGCCGGAAGAGGCACCATCGACCCTGGCCGTGGTGGGCCGCTATGTGTTGACCAGCCGCATCTTCGACCACCTGGAAAACATCGGCACGGGCGCCGGTGGCGAAATCCAGTTGACCGATGGCATCGCCGCCCTGATGCGCGAAGAGCGCGTGCTGGCCTACCGCTACGCGGGCCAGCGCTACGATTGCGGCTCCAAGCTCGGTTACCTGAAGGCCACCATGGCGATGGGCCTCAAGCATCCGGAAACGGGTGCCGCTTTCCGTGCGTATCTCGATCAGATGCAAGTGAACCAGGAAAAAAAATGACCGTACGCTCCATTCTGAAGATGGGCGATCCGCGCTTGCTGCGGATGGCCGAGCCCGTGCGCGAATTCGATACGCCCGAATTGCATGCGCTGATCGCCGACATGTTCGACACCATGCACGCGGCCAATGGCGCCGGCCTGGCCGCGCCGCAGATCGGCGTCAACCTGCAGGTGGTGATCTATGGCTTCAAGCACAATGTGCGCTATCCTGACGCACCGCAAGTACCCGAAACCGTGCTGATCAATCCCGTGCTGACGCCTTTGACGGAGCGCAAGGAAGAGGGCTTCGAAGGCTGTTTGTCCGTGCCCGGCCTGCGCGGCAGCGTGCCGCGCTGGAGCGAGCTGCACTATGAAGGCGTGGACCAGTTCGGCCAGCCCATCAGCCGCGACTGCGACGGCTTCCATGCGCGCGTGGTGCAGCATGAAGTGGACCACTTGCATGGCATTCTGTATCCGATGCGCATCGTTGATTTTACGCAATTCGGTTACACGGACGTGATGTTTCCGGATTTGGATCCAAACGACGACGATTAAGCGGCACCTCGGCACTTGATCGGTACAAAAATGGCCGCGCAGCATCAGCTGGGCGGCCATTTTTTATGCCGGCGCAGGTCAGCGCACCTTGCGGTTGCTGCCCATGTTATCGAGCAGCACCTTCAATTCATCCTGCATGGCATCCGACAGGTTCAGGAAGCGGCAGCCGATCTGCACCTGTTCGCCCAGCAAAAACGAGCGGAAGGTGCGCGACAGGCGGATTTCCAGGTCGGCGATCATGACCTTGCTCGGCCCCAGTTCCAGCCGCACGCGCGACAGCTTGCGGCCCACGTACAGGCCCACCGTATCGCGCGGATGGGCGCGCATGCCGATGCCGCCGGCCGAGAAATCATACAGTTGCAATTCGTATGGACGGCCTTCGAGCACGAAGGCGGCCAGGTAGTACACGCCCAGCGGCGTTTCCAGGCGCGCCGATTCGCGCCGTTCCAGCACCAGGCAATGGCTGGGGAAATTCGTCAGGTAGACGTTTGGCCGCTCGGGATAGGCTTGCCACTCGCCATTGATGGTAAATTGCAGCTTGGCGCTTTGTACCCACGAGACAAACGTGGCGCCGCCCGGGGGCAAGGTGGCACCTTCATTGAGTTCCAGTACGAATTGCGGCAGGTCGTCGTCAACCGACAAGATGCGCGCCATGATAACCTCTTCACCACCGCTGGGATAGATGGAAATGGCGCCGCCGTTATCGGCCAGGCTGCACAGGGTTTCGCCGATATCCCACGGATCGCTCATGTGGTGCGGCATGGTGCCGGGCGCCATTGGCTCGGCCACGTCGGCCAGGCTGGGCGCGCCCTTGCGCAGGGGATTGGGAGTGGGAATGGGATCGTTCACGACGGCGTATCTCTTATGTTCTGATGGGGGAGAGTGTATAGGTTTAGAGCAATATTTGCTAACTAAATCACAATAATTAACCTTATGACACCATATTCCTGCAGGTGGCATGGGCGGGCATGCCGAGCGGCATGCCGTGTTGCGCTGGCGTGTTTAAAACTGTTCGTCCGCGCTCAGGTAGCGCCATTGGCCCGTCGGCAGGTCGCCCAGCTTGACCTTGCCGATGCGTACGCGTTTCAGTCCCAGCACTTTCAGGCCGACAGCTTCGCACATGCGGCGGATCTGGCGCTTCTTGCCTTCGCGCAAGGTAAAGCTCAGTTGATCTTCATTCTGCCAGCGCACCTTGGCCGGCAGCAAAGGCTTGCCATCGAGCCACAAGCCGTGGTTGAGCTTTTTCAATTCGCTCTCGGGCAGGGTGTCGCCCTTGGTGTAGCTCACGCGCACCAGGTATTCCTTGTCGATGTCGGTATCGTGGCCGATCAATTGCTTGGCCACGCGGCCGTCCTGGGTCAGTACCAGCAAGCCCACGGAATCGATGTCCAGGCGGCCAGCGGCCACCAGGCTGCGCAGCTGCGTGGGATGGAACTGTTCCGGGCTGCGGTCTTCCGCCCAGCGGTTCTCGGCCTTGATCAGGGCCACGGCCGGTGTGTAGCCATCTTCGGCCTGGCCGCTGACGTAACCCATCGGTTTATTGATCAGCACGGTCACGCGCTTCGACTGCTCGGCCGCCGCCTGGCGTTCCACGGTGACTTTCTGGCTGGGATAGACCTTGCTGCCCAGTTCGGATACCACTTTGCCGTCCACGCGGACCCAGCCGCGCGCGATCCATTCATCGGCTTCGCGGCGCGAGGAAAGGCCCAGTTCGGACATGCGTTTGGACAAGCGTAATAATTCTTCGGTCATGTTGTTTCAGTTTCAGTAAGGGTAGGCGCTGCGCGGGAAGTTCATACCTTCAGCGCATCGAGTAAATCGGTTTCCAGCAATATCTGGTTGCGGGCATTGTTGAGCGCGGGGCCGTCGACGAGGAAGACGTCTTCGACCCGCTCGCCCAGGGTCATGATCTTGGCCGTATGCAGGTTGATGCGGTACTTGGTCAGCACATTGGCGATCGTGTACAGCAAGCCCGTGCGGTCGTTGGCGGCCACCGACAGCAAGTAATACTGACCCTTTTCGTCGGGCCGCAAATCCACCGTCGGCTGGAACGGAAAGGTGCGCGACAGGCGCGACAGCCGGCCCTTGCCCGGCGGCGGCAGCGGCGCCTGCGACTGCAGCAGCTCGCCCAGCTCATGCTCGATCAGGCTGATGATGTCGCGGTAGCTCTTGGCAAAGTTCTGCTCGGTGACGAGGAACGTGTCGAGCGCATAGCCATTTTTGGTCGTGTGGATCTTCGCGTCGAGGATGCTGAAGTTCTTGCGGTCGAAATAGCTGCAGATGCGCGCGAACAGGTCGGGCTGGTCGGGCACGTAGACGGCCACCTGCAAGCCTTCGCCGATGGGCGCCAGCCGGCATTTTACCACCGGCAACTTGCTGTCGAGCTTGTCATACAGCGAGCGCGTCTGCCAGGCGATGTCGGAGGCGTCATGGCGCAGGAAGTACGCCACGTCCAGCTGCTGCCACAGTTTTAGGTGCGCATCCGGCGGCAAGCCGTACAGGCGCAGGGTGGCCAGCGCTTCCTGCTGGCGGTTTTTCAGTTCGCGGTCAGCCGTGTGCGGCTCGCCCCCCAGCACGCGCAAGGTGATCTTGTACAGGTCTTCGAGCAACTTGCCTTTCCAGGCGTTCCACACTTTCGGGCTGGTGCCGCGGATATCGGCCACCGTCAGCAAATACAGCCCCGTCAGGTGGCGCTCGTCCTTGACCACTTTCGCAAAGGCAGCGATGACGTCGGGATCGGACAGATCCTGCTTTTGCGCCACTTGCGACATGGTCAGGTGATTTTCCACCAGGAAAGCCACCAGTTCCGTTTCATCCAACGACAGGCCGTGGTCCTGGCAGAACTGGGTGGCGTCGGCCACGCCCAGCTTGGAATGGTCGCCGCCGCGGCCCTTGGCGATATCGTGGTACAAGGCGGCCACGTACAGCAGCCACGGTTGCGAGAAATTGGCCATCAGCTGGCTGCAGAACGGGTATTCGTGCGCGTGTTCGCTCATGGTGAAGCGGCGCATATTGCGCACCACCATCAAAATGTGCTGGTCGACCGTGTACACGTGGAACAGATCGTGCTGCATCTGGCCCACGATGCGGCGGAAATTGGGCAGGTAGCGCCCCAGGACGCTCATTTCGTTCATGCGCCGCAGCGCGTGGATGATGCCGACCGGGGCTTGCATGATGCGCAGGAAGAGGGCGCGGTTGGCCGGATCCTGGCGGAAGGCGGCGTCGATCTTGAAGCGCGCGTGCCACAGGGCCCGCGTGGCGCGCGAAGTCATGCCCTTCAGGGCCGTGCGCTCCGTCATCAGGACGAAAATTTCCAGCATGGCCGACGGATGCTGCTCAAACGTATCGTCGGCACTGATATCGATCAAGCCATTGACTTCATTGAAGCGCGCGTTGATGGGCACGGGTACATCGTCTTGCGGAAACAGCCGCGCTTCGATGTTTTGCAGCAGGATCGTGTTGAGCTGGGTCACCGTCTTGGCCGCCCAGTAATAGCGCTGCATCAGGTATTCGCTGGCGCGGCGCATGTGCGGCCCGCTGCCCGTGGCCTGCAAGCCCAGCGATTCGGCGATCGCCGTCTGCACGTCGAACACCAGGCGGTCTTCGCGCCGGCCCGCATGCAGGTGCAGGCGCACGCGGATATCCTTGAAGGCGCGCTCCTTTTCCATCAGCTGGCGCGCTTCCGTCAGGGTGATCAGGCCGCCCGTGGCCAGGGTGCGCCAGGAATTGGCCAGGCCGGCCGCCTTGGCCACCCACAGGATCACCTGCAAGTCGCGCAGGCCGCCCGGGCTTTCCTTGCAATTGGGTTCCAGGCTGAAGGCCGTATCTTCATATTTGGCGTGGCGCTGGCGCATTTCCGCCGTTTTTGCCTGGAAAAATGCTTGCGGATCCATCGCCGCCGCGTAGCGCTGCTGCAATTGCGCGAACAGCTCCGCGTTGCCGCACACCAGGCGCGCTTCGAGCAGGCTGGTCTGCACGGTGATATCGGCCTTCGATTCGACCATGCATTCATCGACGGTGCGGATGCTGTGGCCAATTTCCAGGCCCAGGTCCCACAGCAACTGCACCAGTTCTTCGAGCTTTTCCTGCGCGGCCGCGTCCGGCGCTTCCTGCAGCAAGATCAGCAGGTCGACGTCGGAATACGGAAATAGTTCGCCGCGGCCGTAGCCGCCCACGCCCACCAGGGCCGTGCCGGGAGGTAATCCGGCTTCCTGCCAGGCACGCGCCAGCGCGCCATCGACGCTGTGGCGCAAGCTGCGCAGCAGTTTTTCGGGCTTGCCGTCGGCCTGGAAGGCGGCGACGACGACCTGGCGGTCGGCTTTCAGTTGCTGTTTCAGCTGTTCCTGAATTTGCTTTTTCATCTGGGCCCTGGGTGGCGGTGCGTGTGATTAAAGAATCAGGCGTTGAAATCAGGCCTTGCTCAGGATCAAGGCCGGCGCTGGCGGCATGCCTGGCGAGACGGTCAGCACTTCATAGCCCGCATCCGTCACCAGCACCGTGTGTTCCCACTGCGCCGACAGGCTGCGGTCCTTGGTTTTGATGGTCCAGCCGTCGTTCATTTCGCGAATCTCGCGCCGGCCCGCGTTGATCATCGGTTCGACGGTAAAGATCATGCCCGCTTCCAGGCGTTCCAGCGTGCCTGGCTTGCCGTAGTGCAATACTTGCGGTTCTTCGTGGAAGACCTTGCCGATGCCATGGCCGCAGAATTCGCGCACCACGCTGTAGCCGGCTTTTTCCGCATGTTGCTGGATGGCATGACCGATATCGCCCAGGTGGGCGCCCGGCTTGATCTGGGCGATGCCCAGCCACATGCATTCGTAGGTGATTTCCGACAGGCGCTTGGCCAGGATGGTCGGCGTGCCGACGAGGTACATGCGGCTGTTGTCGCCGTGGTAGCCATCCTTGATGACGGTGATGTCGAGGTTGACGGAGTCGCCGCTTTTCAGGACCTTGTCGCCGGGAATGCCGTGGCAGATGACGTCGTTGACGGAAGTGCAGATGGCTTTCGGGTAGGGCGTGTAGCCAGGAGGGCAATAGTTCAGCGGGGCGGGGATGGTGCCTTGCACGTTGAGCATGTATTCGTGGCACAGGCGGTCCAGTTCACCCGTCGTGACGCCGACCTTGACGAAAGGCGTGATGTAGTCGAGTACTTCGGCGCCGAGCTTGCCGGCGACGCGCATGCCTTCGATGTCGGCGGCGCTATTGATACGGATGGTGGACATGGTGTGATTCGCAATCTGCAAGATATTCGGGTGAAAAGCACAGACGATGCCCGCTGAGTGGGGAAAGTCTGCAAATATGTCGAAATTATAAACGAGGCGCCCTGAATCCGCCGCCTCCTTCCTATGGCCGAGGGGGATTTGTGGATGAAAGGACGGCGCCGCCTCCGATTGCACCAAGCTGGTGCGCCGGGTGTTTTCCACCTGCGCGCGATTTGCAGCGCACACTTGATGCAGCGGCCATTTCGGTGTAGAATCCCGGGTTGCTTGAATTCCCTTTTGAGCAATGCAGTAAAACAGTGTCTTTAATTTATATAAACACGCGAATCCGGTCGACAAGGGTGCCTGTATGGTGACTGATCGGATTCCAGACCCAACCCTGGAGTTAATAATGTCCGTAACAATGCGCGAAATGCTGGAAGCCGGTGTCCACTTTGGTCACCAAACCCGTTTTTGGAATCCAAAAATGGCACCGTTCATCTTCGGCCATCGCAACAAGATCCACATCATCAACCTGGAAAAAACCATGGCGATGTACCAGGACGCAATGAAGCACGTGCGTCAACTGGCTGCAAACCGTGGCACCATCCTGATGGTTGGCACCAAGCGTCAAGCGCGCGAAATCATCGCTGCTGAAGCACAACGCGCTGGCGTGCCTTTCGTTGATCAACGTTGGTTGGGCGGTATGCTGACCAACTTCAAGACGATCAAAACCTCGATCAAGCGCCTGAAGGACATGGAAGCGATGGTCGAAGACGGTTCGGTTGAGAAGCTGTCGAAAAAAGAAGCGCTGATGTTCTCCCGCGAAATGATCAAGCTGCAAAAATCGATCGGCGGCATCAAGGATATGGGCGGCATTCCTGACGCAATCTTCGTCGTCGACGTCGGCTACCACAAAGGCGCGATCACCGAAGCAGCTAAACTGGGTATCCCGGTCATCGGCGTTGTCGATACCAACCACTCCCCAGAAGGCGTGAACTTCGTGATCCCTGGTAACGATGACTCCTCGAAAGCCATCATGTTGTACGCTCGCGGTGTTGCAGATGCAATCATCGAAGGCCGTGCAGCTGCCGGTAACGAAGTTATTGAAATGGTTAAAGCAGCCGCTGGCGACGAATTCGTCGAAGTTAACGAACAGGCTTAATGGCCAGGCTATCGCAAGATAGCTGTTTGTAAGCACAGCAGTAAGGGAAAGGGGTGGCAGCAGCTCCCCCTTTTTTTTAACAAAAAAACGATAGTAATATGCAGGCTAGGCGCAAGCGCGCGACGCAAGCCCGGGCCGCGACTATTGACTCACCGAATCAGGAGAAACACATGGCAGCGATTACAGCAGCGATGGTAGGCGAATTGCGCGGCAAAACCGACGCACCAATGATGGAATGCAAAAAAGCACTGACCGAAGCCGATGGCGACATGGCACGTGCGGAAGAGATCCTGCGCGTCAAGCTGGGCGGCAAGGCATCGAAAGCATCGGCACGCATCACCGCTGAAGGCGTAGTGGCAACCTACATCGCCAATGGCGTAGGCGCCCTGGTCGAAGTGAACTCGGAAACCGACTTTGTTGCGAAAAACGACGACTTCCTGGCGCTGGCAAACAATGCCGCCCGTCTGGTCGCAGAACACAACCCGGCTGACGTAGCTGCCCTGCTGGCCCTGCCACTCGATGGCAAGACCCTGGATGAAGTGCGCGCTGCCCTGATCGGCAAAATCGGCGAAAACATGACCATCCGCCGCTTCCAGCGTTTCGAAACCAGCAACAAGCTGGCGTCGTACCTGCACGGCGCGCGCATTGGCGTGATCGTCGAATTCGACGGTGCCGATGAGCAAGTTGGTAAAGACGTGGCCATGCACATCGCTGCAATGAAGCCAGTGTCCTTGTCTTCGAGCGAAGTTCCTGCGGAACTGATCGAAAAAGAGCGTTCGGTTGCACAACTGAAAGCCGAAGAAGACGCAGTGAAAGCGGCTGCAGAAGGCAAGCCAGCGCAATCGGCGGAAATCCTGGCCAAGCGCCTGGAAGGTTCCGTACAGAAGTACCTGAAAGAAGTTTCCCTGCTGAACCAGGCTTTCGTGAAAAACGACAAGCTGTCGGTTGAGCAAATGCTGAAGGCGGCTAACACCAGTGTCAAAGGTTTCGCCATGTACGTCGTGGGCGAGGGCATTGAGAAGAAGCAAGACGACTTCGCAGCAGAAGTCGCAGCACAGATCGCTGCCTCCCAGGGAGCGTAAGTAAAGCGGGCCGAGAGGCCCGTTTTTTTGGCCCGCCCGCACCTGTCGTGCCGGGCGCAAGCATGGGCAGCCCGCGCGCCTATCCGGCGCTGCAAGGCGCTGCGCCATGTCATACTCGAATAATCTCATTTATGGAGCCCCAGCTCATGTCAAAACCAGCCTACAAGCGCGTCCTCCTCAAGTTGTCCGGCGAAGCCCTGATGGGCGATGATCCCTACGGCATCAACCGCGCCACGATCGAGCGCATGGTGGCCGATGTGGCCGAGGTGGCAAAGTTGGGTGTGGAACTGGCAATCGTGATTGGCGGCGGCAATATCTTCCGTGGCGTAGCGCCCGGCGCGCAAGGCATGGACCGTGCCACCGCCGACTACATGGGCATGCTTGCCACGGTGATGAACGCACTGGCCCTGGCCGATGCCATGCGCCACGTGGGCATCACCGCGCGCGTCATGTCGGCCATCGGCATCGAGCAAGTTGTCGAGCCGTACGTCCGCCCGAAAGCCCTGCAATACCTGGAAGAAGGTAAAGTTGTCGTCTTCGCCGCCGGTACCGGCAATCCGTTCTTCACCACCGATACGGCAGCTGCCCTGCGCGGTTCCGAGATCAGCGCCGAAATTGTCCTGAAAGCCACCAAGGTTGACGGCGTCTACACGGCCGATCCGAAGAAGGATCCGAACGCCACCCTGTTCCACACGATTACGTTCGACGACGCCATCTCCAAGCACCTGCAAGTGATGGATGCCACCGCATTCGCCCTGTGCCGCGACCAGAAACTGCCGATCAAGGTGTTTTCGATCACCAAACCAGGCGCACTGATGCGCGTCATCATGGGCGAAGATGAAGGCACCTTGGTGCACGTGTAAATAAGATGCAATTTTAAGATTAATTATCACTAACAACGTCTGACAAAACCGTAGCGAGCGGAAGGGAGAGGTGGCTGAGAAGCGCAACCGTACGAAGGTACGGTGAGCATCGCAGGCCGCCTATACCGACGCGCAGTAGGTTTTGACAGGCGTCCTAATACGGGAGAGCAGCATGTCCTTAGCTGACGTTAAAAAAAGTACCCAGGAACGCATGACGAAGTCGCTGGAAACACTGAAGGCCGACTTGGCCAAAGTGCGTACCGGCCGCGCGCATACGGGTATCCTGGACCACGTGATGGTCGATTACTACGGTTCGCCAACGGCGCTGACCCAGGTTGCCAACGTGACCCTGGTCGACGCGCGTACCATCGGTGTGCAGCCGTACGAAAAGAAGATGGCCACCACCATCGAAAAAGCCATTCGCGATGCTGACCTGGGCCTGAACCCATCGGCACAGGGCGACATGATCCGCGTACCAACGCCTGCGCTGACGGAAGAGCGCCGCAAGGAAATGGTCAAGCTGGTCAAGAGCGAAGCGGAAGATGCAAAAATTGCCGTGCGCAATATTCGCCGCGATGCCAATGAATCGCTGAAAAAACTGGTCAAGGAAAAAGCCTGCTCCGAAGACGACGAGCGCCGCTCGTCGGACGAAGTGCAGAAGCTGACAGACAAGTTTATTGCCGACATCGACAAGATGGTTGTCGATAAAGAAAAAGAAGTACTGACGGTCTAGTTTTCAGCCGCTCCACACTGCCCGGAACAGCATTGCTTTTCCGGGCAGTGCTATTTGGCGCATAATAGCTATCTTTTATTTTTGGTATTCGTGTTTTCATGATCTATTCGAGTTCGACAACGGCAGTACCGGAGGTGGGCACGGTGCCGCGCCATGTGGCAATCATTATGGATGGCAATGGCCGCTGGGCAACCAAGCGCTTCCTGCCTCGTGTGGCTGGCCACGTCAAGGGCGCTGACGCCGTGCGCCGTGTCGTCGAGACTTGCCTTGACCGGGGTGTCGAATATCTGACCCTGTTTGCCTTCAGTTCGGAAAACTGGCGCCGTCCCGAAGAGGAAGTGTCGATGCTGATGCGTCTGTTCGTCACCATGCTCGAACGCGAAGTGGTCAAAATGCATGCTAACGATATCCGCCTGAAGGTCGTGGGCGACTTGTCGCGCTTCAATGCGCAGCTGCAAGCGCTGGTTGCCAATGCCGAGCGCAAGACGGCGAGCAACACGCGTTTGACGGTAAGCATTTGCGCCAACTACGGTGGCCGCTGGGACATCATGCAGGCGGTGAACAAAATGACGGCAGAGGCGGCAGCCAATGGCCAGGCTGCCGGGCATGCTTATACGGAAGAGCAACTGGCACCCCACCTGGCCATGGCCTATGCGCCCGAGCCTGACTTGTTCATCCGCACGGGCGGCGAGCAGCGCATTTCCAATTTCCTGCTGTGGCAACTGGCGTACACTGAGTTGTTTTTCACTGACACTTTCTGGCCCGACTTCAATGTCGACTGCCTCGACGCAGCAATCGCGTCCTACCAGCAGCGCGAACGGCGCTTTGGCCGTACCAGCGCGCAATTAATTGAAAAGACAAACTGATGCTGAAAACACGCATAATCACCGCCCTGGTCTTGTTGGCGGTCTTGCTGCCGGTTCTGTATCTTAATTATTTCCCCGCTTTCGCCGTGATCGCCACGGCGTTCTTCGGCGCCGCCGTGTGGGAAAGTTTCCGACTCTTCAAAAATCGCCAGGCGCTGCTAATCGCTGTCGTCTGGACCGCCGCCTTCGCTTATACGTTTTTTGTCGGCAACGGCATGGCGCAGCTCAATTTCTGGTTCGCCCTGTGCGTGGCCATCTGGCTGATCCGCTTCGTGCCGTCGCTGGCGACGGGCCTGCCTCCCACGAAAGGCCTGGGCAACACCTTGCTCAGCGTGGTGTACCCGGTGACCATCGTTGGCTGCTTCGTGGCCATCATCGCCTTGTTCCTGCATAGCCCTTTGTTCCTGCTGTCCGTGATGGCCCTGGTGTGGATCGCCGATATCGGCGCGTATTTCTCGGGCAAGGCCTTCGGCAAGCGCAAGCTGGCGCCAAGTATTTCTCCGGGTAAATCCTGGGAAGGCGCCATCGGCGGCGGCATCGCCGTACTGGTCATTGCCGCCATCACCATCGTCGCCGCGCCATCGCTGCCGCTGCTGCAAGACACCTTCGCCGTGCAGCTGCAATTGCGCCGCGGCTCGCTGGTGGCCCTGCTGGTGCTGCTGCTGATCGTCGCCGCCAGCATCGTCGGCGACCTGTTCGAATCCCAATTGAAACGCCGTGCCGGCATCAAGGACAGCAGCAAGCTGCTGCCTGGCCATGGCGGCGTACTTGACCGTATCGACGCGTTGATCCCGGTCTTGCCGTTTGCCGCCCTGGTGGCCAGCTGGCTTTAAGGAAACTCATGCAATACATCACCATCCTTGGCGCGACCGGCTCGATCGGCGTGTCCACACTGGACGTGCTCGCGCGCCATCCTGAGCAATACAGCGTCTATGCGCTGAGCGCGCATACCCGTGTAGCCGAGCTGGCTGCACTATGCCTGCAGTTCCGTCCGCAGCGCGCCGTTGTCGCCACGGCCGCCGCCGCCCTTGAACTGACGCGTTTGCTGCGCGGGCAGGGCGTGTCTACCGAAGTCGACTACGGCGTGGAGGCTTTGTGCGCCATCGCCAGCGCGCCGCAAGTGACGGGCGTGATGGCAGCCATCGTCGGCGCCGCCGGCCTGGCGCCGACCCTGGCTGCTGCGCGCGCCGGCAAGAAAGTGTTGCTGGCCAATAAGGAAGCGCTGGTCATGTCCGGCCAGCTGTTCATCGACGCCGTGCACGACAATGGCGCCGTGCTGCTGCCCATCGACAGCGAGCACAATGCCATCTTCCAGTGCCTGCCGCACGCCTACGGCCGCGCGCCGGGCGCCGCCGGCGTGGCGAAGATCGTGCTGACGGCTTCTGGCGGCCCGTTCCTCACGCGCGACGTCGCGACCCTCGACAGCGTGACGCCGGAGCAGGCTTGCAAGCATCCGACCTGGGCCATGGGGCGTAAGATTTCCGTCGATTCGGCCACCATGATGAACAAGGGCCTGGAAGTGATCGAGGCGCACTGGCTGTTCGGCGCGCCGGCCGAGCAGATCGAGGTGCTGATCCACCCGCAAAGCGTGATCCATTCGATGGTCTCGTACATCGACGGTTCCGTGCTGGCACAGCTGGGCAACCCGGACATGCGCACGCCGATCGCACATGCGCTGGCGTATCCACGGCGTATCGATTCCGGCGTGGCGCAGCTTGATCTGGCGCAAGTGGCCACCTTGCAGTTCGAACGCCCCGATTTGCGCCGTTTCCCTTGCCTGGCACTGGCGTTTGACGCCTTGCGCGCGGGCGGCACGGCGCCGGCCCTGTTGAACGCGGCCAATGAAGTGGCCGTGCAAGCCTTCCTCGACGAACAGATAGGCTTCCGCCAGATCGACCGCGTCATCGCGCACGTGATCGAAACGGTGCCGCACGGCGCTGCCTCCAGCATCGAGGCAGTGATGGAGCAGGACCGCCTGGCCAGATCGGCGGCACAGGCGTATATCGCCACCAGGCTGGCCGCATGACGCTCATTACCACCTTGCTGGCGTTTATCGTCGCGCTGGGTTCGCTGGTCACCTTGCACGAACTGGGCCACTACCTGGTGGCGCGCTGGTGCGGCGTGAAAGTGCTGCGCTTTTCCATCGGCATGGGTAAAGTGGTGTATTCGCGCAAGTTTGGCAAGGATCAGACGGAATGGGCCATTTCCGCGCTGCCGCTGGGCGGCTATGTGAGCATGCTCGACAGCCGCGCGCAAGACCTCAGTGACTTGCCGGAAGATGAATTGCGCCGTGAATTCACGCGCCAGAGCGTGTGGCGCCGCATTGCCATCGTCGCTGCCGGTCCGCTGGCCAATTTCCTCGTCGCCATCGTGCTGTACGCGGGCCTGTTCATGTATGGCATCGAAGAGCCGTCGAGCAAACTCGGCCCTGTTGCCGAAGAGACGGCTGCCTACACGGCCGGCTTGCGCAGTGGCGATATCGTCGAATCGGTCAATGGCAAGGCCGTGGCCAGCTGGTCCGACCTGCGCTGGGAGCTGATCCAGGCCGCCCTCGACAAGCAGCCGGCGCGCATCGATGTGCGCCGTTTTGACCGCGGCATGCAGGAAGCGACCTTGCCGACGGCCAGCGTGACGGAAACGGACCTGGAAGGCGACGTACTGGGTAAGCTGGGCCTGACCCTGGCCCGTTCGGCGCCCACCATGATGGAAATCCTGCCCGGTGGCGCTGCCGAGCGCGCCGGTTTGCAGAAGGGCGACGAGATCCTGGCCATCGACGGCAAGCCCATGCATGACGTGGCGGCCATCATCGCTACCCTGAGCCGGGCACCGGGGCAGACCTTGCAATTGCAACTTTTGCGCCAGGGACAGGATTTGACCCTGCCCATCACGCCGCAAGCCGTGCCGGGTGCCGGGCCAGAGGGAGCTGTAACAGTTGGTAAGATCCAGGCGAAACTGGGCCAGGTGCCGGATATGATCGTTGTGGCATCGGACCCGTTCGCCGCGGTGGGCAAGGCGTCCACCAAGGTCTGGGATACCAGCGTGATGAGCCTGAAAATGCTGGGTAAAATGATTACCGGCCAGGTTTCGCTGAAGAATGTGACAGGGCCCATTACCATTGCCGATTACGCGGGCCAGACGGCGCGCATTGGCCTGGTAAGCTACCTGAGCTTCATCGCCTTCATCAGTATCAGTCTGGGCGTGATGAATTTGCTACCCATTCCTGTTCTGGATGGCGGGCATTTGCTGTATTATTCGCTGGAAGTTTTGACCGGACGCCCCGTGCCGGAACGCGTAGGCGAGATTGCCCAACGCCTGGGGATCGGTCTGTTGCTGACCTTGATGGTGCTTGCCGTCTTTAATGACGTATTGCGGCTGCTTAATTAAGGCGATGGTTGATGCCATTGAGTGAGTCGCACAAGCAATCTTTTGTGTATGTTGTCCATTGATTTACCATTGAATAACCCCAATGAAATTACATTCTGCTCGTTTTGTCTTGCCTTCCTTTCGCCGCAGCCTGATCGGCGCTGCCGTTATGGCCTTCTGTGCCGGCCACGCGCTGGCCGTCCAGCCGTTCACCGTCAAGGACATCCGGGTCGAAGGGATCCAGCGTACCGAGGCGGGCACCGTTTTCGCTTACCTGCCGGTGCGGGTCGGCGAGACGTTCTCCGACGAGAAGAGTATTGCCGCCATCAAGGCCCTGTATGCGACGGGCATGTTCAAGGACGTGCGCCTGGAAGTCGATGGCGACGTGTTGGTGGTGCTGGTCGAGGAACGCCCGGCCATCGCTAGCGTGGAATTTACCGGCACCAAGGAATTTGAAAAAGACGTGCTGGTCAAGGCTTTGAAGGAAATTGGCGTCGGTGAAGCCAAGATTTTCGACAAGGCCTCGGTCGACCGCGCGGAGCAGGAGCTCAAGCGCCAGTACCTGTCGCATGGCCTGTACGGCGTCAAGATCACCACCACCGTCACGCCGATCGAGCGCAACCGCGTCAATGTGGTGTTCGCCGTCGACGAGGGCGACGTGGCCCGCATCAAGCAGATCAACATCGTTGGCAACAAGGCTTTCTCGGACAAGGAACTGCGCGAGCAGCTGGCCCTGAACACGGGCGGCTGGTTCAGCTGGTACACCAAGGCGGACCAGTATTCGAAGACCAAACTGACGGGCGATATTGAATCGCTCAAGTCGTACTACCTCGATCGCGGCTATATTGAGATGCAGGTCGATTCGACCCAGGTCTCCATCACGCCCGATAAAAAAGACATTTATTTGACCATCAACATCACCGAAGGCGAGAAATACAAAGTCTCCGGCACCAAGTTCGAAGGCGAAATGTTCGGCCGCGAAGAAGAGCTGAAAGCCCTGAACCTGATGCGCGAAGGCGAGATCTATTCGGGCGCGCGCCTGACGGCGACCAACAAGCGCATCCAGGACCGCCTGGCCACGTTCGGCTACGCCTTTGCCAACGTCAACGCCAATCCCGAGATCAACCGCGAAAAGCATGAAGTGGCATTCACCTTCTTCATCGATCCGGGCAAGCGCGTCTACGTGCGCCACATGAACATCGCTGGCAACACCACCACGCGCGATGAAGTCATCCGCCGCGAATTCCGCCAGTTCGAATCGTCCTGGTACGACAGCAACAAGATCAAGCTGTCGCGCGACCGTGTCGACCGCCTGGGCTACTTCAAGGACGTGACCATCGACACGCCGGAAGCGCAGGGCACGACCGACCAGGTTGACGTCAACGTGACGGTAGTGGAAAAACCGACCGGTAATTTCCTGATCGGCGGCGCCTTCTCGCAATCAGAGAAATTTACGCTGTCGGCCTCGATTTCGCAGGCCAACTTTGCCGGTAGCGGCAACACGGTGGGGATTGAACTCAATACCAGCCATTACAGCCGCACCATCGCGTTTTCGCAGACCAATCCGTACTACACGGACGACGGCATCTCGCGCAGCTTCGAAATCTACCTGCGCACGACGGAACCGCCGGCGCTCAACATCGGCAGCTACAAGATCAAGCAAACGGGTGGCCGCGTCAGCTTCGGCGTGCCGTTCTCGGAAGTCGACACCATCTTCTTCGGCATCGGCGCCGAGCGCTCGCAAATCGAAACCGATATCACCAGCCCGGTGCGTTTCAAACAGTATGTGATCGATAACGGCGGCCCATCCGACGGTATCGGTACGGCCACCACCAACTCGATCCCGCTGACGGCGGCATGGCAGCGCGATAGCCGCGACAGTGCCCTGACGCCATCGGTCGGCCGCTACCAGCGCATCAACCTGGAGGCTGACCTGATCGGCAACCAGAAATACTTCCGTGCCATCTATGAGCACCAGTATTTCCGTCCGTTGTTCAGCAAGGTCACCCTGGCGCTGAAGGGCGAACTCGATTACGGCCATGGTATCGGCAACCACGTCTATCCTGTCTTCAAGAACTTCTACGGCGGCGGTATCGGTTCGGTGCGCGGCTACCTGAGTTCCTCGCTGGGCGCGGTCGAACCGTCCACCAACGATGCCTTGGGCGGCGCTTCGCGCCTGATCGGCAATGCAGAACTGCAGATGCCATTCCCCGGTTCGGGCAATGACCGCAGCCTGCGCTGGTTCGGTTTCCTTGACGGCGGTCAGGTTTACCAGGAAGGCGAAAAGATGCGGATCTCGCAATTGCGCTATTCTGCTGGCTTGGGGATCAGCTGGATTTCACCGGTGGGCCCGCTCAAGCTGAGCTATGCCAAGCCGCTGAACGCCAAGCCGACGGACCGCCTGGAGCGTTTCCAGTTCCAGATGGGTACCGGTTTCTGACCGGGCTCACCCGAACCAGGCGCCAGCTTTCACTTTTTGACCATGGAGTATCATGAACACCGCATCCGCTACCCTGCCCAAGACCCTTGCCATGATTGCATTGTGCTGGAGTTCGCTGTTGCCGGTGCAGGCGCAGGCTCAGGAGTCGAAAATCGCCTGGATCAGCAGCGAACGTATTTATAACGAATCGAGGCTGGCCAAGCTGGCCAGCGCCAAGCTGGCCGAAGAGTTCCGCTCGCGTGAAAAAGCCGTGCAGGAACTGGCTGCCCGTCTCAAGGTGGCCAACGAGGCCCTGGAAAAGGACATGCCGACCCTGAGCGAGGCGGAGCGTGGCAAGCGCCAGCGCGATTTTTTCGAGCTGGACAAGGGATTGCAGCGCCTGCAGCGTGAATTTCGCGAAGACCTGAACCAGCGCACGAATGAAGAGCGCAGCGCCATCGCGGAAAAAGCCAATACCATCATCCAGCAGCTGGCGCATATCGAAGGATATGACATCGTGCTGCAGGAAGCCCTGTGGGCCAGCCCGCGCATCGACATCACCGACAAGGTCTTGAAGGCGCTGGACAAGTAACAGCAACAGAATAAAGGTTATCAAGATGGGCACTCGACTAGGAGACTTGGTCGAACGCTTCGGCGGACAGTTGGCGGGCGATCCCAACCTGGAAGTAACGGGTATCGCACCGCTGGCCGACGCCGGCGCTTCGCACATCAGCTTTCTCAGCAATAGTAAATTTCGCGCACAGGCGGCGCAAAGTGGCGCTGCCGCGCTGATCCTGACGCCGGCCGACGCTGCGCTGATCGGCTTTGACTACGCCGGCGCGCGTATCGTCACACCGAATCCCTATGTGTATTTCGCGCGCGCGGCGCAGTTTTTCGCCGCCCTGCATGAAATCAAGGCCCCAGTAGGCATCCATCCGAGCGCCTTTGTCGACGCCAGCGCGCAGGTGGACGCCAGCGCTTCCATCGGCGTGCATGCGGTGATCGAGGCGGGCGCCGTCATTGGCGCCGGCTGCAGCATTGGCGCCGGCTGCGTAGTGGGCCGCGATGCGGTGATCGGCGCCGGCACCCAGTTGTTCGCCAACGTGACCTTCCACGCGCGCTGCGTGATCGGCCAGCGCGGCATCATCCATTCGGGCGCCGTGATCGGCACCGATGGTTTTGGCTTCGCCAACGAAGGCGGCGTGTATATCAAAATTCCGCAAACGGGCAGGGTAGTGATCGGTGACGATGTCGATATCGGCGCCAACACCACCGTCGACCGCGGCGCACTGGCCGACACCATCATCGAAGACGGCGTCAAGCTGGACAACCAGATCCAGATTGGCCACAACTGCCATATCGGCGCGCACACGGCCATGGCCGGCTGCGTCGGCGTGGCGGGCAGCGCCATCATCGGCAAATACTGCACTTTTGGCGGCGCCGCCATGGTGCTGGGCCACCTGACGATCACCGACCGCGTCCACGTCGGGTCGGGCAGCATGGTCTCGCGTTCGATTCTTGAACCGGGCCAGTACACGGGATTCTACCCGCTGGCCAAGAACGCCGACTGGGAAAAGAGCGCCGCCATCGTGCGCAACCTGTCAAGCATGCGCGAAAAAATCCGCGCGCTTGAAAAAACAATTAAAACACTGACCACGCAAGACGAAAAATGACTACTGAAAAAAAGACCCTCGACATCCTGGCCATCAAATCGCTGCTGCCGCACCGCTATCCGCTGCTGCTGGTTGACCGCGTGCTGGACTGGGAAGCGAACAAATCCATCACCGCCATCAAGAACGTGACGGTCAACGAAGAGTTCTTCCAGGGCCATTTCCCGCACAAGCCAGTCATGCCCGGCGTGCTGATGATCGAAGCGCTGGCGCAAACGGCGGCCTTGCTGTCGTTCCTGACGATGGGCGTGAAACCCGATGAAAACTCGGTAGTGTATTTTGTCGGCATCGACAATGCGCGCTTCAAGCGTCCTGTCGAACCGGGCGACCAGCTGAAGATGGACGTGGAAATCCTGCGCGTCTCGCGCGGCATCTGGAAATACAAGGCTGTCGGCTCGGTCGACGGCAAAGTGGCGCTGGAAGCGGAACTGATGTGCACCATCCGCAGCACGCTCGACGCGAGCCAGCCAGCGGGGCGGTAACATGGCGGCCATCCACTCTACGGCAGTGATTGATCCGAAGGCCGAGCTCGACAGCTCGGTCGAGGTGGGTCCGTATTCCGTCATCGGTCCGCACGTGCGCATCGGCGCCGGCACCAAGGTCGGTCCGCATGTGGTGATCGACGGTCATACGACGATAGGCGCGGACAACCACCTGTTCCAGTTTTCATCCATCGGCGCGCAGCCGCAGGACAAAAAATGGGCCGGTGAGGCGACGCGCCTGGAAATCGGCGACCGCAACACGATTCGCGAATTTTGTACCTTCAACACCGGCACGGTGCAGGGTGGCGGCGTGACGCGTCTGGGCAATGACAACTGGATCTCGGCGTATGTGCACCTGGCGCACGATTGCCTGATTGGCAATAACACGATTTTTTCAAACAACGCCCAGTTGGCGGGCCACGTGGAGATCGGCGACTGGGTCATTATGAGCGGTTTCGCCAATGTGCACCAGTTTTGCAAGATTGGCGCGCATGCTTTCGTGGGCATGAGCACCAGCCTGACGCAGGACGTGCCGCCATTCGTGCTCCTGAGTGGCAATCCGGCGCAGGCGCATGGCGTGAATATCGAAGGCTTGAAGCGGCGTGGCTTTACGCGCGAGCAGATCAACGGCATCCGCACCGCCTACAAGCTGATTTACCGCTCGGGACTGACCCTGGAAGAAGCCAAGGCAGCCCTGTTCGAAGAAGAAGTGGCTGCGCCGGAAGCGGCGCCGCACATTCGCGCCATGCGCGAATTCCTTGGCGTGGCCTCGCGTGGCATCGTCCGCTGACCAGGCAGGCGACCTGTCGGTCGCCATCGTCGCCGGCGAGGTATCGGGCGACCTGCTGGCCAGCAGGTTGCTGTCCGGCCTCGTGCCGCAGCTGCCCGGTGCGCGTTTCCACGGCATCGGTGGCGAGCACATGGCCAAACAGGGCTTTGTTTCCGACTGGTCGCTGGACAAGCTGACAGTGCGCGGCTTGTTCGAGATCATTCCCCGCTACCGCGAGATCAAGGGTATCCAGAACGCGCTGCGCGACCAGTTGCTGCTTGAGCGGCCCGCCGTCTTCATCGGCGCCGACTATCCCGGTTTCAACCTGGGACTGGAAATGCAGCTGAAGGCGGCCGGCATCCCCACCGTGCATTACATCGGGCCGCAGATCTGGGCCTGGCGCGGTGGACGCATCAAGAAAATCATCAAGGCCGTCTCGCACATGCTGGTGATCTTCCCGTTCGAGGAAGAGATTTACCGCAAGGCGGGCGTGCCCGTCACGTACGTGGGCCATCCGCTGGCCGAAATGATCCCCCTGCAGCCCGACGAGGCGGCCGCGCGGCGCACTCTGGGCTTGCTTGACGACGCCAACGTGGTGACCCTGATGCCGGGCAGCCGCATGGGCGAACTCAAATACAACACGGTGGCTTTCGTGGCCGCCTGCAAGCAGCTAGCGGCGCGTGACCGTTCGCTGCGTTTCGTCGCGCCCATGGCCGGTGAAAAGCAGCGCCAGTACTTCCTGCAGCTGATTGCGGAAGCTGGCTTGCAGGACGTCGACATTTTGCTCACCGATGGTGGCTCGCACACGGCCATCTGCGCCGCCGATGCGGTGCTGGTGGCGTCCGGCACGGCTTCGCTGGAAGTCGCGCTGTACAAGAAGCCCATGGTGATTGCCTACAAGATGATGCGCGCCTCGTGGGAAATCATGCGCCACATGGGCTACCAGCCGTGGATAGGTTTGCCGAACATCCTGGCACGCGATTACCTGGTGCCCGAGTTGCTGCAAAACGCGGCCAGCCCGGAAGCGTTGGCCGAAGCCGTGTGGCAGCAACTGAACGACGTGCCGGGGCGTTTGCGCCTGGTGCAGCGCTTCACGGACATGCACCACAGCCTGCTGCGCGACAGTGCGCGCGACAGTGCCAACGCGGTGATGCAGGTCATTGCCGCCAACAAGTAAGCAGAAAGTAAGCAGAACACCGTTTCAATTGCAGTTCCAACCAAAGATTCAACGTGAAAAATATCTATCCCGGCCTGTTTGACGACTTGCCATTCTCGCTCGATGAAATCATCTGCGGCGTCGACGAGGCAGGGCGCGGTCCGCTGGCCGGCCCGGTCTTCGCCGCCGCCGTGATTCTCGATCCGAACCAGCCGATCGACGGCTTGCGCGACTCTAAAAAACTCACCGAAGCGAAGCGCGACTTGCTGGCGCCGCAGATCAAGGCCAAGGCCCTGGCCTGGGCCATTGCCGAAGCGTCGGAAGAGGAAATCGACCGCCTGAACATCCTGCAGGCATCGATGCTGGCCATGCGCCGCGCCGTCGAGGCGCTGGCTACCGTGCCGACACTGGCGCTGATCGATGGCAACCGCTGCCCCGTGATGCTGGTGCGCGGCATGGCGATCGTGGGCGGCGACGACAAGGTCGATTCGATTTCCGCCGCCTCGATCCTGGCCAAGACGGCACGCGACGCAGCCCTCGTGCATTTGCACGCCGCCTATCCCGAGTACTGTTTCGACCAGCACAAGGGCTACGGCACCAAGCTGCACCTGGAACGCCTGCATCTGCACGGCGCCTCGCCCGTGCACCGCCGCTCGTTCGCGCCTGTGCGTAATGTGATCGCACTGTTTGGCGCGCAAGAGGTGGCCGCATGAAGACCATCACCTCGCGCGACAACGCACAATACAAGGATTTGCTGAAGCTGGCGGGCAGTTCGCAGGCGCGCCGCAAGTCGGGCCGCACCCTGCTCGACGGCGTGCATCTGTGCCAGTCGTATCTGCAACTGCGCGGCATGCCGGAGCAGTGCATCGTCAGTGAGAGCGCGCTGCAGAACCCGGAGGTGGCAGACATCGTCGGCCAGCTGGAAAGCCAGCGCGCGCACGTACTGGGCATGCCCGATGCGCTGTACAACGCGGTCAGCCAGGTGGAACACGGTGTCGGCGTGATGTTCCTCATCGAGACGCCCGAACGCGCCGTGACGCAGCCGCTGAGCGTCTCGGCCGTGCTGCTCGATAACCTGCAAGACCCGGGCAACGTAGGATCGATCCTGCGTAGCGCGGCCGCCGCCGGCATCACGCAGGTGTACTGCAGCGCCGGCACGGCATTTTGCTGGTCGCCGAAAGTGCTGCGCGCCGCCATGGGCGCACATTTTGTCATCGACATCTTTGAAAACGTCGACCTGGCCGCGCTGGTATCGGGCGCGAAGGTGGCCACCCTGGCCACCAGCGGCTATGCCACGCAGCGCTTGTACGATGTCGACCTGCGCCAGAGCGTCGCCTGGCTGTTCGGCCACGAAGGGCAGGGCGTCGCTGACGATCTGCTGTCGATGGCGACGCACCAGGTGGTCATTCCCCACCTGGGCCAGATAGAGTCCCTGAACGTGGCCGCCTGCGCCGCCGTGTGTTTCTTCGAGCAGGTGCGCCAGAACCAGTAACTCGGGCTGCTGTTAACCCAAAAGCAAGAGCTGGGGTATGACCCGAAGGGTCAGACCCCTTGCTTAATACTCGCGGCGGTTTGGCTTGATCTCTTGCAGGATCGTGGTGGAGATTTCCTCGATCGACTTGGTGGTCGACGACAGCCAGCGGATACCCTCGCGTTTCATCATTTTTTCTGCTTCATTGACCTCGTAGCGGCAATTCCCAAGCGCCGCATACTTGCTGCCAGCGCGTCTTTCGTTGCGTATTTCCGACAAACGTTCGGGCGTAATGCTCAATCCAAAAATTTTGTTCTTAAATTCGTACAGGGCCGTGGGCAGCTTGTCGCGCTCGAAATCGTCGGGAATCAAAGGATAATTGGCTGCTTTGATGCCGTACTGCATCGCCAGATACAGGCTGGTCGGGGTCTTGCCAGAGCGGGAAACACCCACCAGAATGACATCGGCCGATGACAGGTTCTTGTGCGACTGCCCATCGTCGTGTGCCAGCGAATAGTTGATCGCCTCGATGCGGTTCTTGTATTCCTCGCTGTCGACGATATTGTGCGAGCGGCCGATGGTATGCGTCGACTTCACGCCCAGTTCCTGCTCCAGCGGGGCGACGAAGGTCTGGATCAGGTCCATGTGCATGCCGCTGGACTTGCGGATCACGGCCGACAGGTCGGTTTTTACCAGGGTCGAAAAGATGATGGGCTTCTGGCCGTCGGCGGCGAAGGCTTCGTTGATCTTGCGCGCCGCCTCATAAGCCTTGTCCATGGTATCGATGAAGGGCAGGCGGATCTGGCGGAAGCGCAGTTCGAATTGCGTCAGCACCGAATGGCCGAAGGTCTCGGCGGTGATGCCGGTACCGTCAGAGACGAAGAAAACGGTGCGGGCCGCGGGGGGCAGAGGGGGGCGTGGTTCTTGGGTCATTGGTCTTCGGATCAAGATTGTGCGTCGTCAATTTGCGCCGCACAAGGTAAAATGGCTGGAACGGTATGATTGTGCTGCACGACGCCAAGAATAACAAGAAGACTGTCTGTGCGCTGCGCCTAAAGATTTCTATCATCAGTAAGGGTGTCATTATGACCAACGCAACATTGCAACAGCAGGAGAAACAGGTTCAGGAGGCAGATCTGGACGCGGTCTACGTCGCCGCGTTCGAACATTTGCGCATGACGGATGTTGAATCGGTCGGCGGCAAGAACGCCTCCCTAGGCGAGATGATCAGCCAGCTGGCCGAAGCTGGCGTGCGCGTGCCCGGTGGCTTTGCCACCACGGCGCAGGCATTCCGCGACTTCTTGTCGTATAGCGCCAACGGCGGCTTGCCGCTGGCCGAACGCATCGCCCAGCGCCTCGAAGGCCTGGACACAGACGACGTGCGTTCGCTGGCGCAAGCCGGTGCCGAGATCCGTCAGTGGATCGTGGAAACGCCGTTCCAGCCGCGCCTGGCCGCTGAAATCGACCAGTTCTACACCAAACTGGTGGCCGACTCCGACACTGAAATGTCGTTTGCCGTGCGTTCCTCGGCTACCGCCGAAGACTTGCCGGACGCTTCTTTTGCTGGTCAGCAAGAAACCTTCCTGAACGTGGTCGGCATCGACAACGTGCTCGACGCAATGAAACAGGTGTTTGCGTCGCTGTACAACGACCGCGCCATCTCGTATCGCGTGCACAAAGGCTTTACCCACGCCGAAGTGGCCTTGTCGGCTGGCGTGCAGCGCATGGTGCGTTCCGACCTTGGCGCCGCTGGCGTGATGTTTACCATCGACACCGAATCGGGCTTCAAGGACGTGGTGTTCGTCACCTCCAGTTATGGCCTGGGCGAAACCGTGGTGCAGGGCGCCGTCAACCCCGACGAGTTCTATGTGCACAAGCCAATGCTGGAAAAAGGCAAGTCGCCCGTGATCCGCCGCAATATTGGCTCGAAGCTGCTGAAGATGGAATTTACGAACGAAGCGAAAGCTGGCCGTTCCGTGAAAACCGTCGACGTGCCCGTCGAAATGCGCAACCGCTACTCGCTGAACGACAGCGAAGTGGTGGAACTGGCGAAATACGCCGTCATCATCGAAAACCACTACGGCCGTCCGATGGATATCGAGTGGGGCAAGGATGGCCGCGACGGCAAGCTGTACATCCTGCAAGCGCGTCCTGAAACCGTCAAGTCGCAGCAAAAGGCGACCGACGTGCAAGAGCGCTTCAAGCTGAAAAGCACGGGTACCGTGTTGACTTCTGGCCGTGCCATTGGCCAGAAGATCGGCGCCGGCCCTGTGCGCGTGATTCACGACGCGGCCGACATGGAACGCGTGCAGCCAGGCGACGTGCTGGTAGCGGACATGACGGACCCGAACTGGGAGCCGGTCATGAAGCGCGCGGCGGCCATCGTCACCAATCGTGGCGGTCGTACCTGTCACGCGGCAATTATCGCGCGTGAACTGGGCGTGCCGGCCGTGGTTGGCTGCGGCGACGCGACCGATGTGCTGAAAGATGGCACGTTCGTGACAGTAGTCTGCTCGGAAGGCGATGAAGGCAAGATCTACGATGGCTTGCTGGAAACGGAAGTGTCGGAAGTGTCGCGCGGCGAATTGCCGAAGCTCGATACCAAGATCATGCTCAACGTGGGTAATCCACAGCTGGCGTTCGATTTCCAGTCCGTGCCGAATGCCGGCGTGGGTCTGGCGCGCCTGGAATTCATCATCAATAACAATATTGGTGTGCATCCGCTCGCGATCCTGGAATACCCGAACATCGATGCCGACCTGAAGAAGGCCGTGGAATCGGTGGCCCGTGGCCACGCTTCGCCGAAAGCGTTCTATATCGACAAGCTGGCCGAAGGGATCGCCACCATCGCCGCCGCGTTCTGGCCGAAAAAAGTCATCGTGCGCCTGTCCGACTTCAAGTCGAACGAGTACAAGAAGCTGATTGGCGGTTCGCGCTACGAGCCGGACGAAGAAAACCCGATGCTGGGCTTCCGCGGCGCGGCGCGCTACCTGTCGGCCGACTTCTCCGAAGCGTTCAACATGGAATGCGAAGCGATGAAACGCGTGCGCAACGACATGGGCCTGACAAACGTGGAAATCATGGTGCCATTCGTGCGTACCCTGGGCCAGGCCGAGAAAGTCATCGATCTGCTGGCGAAAAATGGCTTGAAGCGCGGTGAAAACGACTTGCGCGTCATCATGATGTGCGAAGTGCCGTCGAACGCCATTTTGGCCGACCAGTTCCTCGATCATTTCGACGGCTTCTCGATCGGCTCGAACGACCTGACCCAGCTGACCCTGGGCCTGGACCGCGATTCCGGCATGGAATTGCTGGCTGCCGACTTCGACGAGCGCGACCCTGCCGTGAAAGCTTTGCTGTCGCTGGCCATCAAGGCTTGCCTGGCACGCGGTAAATACATCGGCATCTGCGGCCAGGGTCCTTCCGACCATCCGGACTTCGCCGTCTGGCTGATGGAGCAGGGCATCGAATCGATGTCGCTCAATCCCGACTCGGTGATTGATACCTGGCAAAAACTGGCTGCGCTGAAAGCGTAAGTTTCTTTTTTCGCCCCATAAAACCCGCTGCCATGCCCTGGCAGCGGGTTTTTTTATGCCTGTATCAATATAAATGAAGATAACCATGTTGCGCACGCCTGTATTCGATGGGCTTGCGCCAGATCAGCTAAAATGATTCCACCAATACATTGAAACGGGAGTTCACATGGCAAGCAAGAAACTGACCAAAGCTACAAAGATCGACATCGGCATTTCCGAAGCGGACCGCGCGAAGATCGCGGAAGGCCTGTCCGGCCTGCTCGCCGACAGCTACACGCTGTACCTGATGACCCACAATTTTCACTGGAACGTCAAGGGGCCGATGTTCAACACCCTGCATTTGATGTTCATGACGCAATATACGGAACAATGGGGTGCGCTCGACCTGATCGCCGAGCGCATCCGTGCCCTCGGTTATCCGGCACCGGGCACCTACAAGGAATTCGTCAAGCTCGCCTCGATCAAGGAAATCGATGGCGTGCCACCGGCGCTGGACATGGTCAGCCATCTGGTCTCCGCACAGGAGGCAACCGCGCGCACGGCGCGCCGTTTGTTCCCGCTGCTGGAAAAAGCCAATGACCAGCCGACGGCCGACCTGATCACGCAGCGCCTGGATTTGCATGAAAAGACGGCGTGGATGCTGCGCAGCCTGCTGGAAGAGTAAATGCCTGGCCGGCGGCGCTAATTCGCCGCTGGCTATTGACGCCATCAGGAATTGCGTTAGACTGCTTGCATATAGGTGTGGCAAGATTAATATCAGGCAGTACTACGCATTAAACCCCGTCGCTTATATAGGCTGCGGGGTTTTTTATTTTCGGATTCACAAGGATGGAGGCATCATGGCTGAATGGGTAGGCTGGTTCGTGGCCGCTGGCGCGGTATTGATCCTGGAACTGTTTACGGGCACGTTTTATCTGCTGATGATCGCCATCGGCATCAGTGCGGGTGGATTGGTGGCGCTGGTGGGCGGAAATGGCAGCTGGCAAGCCGTGACGACGGCTATTGTCGGCGTGGCGGCCACCCTGTTATTGCGGCGCAGCCGTTTTGGCAAGGCGTCGCGGCGCGATGCGGCCCAGGATCCGAATGTGAATCTCGATATCGGCCAAAGCATTGCGGTAACGCATTGGGTCGATGGCGCGGCGCGGGTCATGTATCGCGGCGCCTTGTGGGATGTGGAGTTGATTCCCGGCAGCGATACGCAGGCCGGTCATTACACCATACGTGCCGTGCGTGGCAGCCATTTGATTGTTGGATAACCTGGAGAGTAGATTATGGAAGTAAGCATTGGAAACGTATCGCTGATCTTGTTATTGCTGGCATTGGTTTTTGTCTTCAAGACGGTCAATGTGGTGCCGCAGCAGCACGCCTGGGTCGTCGAACGCCTGGGTAAATTCCACTCGGTACTGGGCCCCGGCTTGAATATTGTCGTGCCTTTTGTTGACCGCATCGCCTACAAGCACGTACTCAAGGAAATTCCGCTCGATGTGCCGCCGCAGGTCTGCATTACCCGCGACAACACGCAATTGCAGGTGGACGGTATCCTGTATTTCCAGATTACCGATGCCATGCGCGCCTCGTATGGTTCGTCGAATTACATTGCCGCCATTACGCAACTGGCGCAAACGACCTTACGTTCGGTCATCGGCAAGATGGAACTCGACAAGACATTTGAAGAGCGCGACCATATCAACACGGCCATTGTGAATGCCATCGATGAATCGGCGGCCAATTGGGGCGTGAAGGTATTGCGTTATGAAATCAAGGATTTGACGCCGCCGAAGGAAATCCTGCATGCAATGCAGGCGCAGATTACGGCTGAACGTGAAAAGCGCGCGCTGATCGCCGCATCGGAAGGGCGCAAGCAGGAGCAAATCAATATTGCCACCGGCGAGCGTGAAGCGGCGATCGCCCGTTCGGAAGGCGAGAAGCAGGCGTCCATCAACCGTGCCGAGGGGCAAGCCACGGCCATCGTGGCGCTGGCGCAGGCTAGTGCCGAAGCGTTGCGCCAGGTGGGTGCCGCCATTCGCGAACCGGGTGGCGAGGATGCCGTCAATTTGAAAGTTGCAGAGCAGTATGTTGGAGCCTTTGCGCAATTGGCAAAAACAAATAATTCGATTATCGTGCCGGCCAATCTGGGCGACATGAGCGGGTTGATTGCAACGGCGATGCAGGTAGTGAAAAGTCAGAAGCCGAAAAGCGGCGTAGTCATTCCCTGAGTATCAGGCTTGACTAGTTATTTAATAGTAACTTCATGGCAAGTTCAGAGTGAAGACTGCCCGCTTTATAGCGGGCAGTTTGCATTTGGAGCGCCGTGCTGATGTTGCTTATGTCGCTGTGGCGAGGGAAATCCTGCGTGGAATCGAGAACGTTGGATATTTTGTCTTTATGCTATGCTGTACGTGCTTCAGGTATTCAACCCTGGTGCGGTGCTTATTTTTGTTTTCCAATGGAGCCGGGGCATCTGGCCATGCCAGGCAAGTATGGCGGGTAAATATACGGTGATGGCATCGTGTTCACTTTGAAGCAGATAAGCGATTGCGATGGTATTGCGCCAATGTGTTTTTTTTTGCATTGCACTTTATTGGTGCTATAAATTTTAATGAAAAAAGTACTGCAAAATAAATGCTGCGCCATGGTGCTGCATTGAATGGCGATCAGATGAAGTGAGGAAGAAGGGCGGGACTACCCGCGTGCTGCGCAACCTTGCGGAGTTGAAGGCTTGCATCGTCAAGGCCGTCAAAAGTAGGTTTTTTAGTAAAATAATTGTAAAAAACAATCAAATATTAAGAAAAATCACCTCAGTCGCGTTACAATTGGATAGAATTTAACTGTTCAGTTATATTTTTCAACTCACACAAAGGAAATACCATGGATCTGTCCAGCTTATCCCTGTCCGAACTGCGTACGCTGCAAGATGACATCAAGAAGCAAATGAAAAAACGCGAACAGGACGATCTCTCAAAAGCACGCGAGCAAATCCTGGCGATTGCCCAAAGTGTCGGTGTTTCGGTAAAAGACCTGGTTGGTACGGGTATCCGCGCTAAAACCGGTACCGTCGCTGTACGCTATCGCAATCCGAATGATCCGACGCAGCAATGGACTGGCCGTGGCCGTCAACCGAAATGGGTCAAAGAATGGACCGATTCGGGCAAGTCGCGTGATCTGCTGAAGGTCTGATAGACCATTCATTCGGATGCTTGTCCTGTGTAGTGGCAGGTGTGGTAAAGAGCAGCATACAAGCATCCGGAACTTTCTTTATCTGTACGTCTTTGGCCTGCCGGGCCAGTCTGACATCCCCGCTTATCTTCATGGTATTTCGATAATGCCATTCTTTGCTTCCACCTTATTTATTTCCTGATCCTCTTTGCGTTTATTGCCTCGCCTTTTATTTTCCTGCCGGTGATTGGCAATAGCTAAAATAAAACCCGGCATATAGCCGGGCTGTTGGTATTGCTGCAGCACGCATGCATGCCTGGATTAGCGGCGATGCGACTTCATTGCGGCTTGTACTTCGCGCGCGCCGTCGCGGTCGCGTTCAGCGGCCCGCTTGTCGTGCTGTTTCTTGCCTTTGGCCAGGCCAATCTCGCATTTCACGCGGCCGCCCTTGTAATGCAAGTTGAGCGGCACCAGCGTATAGCCGGAGCGTTCGACCTTGCCGATCAGTTTATCCATTTCCGTGCGGTGCAGCAGCAGCTTGCGCGTGCGCACGGCTTCAGGGTGGATATGGGTGGAGGCGGTCGGCAGGGCGCTGATATGCGCGCCGAACAGGAATAGCTCGTCGCCGCGGACGACGACGTAGGCTTCCTTGATTTGTACGCGGGCGTCGCGGATGGCTTTGACTTCCCAGCCTTCCAGCACGATGCCCGCTTCGTAGCGATCCTCGATAAAGTAGTCGTGGAATGCTTTTCTGTTGTCTGCTATGGTCATGAGATGGTAAATGTGCGCGGGTCGGTTAAACTACTGTCTCGCGCAAGCGCGATAAAATCACTATATCCAACATCATAGCAAATGGTTCTTCAATGGCAGTAGTACATAAATCAGTTTTTCTCGGCTACAGCGCCGAACAAATGTTCGCGCTGGTGGCGGCGGTGGAAGATTATCCCAAATTTCTGCCCTGGTGCGGTGCGGCCGAGATACGCGAGCGTGGCGAGGGTACGGTCGTCGCCAGCGTGGGCATACATTACCACGGCGTGCGTCATAGCTTCACCACGTCCAACGAGAACGTGCCTTTCAGTTCCATCAAGATGAAGCTGGTGGACGGTCCTTTCAAGACCCTCGATGGCGTGTGGACCTTCAAGGCGCTGCGCGACGACGCCTGCAAGATCGAACTGGACCTGCACTATGAATTTTCCAGCCGCGTGCTGGAACAGATCATCGGCCCCGTCTTCGGCATGATCGCCAACAGCATGGTCGATTCCTTCTGCAAGCGCGCCGAGACGGTGTATGGCTGAGCCCAGCATCGAGGTGGAAGTTTGCCATGCCTTGCCCGCTAGCAGCTTTTTGCGCGCCTTGACGGTGCCTGCGGGCACCACCATACAACAGGCGGTGGAGCGGAGCGGTTTGCTGCAGGACATCCCCGGCATCGACCTGGCCATCAATATGGTCGGTATCCATGGCAAGAAGAAGCCGTTGGACACCGTTTTGCGCGCGCATGACCGCGTGGAGGTGTACCGGCCCTTGCAGGCAGATCCGAAAGAAGCGCGCCGGCGCCGCGCCAGCAGCAAGCCTGCCAAGGCATGAGCGGGCAGGGTAGCGGCAAACTTGCTGGCAAGCGCTCGGTCCGCTGGGACGTCAATCTGGCCTGGGGAGTGAAAGCAGTGGCGCCGCGCCATATGGGCATCCTGATCGGCGCGTAAGCACTGCAGGCCGATCCTCAACCCGGCCCGGTTTGCGCGTCGGCGCCGTCGGGCTCACCCGGAATTCACCATGACCATCAAAATCAAATCCACAGATCCGCGCACGCAGGGCGATTTCGTCGTCGTCAATCGCACCGACTTCAATCCCGATGTGCACGAGCCTTACGGCGATGACCAGGACCTGGGCGCGCCCACCGAGCGCATCCGACCATGGCCGAGTTGCTGGCTGCCCGCGATCAGTTGCTGGAACGCGCGCATGAGCTGGCGGCCGAGAAAGACCGCATTGCCGACCTGGAGCAGCGCTTGGCCGATCAAGCCCGCGCCAACGAAGTCGAAGCGCAGCGTCTGCGCGACTAAGCGGCAGCCCTGGCTGCTGGTGCTGTCGCCAATTCGCAAGTTACCGGCCTGAGCAAGGAGCAACTGCAGACTGCGCTGGATGACAAGGGCATCAAATACCCCGCAACAGCAAACAAGGCTGAATTGCAAGCGCTGCTGGGCGCTTGCATGAGTCAGTCGTGACTGGCAACGAAACCGGCGCCATCGTGCCAGGCGCCGGTTTCGATTAAGCCGACTTGGCGTTGCGACGAGCCAAGAAGCCGAGGAGGCCCAGGCCTGCCAGCAGCATGGCGTAGGTTTCCGGCTCAGGTACGGCGGCGGTGATATTCGCCGTATAGGTCATATTGCTTACATAAAAGTTGCTCCACGCCTGATCCAAACCAAGGGGATTGGCGCCATCGGAATTCAGATATACGAAATTACCTGCCAAGCCACCGTCGCCGGTTGATCCTTGCATCGTCACGCTTGAAATTGGATTGGTGATGCCCGCGACTGTTAAATATGCGATGTAATCTGCATTGGCCTGTAATGTCAAATTGATTCCATTTGCTCCGAGCGTCTGGATGCCGCCGGCGTACGCGATGGGTGAACTGGTGTACAAGGCGGGCCCGATGGCTTTGCTGCCATCCCAGGCTGCAATTGTCAATCCGACGTTGCCACTAGCACCTGAATTCGCATAAAAGGTGAAATCTTGAAGTACTCCGCCGAGTGAGGTGAAAGTTTCGCCATAACTGGTCGTGTCAGGAGCGCCGAGGGAGTTGATTCCATTACCTATTGTCCCGACGTTGGAATAGGTCGTGGCTTGTGCATGGATAGAGGCACAGCAAATGAGAGCGCTGAGTGCCATTTTTATAACGACAGGTAAGTTCATTTTTTCCCCCGTATTTTTGATGTTAGAAAGGTACTAAAATTAATTATACGATAATTTTCATGACGTATTTAGGGTATAGATTTTTATTATTAAAACAGCAGGAATGATTGTGGTCATCATAGAATCTGGCACCGGCCTGCCTAATGCCGACTCCTACGCCGGCATTGCCGCGGCAGACGCCCGTTGCGCCAGCCTGGGCCTGGCCGCATTGTCGGCGCTGGACCAGGCAGCCAAGGAAATCGCGTTGCGCAAGGCAATGATCTTCATGCCTACTTACCGCACGCGCTGGGCCGGACGCCGCGTGTATTCGCATCAGGCGCTGGACTGGCCGCACGGGCGAAAGTATGAGGGAGCGCTGGAGGTGATTGAGCAGGGCGGGGCAAGAAGGCTTCAAAATTTGGGCGAAACGTGGGCGAAAACGCAGACCATTCCAGCCCTTTCCAGGCAGGCAATTCAAGTCCCTCTTTCCATCTGCACTATGGCCACAGTGGTTTGTAAAGGTTTAAGACAGGGAGCGAGAATTTCTGTATAATCTGCTTTTGCGCCAATAGGAAATGCTATGCGTCTACTTCAAAAAGCACTCACATTCGATGACGTGCTGCTCGTCCCAGCCTACTCCAACGTTCTGCCCGCCGATACGTCCCTAAAAACTCGCCTGACCCGCAATATCACCCTGAATATTCCCTTGCTGTCCGCAGCCATGGACACGGTGACGGAAGCCCGCCTGGCGATCGCGATGGCCCAGGAAGGCGGCATCGGCATCATTCACAAGAATTTGAATCCGAAAGACCAGGCGCGTGAAGTGGCCCGCGTGAAGCGTTTCGAAGCAGGCGTGCTGCGCGATCCGATCACGATTCCGCCGGACATGAAAATCCGCGACGTGATCGCCCTGACGGAACAATACGGCATCAGCGGTTTCCCTGTCGTCAAGGGCAAGGAAGTGGTCGGCATTATCACCAACCGCGACTTGCGCTTCGAACAGGAACTCGATGCGGAAGCTTCCGCCAAGATGACCCCGCGCGACAAGCTCGTGTACGTTGGCGAAGGGGCCGATACGGCTGAAGCCAAGCGCCTGATGAACAAGCACCGCCTCGAGCGCGTGCTGGTCGTCAACGACGCATTTGAATTGCGCGGCTTGATCACCGTCAAGGATATCCAGAAATCGACGTCGCACCCATTCGCGTCGAAAGACAGCCAGGGCAAGCTGCTGGTCGGCGCTGCCGTCGGCGTTGGCGTCAAGGATGAAGAGCGCATCGACCTGCTGGTCGCCGCCGGTGTCGACGTGCTGGTGGTCGACACGGCCCACGGCCACTCGCAAGGCATCCTGGACCGCGTCCGCTGGATCAAGACCAAGTATCCGCACGTGGAAGTGATTGGTGGCAACATCGCTACCGCCGCTGCCGCCAAGGCGCTGGTGGAATACGGCGCCGATGCGGTCAAGGTCGGTATCGGCCCTGGCTCGATCTGCACCACGCGTATCGTCGCCGGTGTGGGCGTGCCGCAAATCACGGCTATCTCGAACGTGGCCGAAGCACTGGAAGGTACAGGCGTGCCATGTATCGCCGACGGCGGTATCCGCTTCTCGGGCGACATTTCGAAAGCGCTGGCAGCTGGCGCCTCGACCGTCATGATGGGTTCCATGTTTGCCGGTACGGAAGAAGCTCCAGGCGAAGTGATCCTGTACCAGGGCCGCAGCTACAAATCGTACCGCGGCATGGGTAGCCTGGGCGCGATGTCCGATGGTTCGGCTGACCGCTATTTCCAGGATGCCACCATGAAGGCCGACAAGTTCGTGCCTGAAGGTATCGAAGGCCGCGTCGCCTATAAAGGCAGCGTGCTGGCGATCATCTTCCAACTGGTGGGCGGCGTGCGTCAATCGATGGGTTACTGCGGTTGCGCCACCATCGACGAACTGCGCGAAAAAGCGGAATTCGTGGAAATCACATCGGCCGGCATGCGCGAATCGCATGTCCATGATGTGCAGATCACGAAGGAAGCCCCAAACTACCGCTCCGAGTAAGCGTCCTGGAGAAACTGTCCATGGCTGCGTTCCAGTGCCTCGCCGTACTATTCGTACTGTCTTCGGCACTGCGCCTTGCCCTGAACAGTTTTCCAGCTACGCTATTGTGGTAGCGACAGACCTGACCGGCGCCTAGTGCGCCGGTTTTGTAATGACACCAGATAAAGCCCCCATCATGCATTCTAAAATCCTCATTCTCGATTTCGGTTCCCAAGTCACCCAGTTGATCGCCCGCCGCGTGCGCGATTCCGGCGTGTTTTCCGAAGTCTTCCCGTACGACGTCAGCGACGAATTCGTGCGCAACTATGGCGCCGCCGGCGTGATCCTGTCGGGCAGCCACAATTCCACCCTGGACGGCGATTCGCCGCGCGCGCCGCAAGCCGTGTTCGAGCTGGGCGTGCCCGTGCTGGGCATCTGCTACGGCATGCAAACCATGGCGGCCCAGCTGGGCGGTAAAGTGGAAAACGGCCTGGTGCGTGAATTCGGCTACGCCGAAGTGCGCGCCCGCAGCCACACCAAGTTGTTGAACGGCATCGCCGACTTCGTCACCGACGAAGGTCACGGCATGCTGAAAGTATGGATGAGCCACGGCGACAAGGTGCTTGAAATGCCGCCGGGCTTCAAGCTGATGGGCAACACGCCTAGCTGCCCGATCGCCGCCATGGCTGACGAAGAGCGCCAGTTCTACGGCGTGCAGTTCCACCCGGAAGTGACGCACACGGTGCAGGGCAAGGCCATCATCGGCCGTTTCGTGCATGAAATCTGCGGCTGCAAATCGGACTGGAACATGCCCGACTACATCAGCGAAGCGGTAGAAAAGATTCGTGCGCAAGTGGGCACCGATGACGTCATCCTGGGCCTGTCCGGCGGCGTCGACTCGTCCGTGGCCGCTGCCCTGATTCACCGCGCCATCGGCGACCAGCTGACCTGCGTCTTCGTCGACCACGGCCTGCTGCGCCTGGACGAAGGCAAGATGGTGATGGACATGTTCGCCAAGAACCTGGGCGTGAAAGTCATCCGCGTCGACGCGGAAGACCAGTTCATGGGCCATTTGGCGGGCGTCTCTGACCCCGAGCAGAAGCGCAAGATCATTGGCCGCGAATTCGTCGAAGTGTTTCAGGTCGAGTCGGGCAAGCTGGTCAATGCAAAATGGCTGGCGCAAGGCACGATTTACCCGGACGTCATCGAATCGGCCGGCAAGGGCAAGAAGGGCCAGACCATCAAGAGCCACCACAACGTGGGCGGCTTGCCGGACACCATGAAGCTCAAATTGCTGGAACCGCTGCGCGAACTGTTCAAGGACGAAGTGCGCAAACTGGGCGTCGCCCTGGGCTTGCCGCATGACATGGTCTACCGCCACCCGTTCCCGGGCCCGGGCCTGGGCGTGCGCATCCTCGGTGAAGTCAAGAAAGACTTCGCCGACTTGCTGCGCCGCGCCGACGCCATCTTCATCGAAGAGCTGCGCAACACGCCATATGAATTCGTTGCCGGCCAGGCCGTCGATCCGGATGCGCTGCCAGCGAACTGGTACGAAGCGACCAGTCAGGCCTTCGCGGTCTTCCTGCCCGTCAAATCGGTAGGCGTGATGGGCGACGGCCGCACCTACGAGTACGTGGTGGCCCTGCGCGCCGTGCAAACGCAAGACTTCATGACGGCCCACTGGGCGCACCTGCCGCACAGCTTGCTGGGCAAGGTCTCGAACCGCATCATCAATGAAGTGCGCGGCATCAACCGCGTCGTGTACGATATCTCGGGCAAGCCGCCGGCGACCATTGAGTGGGAATGATCCAGCTTCCGGCAGCCTCTGGCATCGTCGGGTAAATGGATGAGACCAAGCCCCTGATTTTTCAGGGGCTTTTTCTTTTGTGCGCCCAGCATGGGCGCACTCTTGTGGGTGAAAGTCCCGCCGTAAGCTGACCACAGCGAACGAAGTGAAGCGCAACTGCGGAAGGGCGACCGACCGTGGGGACGTGTCGCATGCGGCACGGCACGGAGCGAAACTGCGAGCCGATGAACAAGAACGGGATAGAAGGCGGTGCCGATCAGGGCGAGCGGGCCAGAAACCGCGAAGCTCTTGTGGTCAAAGATCAGGCGGCGTAAATCCGGCGGTTGTGCAGGGAAGGAGTGCGTTCTTACCTGGGGCGATCTCGTCTCATGCCTGAAAGGGCGACGGCGTCATTCGCAAGATCAAGATCAGCACCGCCAGCGAACACGACACCCTGCACTTTGAAGAGGTGATTGACCCGGCCAGCACCAACTGCGACATCGATGCCGACAAGGGTTATGTCGATGGCGAGCGTGAGATGCGGCTGAAAGGGCAAGGCTGGCGTATGCACATCCAGCGCAAGGGAAGCAAAAACAAGCCGATCTCGGAAACACAGGAGCGCCGTAATAAGCGCATCGCCAAGACCCGTGCGCGCGTCGAACACGTCTTTGCCGGTCTGGCACAGATGGGCGACAAGGTGCTGCGCTCGATCGGTCTGGCGCGCGCCACGCTGCATCTACACTGGAAAGCCGCCGCATACAAGCTGCAGCGTCTTTCCTATCTGAAAGAGGCCAAGATCGTGGCGTTCTGACGCCCGAGGTCCATTCGGACTGCCGAAAAAGGCAGATTCGGAGAATAAAATGGCCATGAGCTAAGCCGAATTGGCGGCGTTATCGCTTTTCATGCCGCTATTTCTTCCCCCCAGCTTCGAATTTCCGCTTATTCGAGGTGCCCTAAGGAATCGGCGGTAAGCGAATCAATCGTCGTAACAATTCGCCCGCCGCGGCGCGAAAGCCTGGGCTATGCAGACAGACTGCGCCTGCCAGGCCGATCGCGCACCCCAGCATGGTATCGATAAAGCGCGCCTGGATCAGCAGCGATGGCGACCCGTGCCCCAGCGTGGCTGCTTCCGCAAGCAGGATCGTCAGGGGCGTGATGAGGATCACCGCGAACGCATAGTGCCGCACCACGATCAACTCGATCAGGAAAGTCAGCACCATCATCGTTATTGAAAGAGACCATTGATTCAGCGGCAGCGACAGTAGTCCCCAGGACAGCAACAGGCCGATGACGGTACCGATCAAGCGGTGCAACTGCTTGGTCCAGACGGCGCGCAATGATGCGCCCTGTATCACCGCCATGCAACTGACAGGCACCCAATAGGCCTTTTCCAAATGCAGCAGTTGGGCCGCAGCCAGCGAAACGCCCACCGCAATGCCAATGATTACAGCGTCGAGCACAACATAATCGAAGGTCGGCGCTTGCAGGTGCGGCACCGGCTTGGGGGCATGTCGCCGCAACATATACACGCTGTAGACGAAACCGACCAGACAGGCCAGCAGGCAACCCATGGTGAATATCCCGACCATCAACGGCAGTTGCGGCAGCGCGATCGGCGAGTAAGCGCCAATCGCTGCCGCCATAATGAAAAACAGGCTGCTGGGCGGCCCTATGTTGTAGAAGCGGCAGACCATTGTCACCAGGATAGCAATGAAAACAATGACCGGCATCATCGATGGCGGATACAGATGACTCATCAGCCCCAAGGTGTAGCAGGCGATCATGCCGAACGAGCACGCCATCAGTGATACCATGCGGTGCGATAGTGGCGTGCTGGGCAGGTAAAGAAATACCAGGGCGCCGATCGATGCGACCAGGCCGTACGTAAGGCGATCGAAATACGCGGCGATCAGGAGCGGCAAACCCGACGCGAGTGCAGCCGCGAACGGCATTTGCCATACCCGGTCGCTGGCCTGGACCGTCATCAGTTGACGCAGTTCCTCCGTCAGCAGTGCCTGAAACCTTGCCAACTTGCCCAACTCCGCCATGTACAGCCGCCTATTTCTCAAGCCTGGCATCAATACTTGGCGAGCCGGCCCCGTACTTGACGAACAGCAGGTAGCCGCCGGCCATCGCCAGGTTTTTCAAGAAATTGTTCAGCTGATTGGGATCGGCGAAATTGGTGTGCGCAATCAGAGCCGAAGCAACGCTGAATGCGGCCAGGATGGCTGCCACCCAGCGGGTCTTCAACCCCACCAGCAAGGCCAGACCTCCGCCAAGTTCGATCAGGATGACCAGCGGCGTCACCACCGCGGGAAAAGGCAAGCCCATCGATGCAAAATAGCCTAGCGTGCCGCTGTATCCGGTCAACTTGCCCCACCCTGATACGATATAAATAAGCGACATCAGAAATCTTGCCAAAACCGTCAATGCTTGGTCCATTCTGTGCTCCCTTGGTTAGTCATATTGTACGAGCGGGACTCGCAGCCATTTATTACCGCCAGCCAGACATGTTTCACTGCACAAACGGCTCTTCCAGATATCGTCCTGGTCGTGCCATCATCAGGCCCTCAATGGGCATGGGAACCAAGGCAGCCCTGTTTTTATGATATTAAATATAACACGCATTAGAAGGGTAGGTTCACATTTGCACGGCGCTGTTGGCGCCGGCATCCAATTGCTCCAGGCTGCCGATTCCAACTGACCCAACTCAAAACATCTGGAACCGTTGTTGCATGCCGGTTTGTCGGCTACAAACGTGGATCACCGAAAATCGGCAGCTTGGGTCAAAAATTCGTCGGCGCCCACAATCATCACGTTGGTGCGGCCGGACATCCAGACACTTTTCACAAAATGGCCGAATGTCTGACCCGACCCCAGTACTGCTATTGCTTGCCCGGGTCCTTCTGGTCCGGGAAACGATCGAATTCGACGTTGAACAACTCGCCGTTGATCTTCTCCACCTTGCGCACGTATTCGGTTTGCACTACGTCGCGCGTGGCCGGGTCGATCATGATCGGTCCGCGCGGGCTGTTCAGCTTCAGGCCTTTCAGGATCGACATCGCCTTGTCACCGTCGATTTTGCCGTTCAATTTGCGCGCCACCTCGTAGATCGCCGCCATGCCGTCGTACGCGCCGACCGCCATGAAGTTGGGCCGCCCGGCGCCCGGGTTAGCGCTCGCGAAGCTCTTCAGGAAGGCTGCGTTTTCAGGCGACTTGTGCGCCGCCGAGTAGTGGAACGTGGTGATCACGCCCAGGGTTGCGTCGCCCATCGCCGGCAGCATATGGTCGTCAGTCAGGTCGCCCGTGCCGATCACTTTGATGCCCGCTTCGGCCAAGCCGCGTTCGCGGTAACCCTTCATGAAAGCGATGGTGTGCTCGCCCGGCGGTACGAACACGAACACCGCATCCGGCTTGGTGTCCTTGATGCGCTGGATGTAGGGTGCGAAGTCGGGGTTTTTCAGCGGCACGCGGATCGTTTCCGGCACTGTGCCACCGCCCTTGACCAGGACCGCCTTGAACGCGGCTTCGGCGTCGATGCCCGGCGCGTAGTCGGCCACCAGCGTGACGACGTTCTTGATGTTGTTCTTCAGCGCCCATGCCGCCATCGGCGCGGAGCTTTGCGCCAGCGTCATCGACACCCGCGCGATGTAGTTCGACTTGGTGGTGATGACCGATGTGGCCGCGTTCATGATGATCATCGGTTTCTTCGCCTGCTCGGCGATAGGCGCCACGGCCAGCGCTTCGGGCGTCAGGCCGAAGCCGGCCAGGAAGTCAACCTTGTCGCGCACCACCAGTTCCTGCGCCAGGCGCTTGGCGATCTCTGGCGCAGGGCCGGTGGTGTCCTTCATGATGATTTCGACCTTCTTGCCGGCGACCGTGCTGCCATGCTGCGCCATGTAGGCCTTGATGCCACCTTCCATCTGCTTGCCGTAGTCGGCGAACGGGCCGGAAAACGGCGCGATCAGACCGACCTTGATGGTGTCCTGCGCCTGTGCCAGGGGCGCGCCCAGCATGGCCGTTGTGGCCAGTATGGCCAGCGCAGCTGTTTTTTTTATCGTCATTTCAGTCTCCAGTTTGTTGAGTAGTGGGCGTTGCTGTCGCGTGTGGACGACACTGTCGCAGGCCAGATCCTGACTGCGTTATTGACAATGCGTCACAGTAACAATAATATCCCAATCGTCGTTCGATAAACAGACTATTGTTCGATAGTCGTACATATCATTAACAATATAAATTATGTAATTTGCAAGTAATTCGTTTTGCAATTCGGAGGAGGCAACATAATGAATAACACATTTCGCAGCGTAGTGGCGTCGCTGGGCGGCCTGTGCGCGAGCACTGCCATGGCGCAAAGCTCGGTAACCGTCTACGGCATCTTCGCAGCTGCCTGGTCTACACGACCAACATCGACGCCGTAGGCGACGCGATCACCACGATGCTTTCACTGACGAGTTCGTTCCCGTCGCGCCTGGGCTTCAGGGGCGTCGAAGGCCTCGACGCCACACCAACTTTGCCGATCCGAACCAGATGAACAATTTCTTGAAAAATCTGGCGATGGCCGGTGGCTACCTGCTGTTCGTCAAATACGGCGCCGGTTCGCCGGCCATCGACGACCGCCTCGAAAGATAGCGCCACGCCGAGAGCGCTGGATCAAGGCGCTCGCTGCCACTGCTGTTCCACAAAGAAGCACACCAACAACAAGTTGATTGGGATGCTCGATGGCATGGAGCGGCATGTAGACAGGAAAAAATGTGTTGGTACGAAAGGGTTCCACAAGAACCTGTTGAATCAACAATTTGCCACTTTCTGTTTTTGCCTTAAGTAGACCTCTGGCGCCGCGATGGCGATCTGCGTTCGTTTGAATTTCCGTTAATACTAGACAAGGAGCAACATGTCATTATCAAATCTGAAAATCGGTGCACGCCTGGGGCTCGGCTTTGCCTTGGTGCTTGCTTTGCTGACCGCGGTCGGCGCCCTGGGCCTGGCCTCGATGGGCCGGATCGAGGCGCACATGACGCAGATCGTCGACAACCACAACGTGAAGATTTCCTCGGCCAGCGCGATGGGCGAAGGTTTCCGCGATATCTCGCTGGCGATAGCCAATATCGTGCTGCTGGTCGACCCGTCGGAGTTAAAGGCGCAAGGTGAAAGACTGGGGGCGGCCCGCGCGCGCTATGGCGCCGCAAAGAAAATCCTGCTCGCGACGCCACTGAACGACAACGAGAAGGATCTGCTGGCGAAGCTTGATCAATCGATCAAGGCCGGCAAGCCGAAGACCAACACGACGGTCGAGCTGGGCATGGCCGGCTCCAAGGCCGAGGCCACCGAACACATGTTGAAAGAGGCGACGCCGGCACTTGCGGCCGCCATTAGCCTCGTCGACGAGATCGTGCTGTTGGAGAAAAAACTGGCTCGCGACGCGGCCGCCGCAGCGAGTGCGGAATATGCGAGCGCCTATCGCCTGATGCTGATCATCGGCGCCTTGGCGATCCTGGGGGGCGCCGCAGTCGCTTGGTACATCACGCGTTCGATTACCGGCCCGATCCGCGCCGCCGTTGCGCTGGCCGAGACGGTCGCTTCCGGCGACTTGAGCAGCACGGTCGAGATCAACGCTCGCGACGAAACCGGCCAACTGATGATGGCCCTGAAGCACATGAACGACAGCCTGAACAAGATCGTCGGCGAAGTACGCAGCGGCACCGATGCCATCGCCACGGCGTCGGACGAAATCGCCAGCGGCAACCTCGACCTGTCATCGCGCACCGAACAGCAGGCCAGCGCGCTCGAAGAGACAGCGTCTTCGATGGAAGAGCTGACGTCGACCGTCAAGCAGAACGCCGATAATGCGCGCCAGGCCAATGTGCTGGCCGGCTCCGCCTCGGACGTCGCCGTCAAGGGCGGCCAGGTAGTGGCGCAAGTAGTTGACACGATGGGTGCGATCAACGCCTCGGCGCGCAAGATCGTCGACATCATCGGCGTCATCGACGGCATCGCGTTCCAGACCAATATCCTGGCGCTGAACGCGGCCGTCGAGGCGGCGCGCGCCGGCGAACAGGGGCGCGGCTTCGCGGTGGTCGCGACTGAAGTGCGCAACTTGGCGCAGCGTTCGGCCGCCGCGGCGAAGGAAATCAAGGTGTTGATCGGCGACTCGGTCGCCGCGGTCGAAACCGGCTCGAAGCTGGTCGACCAGGCTGGCGTGACGATGGGCGACATCGTCGCCAGTGTGGCGCGCGTGACCGACATCATGAGCGAGATCACCGCCGCCAGCCAAGAGCAGGAAGCGGGCATCGAGCAGATCAACCAGGCCATCGGCGAGATGGACTCGGTAACGCAGCAGAACGCCGCGCTTGTGGAGCAGGCGGCAGCTGCCGCCGGTTCGCTGCGCGAGCAGGCCGGCAACCTAGCGCACGCGGTCAGCGTCTTCAAGCTCGACACGCAGCGTGCTGTGACACTTGCGGCGCCAGTGCGCGCCAGCGTCGCCACACCAGTACGGATTGCGTCTACGCGGGCCGCTGTCAGCGACCAGTGGTAGCAGTTCTGACATCCTCGGTAGAGCCAAAGAGGCGGGCTTCAGGCCAGCGCTTCCTTGGCCGCTTCTTCCACAGATGGACGAAGTGACCCAGCAGAACGCGGCGCGGGTCGAAGAGGCCATCCTTATCCGCGCCAAATTAAGTTATTGTTATTATGTAACTCACCCACCATTGGGCACTGCCAGCTGCAGGAACTGGGCCACACCGTACGCCTGATGGCGCCGCAATGCGTCAAACCCTGGGTGAAGACAAATATGAACGATGTCGCGGATGCTGAGGCGATCTGCGAGGCTGTTGGGCGGCCGAATCGATCAAAGACGTAGCGCCGCAAGCGGTTCTGGCGGTGCAGCGGGTGCGCAAGGTGGTGAAAGCACGTACTGCCCAGTGCTACGTGAGTTGGCGATGAATGCCATAGCCACAGGGGCCGGCCTCGTAGCAGAATGCCAGCGCCGCGCCGCCTTTGCGTAACTTTGAGCGGTCTACATCCGAACAGGTGCTTATATTGCATACATCGTTGGCCTGTCGCGACGGATGGCCGCGCGCCGCCAGTGGTGTGCGGCTATCTTGCCTGGAGGTGACGTACTCCTTACTTGCCCGGATCTTTCTGGTTTGTGAATTGATCGAATTCCACGTTATAGATTTCACCACCGACTTGTTCCACCTTGCGCACATACACGGTTTGCACGATATCGCGCGTCGCCGGATCGATCATGATCGGACCGCGCGGGCTGTTCAGCTTCATGCCCTTCAGCACCGCCATGGCTTGCGGGCCATCGATCTTGCCGTTCAACTTGCGCGCCACCGCATAGATTGCCGCCATGCCGTCATACGCGCCGACAGCCATGAAGTTCGGCCGGCCAGCGCCTGGATTGGCGCTGGCAAAACTCTTCAGGAAGGCCGCGTTCTCCGGTGACTTGTGCGCCGCCGAGTAGTGAAAGGTGGTGATGACGCCCAGGGTCGCCGTGCCCATCGCCGGCAGCACATGGTCATCCGTCAGGCCGCCTGTGGCGATCACCTTGATGCCCGCTTCAGCCAGGCCCCGTTCGCGGTAGCCTTTCATGAAGGCGATGCTTTGTTCGCCGGCCGGTACGAGACGAAGACTGCGTCAGGCTTGGCATCCTTGATGCGCAGGATGTACGGAGAAAAATCTGGATTGCGCAGCGGTACGCGGATCACCTCAATCACCGTGCCACCACCCTTGATCAACTCTGCCTTGAAGGCAGTCTCCGCATCGATGCCTGGTCCGTAGTCGGCGACAAGGGTCACTACTTTCTTAATGTTGTTTTTCACCGCCCAAGTGGCCATTGGTGCCGAGATCTGTGGCAGCGTCATGGAAAAACGCGCGATGTAGTTGGACTTGGTGGTGATGACTGAGGTGGCTGCATTCATGATGATGATCTCTATTTTCTTGCCTGCCACGCTACCACCGTGCTGTGCCATGTAAGTTTTTATTCCGCCTTCCATTTGCTTGCCATATTCGGCAAAGGGGCCGGAAAACGGGCGATGACACCAACCTTGATGGTCTCCTGTGCTTGCGCCAAACCCGTATTGAGCATGGCTGTTCCGGCCAACATTGCCAGTACCGCTGTTTTTTTCATCATCATTTCAGTCTTCAGTCTCCAGTGTGTTTTATTTATAGCTTCAATTAGCATGCGGTTCGGCAAAGGACCGTATTGTCGCGTGCGGACGACAGTGTCTTGGTGGGATCATATCGGTGTTCTTGACAATGCATCACAGGAACAATAGTATCTCAATTGCCGTTCGATAAGCAGCTCATTGTTCGATTAACGCACAAATAATAATATAAAAAATTCTGCAATTTGCAGGGCATCCCGTTTTACAACTCGGAGGAGACAACACAATGAATAAGATAACCCGCAGTGCTGTGACATTGCTTGGCAGCCTGTGTGCAAGCACGGCCATGGCGCAAAGTTCGGTGACCGTCTACGGCATCGTCGATAGCGGCTTGGCCTACATGACCAATGCCAACGCAGCAGGCGACTCGGTCACGAAAGTGCCCTCGCTGACGGGTTCGTTCCCGTCGCGCCTTGGCTTTCGCGGCGTCGAAGACCTCGGCGACGGCCTGCAAGCGGTGTTTGTATTGGAAAACGGCTTCGGCGTCGACACCGGTTCAATCGGGCAGGGCGGGCGCCTGTTCGGCCGCCAGGCCAATGTCGGCCTGAAGGGCGCGTTCGGCACGATCACTTTGGGCCGCCAGGTCAACATGAGCTACATTGCGCCGATGAAGGCTGACGTGCTGGGCCCGAACCTGTTCGCCATCGGCAGCATCGATGCCTACCTGCCGAATGCGCGCAGCGACAATGCGATCGGTTACCTCGGCGTATTCTCCGGCGTGACGGTGGGTGCGACCTACAGTTTCGGCCGCGACGCATCCGCTGCGGGCGGCCCGTCGGCGACCGGTTGCGCCGGCGAAGTGGCGGGCAATGCCAAGGCTTGCCGCCAGGTAACCGGTATGCTTGCCTATGACAGCAAGGAATTTGGCGTCAGCACCTCGTACGATGTCATGAATGGCAACGTCGGCGCTGCCGGCGGGCTGACCAGCAGCGACAACACCGACAAGCGCGCGACACTGAATGCCTACGCGATGCTGGGCCAGACCAAGATCGGCGCCGGCGTGGTCGATCGCAAGACGCGCGCAGCGACCGGTCGGGTTGATTCGGATCTATACTACCTTGGGGTCAGCCATCCGCTGACGCCGGCGCTGATATTGGATGCCCAGGTCGCGTACCGCGACACCAAGGCTAGCTCTTCGGATGTCGGTATGCTGGTGGCGCGTGTGACCTATTTCCTGTCCAAGCGTACAGCGGTGTACACCTCGATCGGCCAGATGAAGAACAAGGGTGCTTCGGCGGTCTCGCTCGATGCAGGCGGCACGGTCGGTGTTGGCAAGACGCAAAACGGCTTAATGGGCGGCTTGCGTCACACGTTCTAAGCGGCGCCTTGCCGTTAAAAAGTAGAGGTGGCCTTGTTGCCTCTACTTTAGATGGCACCAAGTCCGCTAGGGCAGCAGTACCGATAATTCTTGGGCGCCACGTTGCAGCACCGGCAGAAATTCATGTTCCATCTGCATGGCACTGACGCGTGACGCCTGTGCGGCGACATTCAGCGCCGCGAGTACCTTGCCCGAGGCACCGCGCACAGGCACCGCGATCGAGCGCAGTCCCAGTTCCAGTTCTTCATCATTGATCGTATAACCGTTCTGGCGCACGCTTACCAGGATTTCACGTAGCCGCTTTTGTGATACGACGGTTCGTTCGGTCATCGGACGCAATTTGGTCTTTGCGAAATAGGCATCAAGCTCGTCCGGCTCCAAGTGCGCCAGCATCACGCGTCCGAGCGAAGTGCAGTAGGCGGGTAGCCGACTGCCGGTGTTCAGCGCTACCGACATCACGCGCGACGCGGCCGAGCGGGCGACGTAGAGCACCTCGCTATCATCGAGTACTCCCAGCGAGCATGACTCGTTGAGGATGCGGCTGATGTTGTTCAGGTATAGCTGCGACGATACCGCCAGCGGCGTCGACGATAGATAGGAGTAACCGAGCGTGAGTACTTTGGGACGCAATGAAAAATTGTTCATTTCCGCTTCGGCGTAGCCCAGTTGCTTTAATGTGTACAGGCAGCGCCGCACCGCCGCGCGTGAAATACCTGTCTTCTGGCTAATCTGTGCGATTGTCAAGGCGCGGTGCGAGTCGCTGAACGCCCGGAGCACGGCCAAGCCGCGCGCCAATGATGTCATGAAACTGGGGTCGGTCAGCGCATCAATTTCCTCGGCGATAGTGCGCTCAGCCGGTTCTTTCGCGATGGGCTCGTCGTGCGGCGTGGTAATAGGGCGGTTGATGGTTTTTTTTGGCATGGTCATGGTCGGGTTATGGCAGGCACGCTAGATATTGCAGCGGTATACGGGGTGATTCTATTCGAGTGGCCGCAGTTTGTGTTCGTCGCATGTTTCACTTGACTGCGGTAGCTACGCGTGGGTACACTTATTTGTGCGGTAATAACGAATTAGTTCGATTATCGAACATTCTATGGGGCTTTACAAGCCAATATTTCACTGAAAAGATGACATCGTGATCAATGAAATTTTGCGTCATTGGAACTAGCCGTGGCCGATGTGCCTAACGGCGCCCACGTCATGAGCGGCGGCTTCGGCAATGCGGGCATGCCGTCCGCGCTGATCGATGCGCTGATCGCGCAGGGAGCGCGCGAATTCGCGATTGTCATCGAGCGGGTATGACGTGTTAGCGACATGGTCTTGCCAGCATGCCGCTTGCACGCAGTAACGAGTAACGAGCAACACTATAAGAAACAACAGGAGACAGTAATGACAACAGCACATCACAGCGCGCGCGCGGGGAGGGCCTGCACATGCTAGGCAACTTCATCGGCGTTTTATTCGACGGCATCGCCTACGGCAGCCTGTTATTTCTCATCAGCGTAGGCCTCTCGGTGACGATGGGTCTGATGAACTTCATCAACTTGGCCCACGGTGCTTTCGCCATGCTGGGCGGCTATGTCTGCGTCATGCTGCTGTCGCAGCTAGGCCTGCCCTTCCTGGCCACGCTGCCGCTGGCCTTCCTCATTTCCGCGCTGGTCGGCCTGCTGCTCGAACGCACGCTGTACCGGCGCCTGTACAAGGCCAGCCACCTCGACCAGGTGCTGTTTTCCATCGGCCTGACCTTCATGGCGGTGGCCGGCGCGACCTACTTCTTTGGCCCTACCCAGCAACCGGTGGTACTGCCCGACTGGCTGCGCGGCCAGGTTTCGCTGTTCGGCATGGACGTCGGCGCCTATCGCTTGTTCCTGATCGGCGTGGTGGTGGTGATCACGCTGGCCCTCGGCCTGCTGATCGAGCGTACCCGCTTCGGCGCGCAGATCCGCTGCTCGGTCGATAACCAGACGGCGGCCGCCGGCCTGGGCATCAATGTCAGCCGCGTATTCAGTCTGACCTTTGCACTCGGTTCCGGCCTGGCCGGCCTGGGCGGCGGCCTGGGCATCGACGTGCTGGGCCTGGACCCGACCTTTCCCATGAAATACATGGTGTACTTCCTGCTGGTGGTCGCCGTCGGCGGCGCCGGCACTATCAAGGGACCGCTGGTGGCGGCACTGATACTCGGCGTCTTTGACGTTGCCGGCAAATACTATGTGCCGCAGTTGGGCGCCTTTGTGATCTACGGCCTGATGGTGGTGCTGTTGATCGTCTTCCCCGCAGGCCTGATCAGGAGAAAAGCATGAGCGCCATGCATGAAGTTCCCGCCATACCGCGCGTTGCCGCACCTGTTCCGCGCCTGGCCAATGGCCGCTGGCGCGCGCTGGAAATCGCTTTCTGGCTGCTGCCGGTGGGCGCCTACTTTGCCTTTACGGGTTACCTGGTGCTGATCAGCCAGATCATGATCGTCGGCCTGTTTGCCCTGTCGCTCGATTTGATCCTCGGCTATGCGGGCATCGTGTCGCTGGGCCATGCCGCCTTTTTCGGCCTGGGCGCCTACACCGCCGGTCTGCTGGCAGTACATGGCTGGGGCGAACCGCTGAGCGGCTTGCTGGCGGCGGCGCTGGTGGCTGGCGTATTTGGCTATGTCACCAGTTTCCTGGTGGTGCGCGGGCAGGACCTGACGCGCCTGATGGTTACGATGGGCATCGGCCTGATGCTGTTCGAAGCGGCCAACAAGGCCGCCTTCATCACGGGCGGCGTCGATGGCTTGTCCGGCATGGTGGTTGGCAAACTGTTCGGCGTGTTTGAATTCGACCTCGCTGGCAAGACGGCATACATCTACAGCTTTGTCGTGCTGTTCCTGTTGTTCGTGCTGATTCGCCGCCTGGTGCACTCGCCGTTCGGCCTGAGCCTGATCGGCATCCGCGAAGGCGGCCAGCGCATGCCCGCCATCGGCGTGGACGTCAACCGCCGCCTGGGCGCCATATTTACCATCAGCGCGGCTGTCGCCGGCGTGGCCGGCGCCCTGCTGGCACAGACCACGCAGTTCGTCGGCCTGGACATGTTGGGCTTCTCGCGCTCGGCCGAACTGATGATCATCCTGGTGCTGGGCGGCACTGGGCGTCTGTACGGCGCGCTGATCGGCGCGGCCGTGTTCATGCTGGCGCAAGACTATATCGCCGGCCTCAATCCAGCCTACTGGCAATTCTATATTGGCCTGCTGCTGGTGCTGATCGTGCTGTTTGCACGCGGCGGCGTCCTGGGTGGCCTGGAGCGGCTGCAGAAATTGTTTGCCAAGGAGAAAGCATGAGCACCGCCGCGAAGACACTGCGCACCGAAGCGCTGTCGAAAAAATGGGGCAGCTTTGCCGCCAACAGCGACATTAGCCTGACGTTCCAGCCGGGTGCGCGCCATGCGCTGATCGGTCCGAACGGCGCCGGCAAGACCACGTTCATCAACCTGCTGACGGGCACGTTTCCACCCAGCGGCGGCAAGGTGTGGCTGGGCGATACGGACATCACCAGCTTGCCGCAGCACCAGCGCGTCAAGCTGGGCATGACGCGTACTTTCCAGATTAATAATCTGTTTGCGGGCATGACGGTGCTTGAATCCGTGGTGCTGGCGATCAGCGAACGGCGCGGCTTGCAGTCGGTCTGGTACCAGACCGTGGCCAGTCAGGCCGAGGTGGTCGAGGAAGCCATGACCCTGCTGGCCAGCCTGAAGCTGACGGCCGAGATCAACAGCATCACGCGTAGCATGGCTTACGGCAAGCAGCGCTTGGTGGAAATCGCCCTGGCGCTGGCCACCAAGCCGACCATCCTGCTGCTCGATGAACCTGCCGCCGGTATTCCCTCGGCTGAAAGCAAGGAATTGTTCGAGGTGATCGCGCAATTGCCGCGCGATGTCACGGTGGTATTCATCGAGCACGACATGGGCCTGGTGTTCCGCTTTGCCGACCGCATCACGGTCATGGTGGGCGGCAAGGTGCTGACGGAAGGCACGCCGGCGGAGATTGCGGCCGATCCGCGCGTCAAGGAAGTTTATCTGGGGGAGGCCGAACATGCGTGAGCTGCTGGCATTGGACAAGGTCAGCGCCGGTTACGGCGAGTCGATCGTATTGGAAGACGTGTCGTTCGCGATGAACGAAGGCGACAGTCTGGCGCTGCTGGGACGCAACGGCGTCGGCAAGACCAGCTTGCTGGTGACCCTGATGGGCCTGACCCGTTTGCACCGGGGCGCCATCCGCTGGAGCGGCGGCGACCTGGCGCGCGTACCCACCTGGAAGCGCTCGCGCGCTGGGCTGGGCTGGGTGCCGCAGGAGCGCCACATGTTTCCTTCGCTGACGGTGGAGGAGCACCTGACGGTGGTGGCGCGTCCCGGCCCGTGGCATCTGCAAAAGGTCTACGAGGTCTTTCCCCGCCTGCTGGAGCGGCGTCAGAACATGGGTAACCAGCTGTCCGGCGGCGAGCAGCAGATGTTGGCGATCGCGCGCGCGCTGATGACCAATCCGCGCATCCTGCTGCTGGACGAACCGATGGAAGGCCTGGCGCCCATCATCGTGCAAGAGCTGGTGCGGGTGGTGCGTCGGCTGGTCAAGGACGAGGGCCTGTCTGTCATCGTGGTGGAGCAGCACGCCCGCCTTGCGCTGTCGCTGACTGAGCGCGCCATCGTGCTCGATCGTGGCCGCATCGTGCACGATTCCGATAGCGCCAGCTTGCTGGCCGACGGCGACAAGCTGGACCGGCTGGTGTCGGTGGCGGCCTGACGAGTCCAAGCGGCTCCGGGCTTGCAGCCCGGAGCCTGCATAAAAAAAGGCAAACGGGAAGCACAGCCATCGACGTGCACGCCAGCTTGCCCGATTGGCCTGCCCTGGAAATGAAAACACCCTATAAGTTTAGTAACTTATAGGGTGGAGGCTGGCCATGATCTGCTTTAGGAACGATGGCCTGATGACGGCGCATGCAATTGCGCTAGAGGTCGAGCGTCAAGACCGGCGTGAGCGCACGCGACACGCATGGCAGGAAGCAGTTGTTGGCCTGCCTTTCCTGTGCGCTCAGCACCACATCCCTATGTTCTGGAATGCCCTCCAGCAGCGTCGTACGGCAGGTGCCGCAGACGCCGACTTCGCATGAACAATCGACTTCGATGCCGGCATCGAGCAGGCAGGCCAGGGCGCTGCTGCCGGCTGGCACGGCGATGTCGCGCTGCGAGCGCGCCAGCCGCAACACGAATGGCGCTTCTGCCGCGCCGCCAACGGCAGGCGCTGCAGAGAATGATTCCTTGTGTACGGCGGCCGCGCCGACCCGTGTGCCGGCCTGTGTTACTACCGTCTGCATGAACGCGGCGGGCCCGCATACATACACATGTGTGCCGCTTGCAGGCACCGCGCCGAGCAGGGCGTCGATGCGCGCGGCGCTTTCCTGGGGCGACAGGCCGACGCAGATATCCACATCCTCGCAGGCCAGCGGCGCCGTTGCCAGTTCGTCGGCAAATGCGATGCTGTTTTCATCGCGCACGAAGTAGGCAAGCCGGAATGGCTGGCCGCGCCGCCGCAGTTCGTAAGCCATCGCCAGAATAGGCGTGATGCCGATGCCGCCGGCGAACAGCAGGTGCAGCTGCGCATCCGGCGTCAGCGCGAAGGCGTTGCGCGGCATGCCGATGCGAACGACATCGCCTATGCGCGCCTGTGTGTGCAGCCATTCCGAACCGCCGCGCGAGTCAGGCTCGCGCTTGACGGCGATGCGGTAGCCGTCGCCGGGATGGCGGCAGCACAGCGAATATTGCCGCAGCATGCCGTTCCCCAACGTTACGTCGATGTGGGCGCCGGCCTGGTAGGGCGCCAGCGGCGCACGGTCCGCTGCGCGCAGCTCGAAGACCCTGACGCCGCCGCTGTCGGCGATCGATGCAATGATGACTTCCATGGCCTCACTCCATCCCAGGCGCAGCGGCCGGGGTGCGCAGGGCTATCTGCGCGGCGATAATCCGGCGCGCGCGGTTGGCGCCGGCGTCGACGTGGATGTCGATCATGGTTGCGTCGCCGAACTGGAGCATGTTGCGGTACTGTGCCTCGATGAGCACCCGGTCTTCCTCGAAGGTGAGTTCGGTCTGGCGGTAGACCAGTTCTGCGTTGTCCGGCTGGTCCGGGTGCGCGCAGCTGGCCATGGTCCAGAAGTAGTGCGAGCTGGTGTCGGTCTCCGGCGTAATGCCGTGGAAGCCGCGCATATGGAAGCCGCCGCGCTGCGGGTCGTCCAGCGCATCGCTGCCCGCATCCACCGCGCCGGTAAAGATGTTCAGGTGGCTGACGTGGAAATCGATTTCCTGCCAGCGGTCCACCAGGCCCTTGAACGGCCATGCCGCGGTATAGGTGGCGGGCGGCTGCGACGCTTTCATCCAGCGCACCACGCGCACCTGCTCGCCTTCGCCGCTGACGGTGGTCGGCGCTGCCATGTGCACCTTGGGATTGCCGCCTATGGTCTTGCCGTGCACGTAGCCGACATGGCTCAGGTCCAGCAAGTTATCGTGGATCAGCTGGTAGGGCGCCTTGTAGTGGAAGGCGCCGCCCTTGTAGCGATAGCGCGGATTGTCATGCGCGGCGACTTCGGGCGGCGGGCCCGATGGCTCGCTGCCCGGCTGGTCGCCGAACCAGATCCAGATGACCTCGTTGCGCAGCATGGCGGGATAGGCGCCGACCCGGGCTTTGCCGGGAATCTTGAGCTGGCCAGGAATTTCGATGCATAGGCCGCTAGGCGCATACAGCAGGCCATGGTAGCCGCAGCGGATGCCGCCGCCGTCGAGCGAGCCGCAGGACAGCGGCACGCTGCGGTGGCAGCAGCGGTCCTCGAGCGCGGCCACCTCGCCGCTGTCGGTGCGGAACATGACGATGGGATGGTTCAGCAGGGTGCGCGCCAGCGGCTTGTCCTGCAATTCCCAGGCAAAGCCTGCGGCATACCATTGATTCAAGGGAAACATGATGACTCCTTTCGAGGGGGATTATTTGCTTGGATCGCTGACGGCGTCGTAGCGGTCGATTTCCGTGGCCCCGTATTTGCCGCCGGCGAGCTTGTCGATGCGGCGGATATAGATGGTTTGCACGATGTCATGGGTCTTGCTGTCGATGGTGACCGTGCCGCGAGGGCTGGCCGCACTGTAGCCCTTGACCGCCTTCATGAAGGCGTCGCCCTCGGCGCTGCCCTTGGTCTTGACCAGCGTGGCGGCAATCAGGGCCATGCCGTCGTAGGCGGAAGCGGCCTGGAAGTTGGGCTTGAAGCGGCCGTTGACGGTCTTCGAAAATGCCTCCAGGAAGGCTGCGTTATCGGCGCCGGGGCGGGAGAAGGAATAGAAGCCGGCGCTATAGATGCCGAGCATGGCTTCGCCGGCAGCACTCAGCACATCGTCGTCGGCCCAGCCTTCACCGCCGAGGAAACGGATGCCGGCCTTGTCCAGGCCCTTTTCGCGGTAGGCCTTCATGAACGACACCATGGGCTGGCCGTTCGGCAGGAACACGTGGATGGCGTCAGGTTTGCTGTCCTTGATGCGTTGCAGGTAGGCGCTGAAGTCGATCGTGCTCAAAGGCACCTTGACGCTCTCGATGATGGTGCCGCCGAGTGCGGTAAAGGTGCTGCTGAACCAGGTGTGCGCATCCTGCCCCGGCGCATAGTCCGCCACGATCGAGAACACGCGCCGCGAACCAGTCTTGTACGCCCATTCGGCCAATGGCTTGACCGATTGCGCAATCGTGTAGGAGGTGCGCACTATGTAGGGGGAGCGTCCGGTAATGGAGGAGGCGGCGGCGTTCATGACCACCATCGGGCGCTTGGCGCGGTCGGCCACGCTGGCTGCCGCCATGGCATTCGGCGTGAACACGAAGCCGGCCAGGATGTCTGCATTGTCGCGGCTGATCAGTTCCGTGGCCAGGCGTTTGGCGACGTCAGCCTGCGGGCCGGTGTCATCCTTGTAGATGACTTGGAGCTTCTTGCCGGCGACGCTGGCGCCGTGCATGTGCAGCCAGGTGTCGATGCCGGCTTTCATCTGCTCGCCGCTTTGCGCGGCCACGCCGCTGAGCGAGGTGATGACGCCGATGCGCACGGTTGGTGCTTCGGCGCGTGCAGCGCTCAGGGTGAAGGATAGCAATGCGCCTGTCAGCGCCAGGGAAATGCGATGCATGGTTTGTCTCCGTTTGTGGTTTATGCCGCTTTGTTTTAAGCGATCATACGGAAATCAAATTATTTGAAAATAGAATTTACTACATAATATTTATTCGTTTTTCAAATATCAATCGCGACGCGGAGATTCCATGCATGCATTCGACCTGAACCTGCTGCCGGTGGCACTGGCGATCTACGAGGAGAGCAGTGTCAGTGGTGCGGCGCGCAAGCTGGGCATGAGCCAGCCTGCCGTCAGCGTTGCGCTGAACAAGCTGCGCAAGGCGCTGGCCGACCCCCTGTTCGTGCGCACCGGGCGCGGCATGGAGCCCACGCCAAGAGCGCTGAGCCTGATTAATCCGACCAGGGATATCCTCCTGCGTTTGCAGACGGATGTGCTGGCCAGTGAACAGTTCAATCCCGCCAGCACCGACCGCAAGTTCACCCTCGCGCTGACGGATATCGGCGAGATGACATTTTTGCCGCGGCTGCTCGATCGATTGCGGCGCGATGCCCCGGGCGCTTCGATCTGCTCGGTATCGCTGTCGCCGCCGGAACTGGCGCTGGCGCTCGAACACGGCGAAGTCGACCTGGCCATCGGTTATTTTCCAGACCTGAAGAACCGTAATTTTTTCCAGCAGCGGCTATTTTCGCATTCCTTCATCTGCCTGATCAGTGCGGCGCATCCCTACCGCGGGCGCAAGCTCGGCATGGAGCAGTTCCTGGAGATGGGGCATGCGGTGATCAAGGCCGAAGGCCGCAGCCAGGAACTGTTCGAGCAATTCCTGCTACGCCAGCGCATCGAGCGCCGCGTGGTGCTGTCCACGCCGCACTTCATGTCGATCCCCTTCCTGATTGCCGCCAGCGACCTGGTGGCGACGGTCCCGCGTGCGGTGGGGGAGAGCTTTGCGCAGTTCGCCGCCATCCGGCTAGTGGAGCCGCCGCTGGAGATTCCACGTTTCGACCTGAAGCAGCACTGGCACCGCAAGTACGCCAAGGATGGCTCGAACGCCTGGCTGCGCTCGGTGGTGGCAGAACTGTTTGGCGGGGACTAGTCGCTGGCGGCCGGCCTGGATAGCGGAGCCCGGCTCTGCTCGTTGTTGTCGTGAACCAGCCGCGCGAGCAGTAGCATGAACTGCTGCTGCTCGCTGTCCGACAGCGGGGCCAGCAAACGCTGGCGCAGCCGCTGGGTGGCGGGGATCAAGGCGGCCAGCATGTGTTCTCCCTCGGCCGTGATGGCCAGCGCGCGCTGGCGCCGGTTGTGCGGAATCACCTTGCGTTCGAGCAGGCCCTTTTCTTCCAGCCGCGCGCAGACGGTGGCGCCGGTCGAGGTATCGATGGCGGCGATGCCGGCCAGCGACACCTGGTCGATGCCCGGGTGATCGGCCAGGCAGCGTAGCATGGCAAATTGCACGGGCGTCAGCTCGCCGCCGACTTCATCGTGGAAGATGGAAACCGAGATTTGCTGGGCGCGGCGCAGCAAATGGCCGGGATGTTCGTCGATCCGGGTCAGGTCGCTCTCGCGCACGGCTTGTGGTGTCGGTGTGGTCTTGGTCATCGGCTTGTGCATCGCAGCATTGAAAGTTTGAATCGGTAGTTTACTTCGTCTTCCAACACAGTATACTTGGCTCGACATTCAGTGTACTGAATATTTAAAAAATAGTAAGAAGGAGACCAGCATGTTCCCAAAAAATACGTGGTACGTTGCGTGCACGCCCGATGAAATTGCCGAGCGTCCGCTGGGCCGCCAGGTGTGCGGCGAAAAGATCGTGTTTTATCGCGGCCCTGAGGGCAAGGTTGCCGCGGTCGAGGATTTTTGCCCGCACCGTGGCGCGCCCCTGTCGCTGGGTTTTGTCCGCGACGGTAATCTGGTGTGCGGCTATCACGGCCTGGAGATGGGTTGCGACGGCAAGGTCGTCAGCATGCCTGGCCAGCGCGTGCGCGGCTTTCCGTGCATCGGCAGCTATGCGGTGGAAGAGCGCTACGGCTTCATTTGGGTCTGGCCCGGCGACCAGGAACTGGCCGATCCGGCCCTGATCCATCACCTGGAATGGGCCGACAATCCCGAGTGGGCCTACGGCGGCGGCCTGTTTCACATCAACTGCGATTACCGTTTGATGATAGACAACCTGATGGACCTGACGCACGAGACGTATGTGCATGCGTCGAGCATCGGCCAGAAGGAAATCGATGAATCGCCGGTCGCCACCAAGGTCGAGGGCGAAGAAGTCGTCACCAGCCGCTACATGGAAAACATCAGCGCGCCGCCATTCTGGCGCGCCGCCTTGCGCGGCAACGGCTTGGCCGACGATGTGCTGGTCGACCGCTGGCAGATCTGCCGCTTTTCGCCACCCAGCCACGTGATGATCGAGGTCGGCGTGGCCCACGCCGGCAACGGCGGCTATGACGCCGCGCCGCAGCACAAGGCGTCGAGCATCGTGGTCGATTTCATCACGCCCGAAACGGAAACCACGCACTGGTATTTCTGGGGCATGGCGCGCAACTTCAAGCCGGACGACGCGGCGCTGACGGCTACCATCCGCGAAGGCCAGGGCCAGATATTCAGCGAAGACCGTGCCATGCTCGAACTGCAGCAGCAAAATATATTGCGCCACCCGGAGCGCAAGCTGTTGATGCTCAATATCGATGCTGGCGGCGTGCAATCGCGCCGCATGCTCGACAAGTGGCTGGCCAGGGAGGTGGCGGCATGAACGGCGCACCAGTGCTTCAAGTACGCGTGACGGCCAAGGTGTGCGAGGCTGACGACATCTGCAGCTTCGAGCTGCTTCCCGTCGAAGGGGAGCTGCCGCCTTTCGAAGCGGGCGCGCACATCGACGTGCATGTGCGCGATGGCCTGGTGCGCCAGTATTCGTTGTGCAGCCGCCCACACGAGCGTCATTCTTATCAGATCGGCGTACTGCGCGAACCGGCTTCGCGCGGCGGTTCGATGGCGATGCATGACGAGATCGAAGTGGGCCACGTCGTCACCATCGGTGCGCCGAAGAACCATTTTCCGCTGCAGGCAGCCGCTCGCAGCCTGCTGTTCGCCGGCGGCATAGGCGTGACCCCCATCCTGGCGATGGCCGAAGCGCTGTCTGCCGCCGGCGCCGACTTCGAGATGCATTACAGCGCGCGCACGCCGGAACGCGCGGCATTTCGCGCGCGCATCGCCAAGTCGCCGTTCGCCGGGCGCGTGCATTTTCACTACGATAGCGGCGATGCCGCGCAAAAGCTCGATGCGCTGCGCTCGCTCGGTGCGCCGGAACCGGGTACCCACATCTATGTGTGCGGACCGGGAGGCTACATCGACCATGTGCTCGCCAGCGCAAGCGCGCTGGGCTGGCCGCCGGCGCAGGTGCACCGCGAGTACTTCAGCGCAGCGCCTGTGGACGCAGGCGGCGATGCGCCGTTCGACGTGAGACTGGCCAGCAGCGGCCAGGTGTTCAAGATACCGGTCGGACGCACAGTGGTCGAGGTGCTGGCCGAGAACGGCATCGACATTCCTGTGTCGTGCGAGCAGGGCGTCTGCGGCACCTGTTTGATGCGCGTGCTCGATGGCGTGCCCGAGCATCGCGACGTCTACCTGACGGACGAGGAACGCGCCGCCAACGACCAGTTCACCCCATGCTGTTCGCGCTCGAAAAGCGCATTGCTGTTGCTCGATCTGTAAGCGTTACACCCCCAAGCCTGCATGCAGGCTATTAAAAAAACCATAAAGGAGACAAGATGACCGCACCAATCAATTTGCACCGCCGCCACCTGGTATTAGGCACGGCTGCCGCTGCGCTGTCGACCGGCTTGCTGCCGTCGCTGGCCTTCGGCGCCGCGTCCGGACCCTTGAAGGTTGGCCTGATCGTGCCGATGTCCGGCCCGTTCGCCTCCACCGGCCGCCAGATCGAGGCGGCCGTGAAGCTGTACATCCAGCAGCACGGTGCAACGGTTGCCGGGCGCCAGATCGAAATTATCCTGAAGGATGACGGCGGCGTCGCACCGGATGTAACCAAGCGCCTGGCACAGGAACTGGTGGCGCGCGAGAAGGTAGAGGTGCTGGCCGGCTTCGGCCTGACGCCGCTGGCTTTTGCCGCCGCGCCCGTCGCCACGCAGGCCAAGGTGCCGATGATCGTGATGGCTGCCGCCACGTCAGTGATCCCGCAGCGCTCGCCATTCATCGTGCGTACCGGCTTCACGCTGGCCCAGGTAACGGCGCCGATGGCGCAGTGGGCGGCGAAGAACAAGATCAAGAGCGTGGTGACATTCGTCAGCGACTACGGCCCGGGACTGGATGCGGAGAAGGTCTTCGTCAAGGGCTTCACCGAAGGCGGCGGCAAGGTGATCGACAGCCTGCGCGCACCCTTGCGCAACCCGGACTATGCGCCGTTCCTGGCGCGCGTCAAGGATGCCAAGCCGGATGCGCTATTCGTCTTCGTGCCGTCGGGCGAGGGCGCCGCAGTGCTCAAGCAGTTCACCGAGCGGGGACTGGCTGCGGCCGGCATACGTTTGATCTGCACGGGAGATGTACTCGATGACGACCTGATGGCCAGCATCGGCCCGGCCGCCGCCGGCGTGGTCAGCAGCCACCATTACTCGGCGGCGCATCCGTCGGCCGAGAACAAGGCGTATGTCGAGGCATTCGGCAAAGCGAACCAGGGCATGCGGCCGAACTTCCATTCGGTCGGCGCCTACGATGGCATGCATTTGCTGTATCAGGCGCTCAAGCAGACCAATGGCGACAGCAACGGCGAGAAGCTGCTCGCGGCGATGAAGGGCATGGCGTGGACCAGCGTGCGCGGCCCCGTCAGTATCGACCCCGCTACGCGCGACATCGTGCAGACGGTGTATATCCGCAAGGCCGAAGCGAGCGGCGGTTCCTTCTATAACGTGGAGTTCGACCAGGTCGACAAGGTGCGCGATCCGGGCGCATAAGCTTGTTTGCGGCGGCGCCTGGCTGAGGCGCTGCCGCAGTTGCTTAGAGCGTCGCGATGAAGCTGCGTACCGCCTGGCCGAAGGCCTGCGGCTGTTCGATGTAGCTCAGGTGCGACGCGTCTTTCAACACTTCCAGCCGGGCGCCTGGTATGCCGTTCGCCAGCGCCTCCGACATCGCCACTGGCGTGCCCTGATCCAGTTCGCCGGCGATCACCAGCGTGGGCGCGGCGATGGCGCCCAGCCGCGCGGTGGTATCGACGTTGCCGACCGCATGGCAGCATCCGGCGTAGCCGACGGCATCGGTACTGACCACGCGCCGGCGAAAGCGCGCCACCGTGGCGGCATGGCCGGTGCGGAAATGCTCCGTGAAGTAACGCCCCATCACGGCATCGCCGATGGTCTCCACGCCTTGCGCCTGTACGGTGGCGATGCGTTGCTGCCACATCGCCCGCGCCGCGTCCGGATAGCCGGACGTGGTATTGGCCAGCACCAGTGCGCGTACCAGCGCCGGATGGCGCAGCGCCAGTTCCTGGCCGACCATGCCGCCCATCGACAGGCCTATCCATACCACCGGTCCGGTATCGAGTTCGCGCAGCAGGGCGGCGGCATCATCGCACAGCGAGGCCATGTCGTACATGCCTGGAGGCGCTTCCGAGCTGCCGTGGCCACGATGGTCATAAGCGATCACGCGGCAATCTTCGGCCAGCGTATTGGCCAGCGCGTCCCACATGCTCAAGTCGCAGCCCAGTGCATGGCTTAATACCACCGTGTGGCGCGGCGCCTTGCCGTTGCGGGGGGCGCGCACGCTGTAGTGCAGCGCGGGCCTGCCGCTGCTGCGGCCTTCGCGGCCGACGCCGGGGTGATGGGTGGCTGCCGGCGCCATCGGTTCGAGCGCGTAGCCGATCTGCGGGCCGATTTCGCGCAGGATGATCATGGCATGCGTAAATGCGGTGTTGGCCGCCGGTACGCCAGCGTAAATGGCCGACTGTATCAGCACTTCCTTCAGTTCGTCCGGCGTCAACCGGTTGGCCGGATCGCCCAGCAGTGCGGCGCGCACGTGCAGGTCGAATTCTTCCCAGCGGCCCAGCGCGATGGTAATCGACAGGACGATGGCGCGCCGGGTCTTTTGTTCCAGACCCGGCCGTCCCCAAATTTCCTGCCACGCAAAACGCGTGATCAGGTTTTGGAAGTCGGCGTTGAAGCTGTTGGCGTTGGATAGGGAGCGCTCCACCCAGGCGTCGCCCAGGATGCTGCGGCGGTTGTTCAGGCCACGCTCGAAGTCGTGGTCAATGGGGTCATGGCTCATGCTGTGCTCGCTGATGGATAGGTGTGGTAGATGGAGACCGCGTTCAATGCGGCAATATCGCCACGCAGGCTTTGCAACTGGCGCTGCGCCAAACGGTGTGCCGGCGCTGTTGCCGCGGCGGGATCGAACAGTGTCTTCAAGTGCTGCAGATCGACATGCCCGCGTAGCGCGGGATCGGCCTGCACCGCCTCGCTCAGCACGTCGGCCAGATGGCGCTGCGTGGACAGGGCGACGCCGCTCATCTTTTCCAGCAGTGCATGGGATTGCGGACGGCCGATGGCACCGGCCAGATAGGCAGCTGCGGCTTCGGCGAACACCAGTCCCTGCAGCGCATCGATATTGCGCAGCATGCGCGCGCTGTCGACGTGCAGGCCGGCGCAGGCATCGTTCAGCGCCTGCAGGGCGCCGTGCGCGCTGAGGAACAAGCCAGGCCACTCGGCCAGTTCGGCCTGCCAGTTTCCCAGGCCGCGCTCGTGCTCCTGGCCCATGCTGGCCAGCAGGGCGGCAGCGCGCTGCGGCGTGCGCGTGGCGGCGGCCAGTGCGATCATGGCCGATACCGGATTGCGCTTGTGCGGCATCGCGGACGAACCGCCGCGGCCATTACCCGATGGTTCCGCCAGTTCGCCGATCTCGCCTTGCGCCATCAGGCTCAGGTCGGTGGCGATCTTGCCCAAGCTACCGGTCAGCACCGCCACTTCCAGGCCGAGCCGCACCCATTCGTCGCGCTGGGTATGCCAGGCCGCATCGGCGACCTTCAGGCCCAGGAGGGCGGCCACGCGGAGGGCAACGGCAGGGCCTTGTTCGCCCATGACGGCCAGCGTGCCGACGGCGCCGCCCAGCTGCAGCTGCAGCGCGCGGGCAGCGCACTCGCGCAGGCGCACGCGCGCGCGTACCAGCGGAGCGAGCCAGCCGGTCAGCTTGAAACCGAAGCTGCTCACCTGGGCCGGCTGCATCAGCGTGCGCGCCAGCACCGGCGTGGCAAGGTGTTGTTGCGCCAGTTGCAGCAGCCGGTCGCCGAGCTCGCGCAGGCCGTCGTCCAGCAACTGCAGGGCGTCGCGCGTGGCCAGCACCATCGCGGTGTCGAGCACGTCCTGGCTGGTGCTGCCCCAATGGACCTTGGTGGCAGCCTCGGCGTCGTACAGCGCCACGGTCTTGGTCAGTTCCTTCACTAATGGTATCGCCAGGCTGCCGGCGCGGCGCCCGGCAGTGATGATGGCGGGGATGTCATACAGCTGCGCATTGCAGACGGAGGCGATGGCGTGCGCCGCGGCAGGCGGCAGCAGGCCCTCGTCGGCCTGTGCCTGCGACAGGGCCTGTTCGAAACTGAACATGGCTTGCACGATCGCCGTGTCGTCGAACACGGCGATCATGTCGCTGGTGGTCAGGAAGCTATCGAAGATGGATACACTCACTGCGGCTCCTGTTCAGATTTATACATAGTCGAAAAACACCGTTTCCTGCTCGCCCTGCATATGGATATCCCAGCGGTACTGGCCTTCGGCTGTCCGGGCGGCGAGCAGGGTGGCGCGGCGCGCGGCCGGCACTTGTTCGAGTATCGCCGATTGCTCCAGTCCAGCGTCGTTTTCCAGGAAGATGGCGGTGAATTGGTGTTTGACCAGGCCGCGCGCGAATACCGTCACGTAGGCCACGGGTTCCCCTGGTGCCTGTGGGCAGACCGACAGGCGCAGGCTGAATTGCCCCGCGTCGTCGCTGGGTATGCGGCGAAAGCCCGGGATGGACAGGGTGGATTCGGCAGCGGCGGCGGCCGGCTGCCAGGCTTCAATCTGCGCGTCGTTGATCGGGGTGCCATCGCCGTCGTAGATGATGCCGCTGACGATGATGGTCGGCGCGCTGGTTTGCAAACGGTCTGCGGCGCTCAGTTCGACCGCCCATTTCCAGGCTTCGTGGGAAAACGGGCCGATGGTTTGCGATGTCGTGATTTTGCTCATGCGTGTACTCTCCTTAGATGTCCAGCGGCGTGGCGTCGCGGCCGCGCAGGACGATGTCGAATTCATAGCCCAGCATCTGGTCGCTGACGGTGTGTTCAAGGCTGTAGCGGGAGATCAGGCGCTGGCGCGCGGCCAGGTCCGGAATGCTCTGGAAGATCGGGTCGTAGTCGAACAGAGGGTCGTTGGGGAAGTACATCTGCGTCACCAGGCGCTGCGCATACACATTGCCGAACAGGGAAAAATGGATGTGGGCCGGACGCCAGGCCTTGTCGTGATTGCCCCAGGGGTAAGGGCCGGGCTTGATGGTGACGAAACGGTAACGGCCTTCATCATCGGTCATCATCTTGCCCCAGCCGTGGAAGTTCGGATCGAGCGGTGCGTTGTGCTGGTCGCGCTTGTGGCGGTAGCGGCCGGCAGAGTTGCACTGCCAGACTTCCAGCAGCGAGTTGCGCACGGGCTTGCCGTCTTCGTCCAGCACGCGGCCGGTGACAACGATTTTCTCGCCCAGCGGCTCGGCGTCGCCCTGTGCCGTCAAGTCCATATCGTTGGGCAGGAGGATGGTCGGCGAGGGCGCGATGTTCTGCGTTACTGGCAAGCCTGCGGCGAGGCGCAGCGGCGGCTGAACGGGGCCGCGCTTGGCGGTCGATTTATAGGGGGGGTAGATCAGTTCCGGATAAACACCGGGCGCGATGGCGTCGAATTTCAAAGCAGGTCTCCTTGTATGTAATGCTGCAGGGTGAGGGTGATGGTAAGCAAGCTGTCACCTCATCGCAAGGTGTTCAAGACGTGCTATATTCGCTATACGCACAATTTGTGCGAATACCGCCCCAATCGGCACTTTCTTCATCATGGATACTGAAATCGCCCCACCAGCCAGTCGCGACTTGATCGCCGGACTGGAAAAAGGCCTGCAAGTGATCGTCGCCTTCGACCAGGAACGCAGCCGTTTGAACATCGCGGAGGTGGCCGAACGCACCGGCCTGACGCGCGCGGCGGCGCGGCGCTACCTGATCACGCTGACGCACCTCGGTTATATGCGGCACGAGAACAAACTGTTTTCATTGACGCCGATGGTGCTGCGGCTGGGGCAGTCTTATCTGCATTCGGCGCGCTTGCCGCGCATGGTGCAGCCGCTGCTGTACCGTCTTGCGTATTCCCTCGGGGAGGCCGCGTCGGCCGGCGTGCTCGATCACGACCAACTGGTGTGCGTGGCCGCCGTTAGTGCCGGGCAACTGGTGTCGGCCACGCTGCAGCCGGGCACGCGGGTGCCTGCTTATTGCACCGCCAACGGCCGCATGCTGCTGGCCAGCCTGCCGCAGGAGCAGATCGAGGCCTTTTTGGCGCGTGCCCAACCGGAGCAGATCACGGAGCACACCATCGTCAACAAGGAGCGCCTGGCGCTGGAGATCGCGCGCGCCCGTGCCCGGGGCTATGCGCTGGTGGACCAGGAGCTGGAGCTTGGCTTGCGCACCATCGCAGTCCCGCTGCGTAACTTCCGCGGCGAGGTGGTGGCGGCGATGAATATCAGTGTGCACGCCGGCCGCATGCCGATCGAACAGATGGTAGAGCGCTACCTGCCGGCGCTGATCAAGATCCAGGTTGAACTGAACGCCTTGCTTTAAGTAACCCCCCCCAATAAATTCTTGTTATTTCTAGCTTCCATAAGCGGCGCGCTGCATCCGCTTCTGTTCGCTATAAATTTACAATCATTTCCCGAGGATTACTTAGCCTTCTTCCATCTTGGCCGGATGGCGGCGGAACTCCTTGGGCGTGATGCCCATGCGTCTCTTGAACAGGCGGCTGAAATAGGCCGGGTCCTGGAAGCCCAGCTCATAGGCGATGCTGGCGATGCTGGCCGGGACATAGGTCAGCTTGCGGCAGGCTTCGAGTATCAGCCGGTCTTGCGTAATATCGAAGGCAGACTTGCCCGACAGCTTGAGGCAGAGGCGGTTCAGCCGCGTCGGCGTGGCGCGCAGCGCATCGGCGTACTGGCCGACTTGCCACTGCTGCTTGAAATGCCGCTCCACCTCGGCGCGGAAGCGGCTGAAAAGTTCGAAGTCGCTGCGCCCCGACTGGTCTGCCAGCCGATGCTCGGCGTGGACGCGCACCAGCAGCAGCAGGGCGCTGCGCGCCAGCCATTCCAGCATGAGCGTATGGCCGTACTGGGGCCAGGCCGCCTCTACGATCAGGTTTTGCAGCAGCGATTCCAGGCGGCCACGTATTTCGGGCACACCGGCCAAGTCGATCGCCAGCGGTTCGATGAACAGCGAAGAGTACAGGTCGACATGATTTTCCGCCACGGTGAAGACCACGTTCTGGTCCACCGTCAGCACGTAGCCTTGTGCTTCCTGAGAAAAGTCGAAGCCATGCGCCACCGAGGAGTGGATGGTGATGGCGACTGGCCCACTGCGCTGCCACAACGCATCGTTGATGCTTGCGTTGACTTGGCCGCCGAATAAAAAAAGTACCTGAAATAGGCCTGGGTGCGTATGCCTGGCGATATGCCAGTCGTACAGCCGGCTACGCGTTTCGATCAGCTCGATATGCACGAATTCCGCATTTCCCACCCTTGATTGCTCGCCATACAGGGCGAATTGGGGAACTTCCGGCGTGGATGTCAAAGTCTGATTGGCCATGGTTGGGTGGTGGTTGCAAAGTCTGGCATGTATAAATAGTACAGGTTTTAAACCATTTCATCCATGTTTTTTGCGGCGCATCGCCGCTACGATGCAGGCATACCTACACCATATCGGAGACATGCCATGCGTACCCAAATCGCGATCATCGGCGCCGGCCCAGCCGGCTTGCTATTATCCCACCTGCTGCATCTGGAGGGCATCGAATCTGTCGTGCTCGAGTCGCGTTCGCGCGCCGATATCGAGTCGACCATTCGTGCCGGCGTGCTGGAGCAAGGCACGATGGATATCCTGACGCAGGCAGGTGTCGGCGAACGGATGCGCAGCGAAGGGGCGCTGCATCAGGGCATCGAGCTGGCCTTTGGCGGTGCGCGCCACCGCATCGACCTGAGCGAACTGACGGGCAAGGCCATCACTGTCTATCCCCAGCATGAAGTGATCAAGGACCTGGTGGCGGCGCGGCTGGCGGCGCAAGGCTGCCTGCTTTTCGAAGTGGCCGACGTGGCGCTGCATGACACGCAGACGCAGCGCCCCCGCGTGACGTTCCGCCACGGTGGTGCAGCGTGTAAGCTGGAAGCCGATTTCATCATTGGCTGCGATGGTTATCATGGTGTGGCGCGGCCGGCCATGCCAGCCCAGGAATTACGCAAGAACTACCAGCGCATCTATCCGTTCGGCTGGTTCGGCATTCTGGTGGAGTCGGCGCCATCGTCCGACGAACTAATCTACGCGCAACACGAACGGGGCTTTGCCTTGGTCAGCACGCGTTCGCCCACGGTACAGCGCCTGTACTTCCAGTGCGACCCCAGCGACCATGTGGACAATTGGTCCGATGATCGCATCTGGGCGGAACTACATGCGAGGCTGGAAAACCACAATGGCTGGAAGCTGGGTGAGGGCCGCATCTTCCAGAAAAATATCATCGGCATGCGCAGTTTCGTCTCGACGCCAATGCAGGCCGGGCGTTTGTTCCTGGCGGGCGACGCCGCGCACATCGTGCCGCCGACTGGCGCCAAGGGCTTGAATCTGGCCGTGTCCGACGTCCAACTGCTGGCGCGCGGACTAGAACAGTTTTATCGCCAGGGCAGTGAAGAACGCCTGAATGGCTATAGTGACAAAGCCTTGAAGCGTATCTGGCGCGCGGAATACTTTTCGTGGACGATGACACGCCTGCTGCATACCTTCTCCGACGCTACGCCATTTGAACGCGAGATGCAGCGCGCCGAGCTGGAAAATATCGTCAGCTCGCGCGCCATGGCAACCGCGCTGGCGGAAAACTACGTTGGTGCATTTTGATGTGTCAGGTGGCAGCGGGTTGGTTTTTTAACGAAAGCGGATCTTTGCGGGTTCTTTGTGCGGCTTGGTCACCGTCGCCTTCGGTGCTGTTTTCGGCGAAGTGCCGCGCCTAGCCTCAGCCGTCCAGTTGGCAAAGGTTTCATTTTAAAGGGGGCGTACCGCTTAGCATGTCGTGTAATTTTGGATCTCCGCCACGACAGGATGTCCGCCGAATACGGATGAATTACATCGAAGTTGGCCGCAAGGCCTTTGTGGTCTACTTTGTACTGGCGGATATCGAGCTCATGCACATGATTGGCAAGGGGCAGCGCATGATCACTGGCGCAGATACGGCGTCATTCGCTGAGCAATTTTATGCGAGGGCAGGAAAGCTTCGCCCTCTGATCAAGAGCGCGACAAAACATCGAGAACGACGCAATTGCGCCCCGCATCCTTGGCGCGGTAAAGCGCGGCATCGGCCAACCGCATCAGTGCGTCCGGATCGGCGACACCCAATGCCGACTGGATCGCGATGCCAATGCTGATCGTCACCTGTCCCGCATCCGCACTCGCGTGGGCGATGTTCAGATCTTCGATCGCGCACCGCAGTGCTTCGCCGATGTGGTGCGCCTCGTCTGCGCCGGTGTTCGGTAGCACGATCGAAAACTCTTCGCCGCCGTAGCGCGCCGTGAGGTCGCTTGCGCGCCGCATGCCGGCGACCAACGCATGGGCGACACTGATCAGGCATGCGTCACCGGCCTGGTGGCCGTAGCGGTCGTTGAATCTCTTGAAGTAGTCGACATCGAGCATGATGACAGCAAACGGCTGGCCGATGCGGGTCGCACGCGCGCATTCGGTGCGCAGTACGTTGTCGAAATGGCGCCGGTTCGCCAGGCCGGTCAGGCCGTCAGTGATGGATAAGGTCGCCAGTTTGCGGTTGGCGTCCTCCAGCTGTTCAGTGCGCTCAGCGACGCGCTGTTCGAGGCTGTCATGTAGCCTGGCGCTGGAGATCGAGATCATTGCCTGTGCACCGAGCATGCGCAGGAACGCGACGCGCTCCTCCGTGAACGAGGCTTCGGCCAGCCGGTTCTCGAAGTACAGGATGCCGTCGATTTGGCCGCCGTGCCGGATCGGCAGGCACATGACCGCACGCGGCTGCTGCTGTACGTACGGGTCGTCGGCAAAGCGCGAGACGCCCGTGATGCTGTCTTCGATCACCTCGGTGCCGGTGCGGATGACGTAGCGAAGAAGAGACAGCGGGAATTGCGGGTCGCTGGCGGCGTTGAGGTCGAGCTGGCGCGATTGCAGCACGGTAATGACATCGCCGTCGATGTCGCCCTCTAGCTGGTAAATTCCATCGGACAGTAGCAGCAGACGCGCTACCTGCGCGCCAGCGTTTTCGCAAACGATGGAAATCAGGCGCGTCAACACGTTGCGCAGGCCGACTTCGTTCGACAGGATCTGTGCCGCTTTCAGAAGCGAAACCATGTCGAGCGCGGAACTGCTGTGCGCATGGGAGCCAAAATGCGACTGCGTAGTGCGTCCGTCCACCCTTGACAGCAGCGTACCGTGGCGCGCTCGCAACTGCGCCACTTTCCCCTGCGCGCCCCACTGGCCGTAACCGGCGATGGCGTCTTTAATGAATACTGCGGCGACGCGCGCTTGCCCCTGGTCGTACCAGCATTCGCCGCACAGTTCATTGCCTAGCGCTTGCATGTTGACGTAGCCTGCCAGGCTGGCGGCGTCGACCGCCTGCTGGTAGAAGCGTGTGGCCAGTTGCAGGTCGTTCCGGTAGCGTGCCATCTCGGCCGTCACCAGCAGATGTTTGGCGCCGCTATTGTCCGATCCCTGCCTGGCCCAGTCGGCGAGACTCGCCTGCAGCGCTTCGATGACTGTCAGCAAATCACCTGCATCGAGGCGCGCAGGGTCGCGCCGCAACGCGCGCATCCATATCAGCGCGGCGTAGAAGCTGGACTCAACCACCTTGGCTTGGCCGCGCATGATTCGGGCCACGATGTGGAGCTGACCGGCCAGCATTTCGGCGTCGTCACCGTCGAACATGTAGGCGTTGCGGATTTTCCCTTGCAAGTAGTAGGCGCGGTACAGTTGCGAATCACCATATTGATCGAGGAAATGCGCCTCGCTGAACGTCGCATCATCGTAGCTGTCGTTACGTGGGGGGAGGCCCATCAGGCATTTGATCGGCTGGATCGCGGCGGCGACACAGCAATCGGCCATCGCCAGTTGGCCGTTGGCGCGCATCAGCGCCAGGTCGTGCTCGATGTCGTGCATCAGGTGCGGCAAGTAGTCGCCGAGGATAATGCGCTCGGTCGCGCGCACGGCGGCCACCACACCGACTTGAACGAAATCAGCGAGTTCCAGTGCCCAGGCAAATGCTTCTTCGTACAGCGCGTCGGAGCTGCGTAGTGGCTGCGTCCAGTGGTTGGTCAGCGCGGCGAACATCAGGCCGGCGAGTGTACGCGTCTGCAGATTGGCACGGCGCCTGGCCAGCGCCATCGCCATCGCGCCAAAGTCGTAGCCGCGCGAGGCGTCGCCGTGCAGCGTAAGCATCAGCGCGTAGCCGACATAGGCGACAGCGCTGAAATCGCTGTTCCCCCGCTGCAAGGACAGTCGCGTCATCGACACCATCATCAGCGCGCTTAGATCCGCCTGGCCGGCGTAGTAGCTGGCCATCCATAGGCCCTGCATCATCTGCATCGAGGCCACCGCGCCTGGATCGCACATTTCGTCGGCAGCCATCAATGTGTCGGGCGCGCGTGCTCCAAGCAGCAGCCCGATGTCGGAGAAAATGTCGCCGAAGAGCGCCTTCATGTGCGCTACATCGCGTGGAATGTCGACGTTTAATTGCGCCAGACCTTCGCGCTGCACGGCAATGGCTTCGAGAAGGCGGCCCTGTAATTGATACTGGTGCGCCTGGATGACGATGCAACGCACCTGTCGCAGCGGCGTTAGGGTACGAGCGCGAACCTGTGGATATATCTCATCGGCAGTATCGAACTGGCCACACAGGTAGGCCGCTTCAGCCGCGCCGAGCTGCAGGTCGAGCCAGAGGTCGGCGTGGATGCGCCATGCTTCCACTGGCAGCAGGTCGAGACCAGTTTGCATGTGCTCCAGCGTCTTCTGGAACGCGGCAGAACGTCGTGCCTTGCCGCCGGCCTGCAGGTTCAGCGCCGCCAGATGCACGCGCTCGCCTGCGTCCTCGATCAGCGCACGGCCGGCGTTGAGCTGCTCAACGATTTCAAACAGCTTCTCGTCCTGACGCGCCTGCGTCGTGTGCTGCAGTAGCAACCGACCGATGAGAAGATGGTTGGCCGCTCGCTTACCTGCATCGGCGATCAGATAGGCTGCCTGCTGTACCCGGTCGTGTAAAAATTGGTAACTGACGCCAGTATTGACAGCATCGGCGACGCCATTGACGTATTTATAGCGTTCGTCGAGCGGCTGGATCAGTCCCGCATTGAGCGCCGGCCATAGGTCTTGCTGCGTGTGCCAGGGCACGCGTTCAACTGCCAGCGTGAGCGTGTCGAGCGTGAAGCGGTTGCCGCTTGATGCTGCAAGTTGCAGCAGATGCTGCGTCGCTATGGGCAGGCGGCGGATTTTCTCAAGCAGCACCTCGACCACGTTGTCAGTGTACTTGGCTTGTTCTATCGCTGGTAGGTCCCAGTCCCAGCAATCGTCGGCTGCCCGGTAGTGCAGATGGCCGCTATCATTGAGCAAATCCAGGAACTGGTTGAGGAAAAATGGATTGCCAGCGGTCTTGCGGTAGCAGATGCGGGTCAGTGGAGTGCAGTCGGTGGCCGCCTTGCGCACAGTGGCCGATACCATTTGCGCAACCTGCGGCTCGGTCAGTGCGCTTAGCTCCAGCGTTGACAGGCGCACGCCGCGAGCGAGCAGCTTGTCGCGCAGCCCGATGAGTGGATGCTCGGCACTGACTTCGTTGTCGCGGTACGCGCCGATGAACAGCATGCGGCAATTGTCGCAGGAGAGCATAAGCAGCTCGATCATGCGCAGTGTGGCGGCATCTGCCCATTGCAGGTCGTCGAGGAACAGCACCAGCGGATGCCCGGCGGAGGCGAATACTTTGACGAAACGGGGGAACAGGCGATCTAAGCGGAGCTGGGCCTGTGCCGGCGTCGCGGCCGGTACCGCTTCGGTGGGGCCGACGATTAACGCCAGTGGGGGAATCAGTTCGACTATCACGCCTATGCTGCTGCCCAAGGCATCGTGCAGTTTGCCGGCCCACTGCCGCAGTGTTTCTTCGGGCTGGCCGAGTAACTGGCGCACCAGCCCTTCGAAGGCCTGGATCAGCGATGCATAGGGTACGTCGCGTTGGAGCTGGTCAAATTTACCAGACAAAAAACAGCCGCGCCTGGCGATGATCGGCTTCTGCACTTCGTTTACTACCGCTGACTTGCCGATACCTGAATGGCCGGCCACCAACAGCATCTCGCACCCGCCCGCCGCGCTGCGTTCAAACGCCGCCAGCAGTACAGCGATCGCATCCTCGCGGCCGTGCAGCGTTTGTGGTATCAGGAAGCGGTCGTTGTGGTCGGACAGCCTTGGTGCATGCGCCGGCTGTGGCGCGCGGCATGCTTCGAGGTCGCTGCGCAAGCCTTGCAAGCTTTGGTAGCGTTGATCAGCATTTTTTTCCAGCAGCCGCTGCAGGATCGGCAGCAGCTGGCCAGGCAGGCTTGTGAGCGCCGGGTGCGACCAGTCCGGAATGCGCGCAATGTGGCAATGCACGAGTTCCATCTCGTCGCTCGCCTCGAACGGCGTATGGCCGACCAATAATTCGTACAAGGTGGCTCCGAGTGCGTAGAAATCGGCGCGGTAATCGACTCGCCGATTCATTCGCCCGGTCTGCTCCGGTGCCATGTAGCGTAGCGTGCCTTCCAGTGTATGGAGATTGACGATGCCATGGCTTTCGTATGGTAGTTCGCAGGCAATGCCGAAATCGATCAGCTGCAGCAGACGCCGATCGCCATTCCACACCAGATTGGATGGATTGATGTCCTTATGGATCACGCCCTGCCGGTGGACCTCCTCCAGCGCTGCGCACAGTTGCAGCGCGATGTCGAAGAAATCGTCGAGCGCCAACGCAGGCTGCGATGGCGTTTGGCGCGCTGCCACCCGCGCGCGTAGAATCTTGTCGAGCGCATGGCCACCGGTGTCTTCCTGGATCATCGTCCAGCGCCCACCATGCAGTTGCAGCGTAAGCGGCTGCGCCACGCCTGGATGCAGGCAGCGGCGCGCAATCGCATACTCACGCTTGAACTGAGCCAGTTGCTGAAAAGAAGGGAACTGCTGATTAGGCACCTTGACGATCAGCGCGGTACCATCGGCGGCGCTGGCGCGGTGGACTAGCGAGCGGGAACCGCTGTGCAGCTGTTCGATGATCTCGTAGTCGAAAAAAGAGCTCATGGGCTGGGCTTGCGGTGCACAGATGGTTGCGGGAGCCTAGGGGAGCAAAATTCGCAGTATTTCCCGATTACAAGAATTATATCAGTAGGGAGTCGTGGGTGAATGCGCGCTGCGATGGGCGTTGTTTGAATCGCCATTGATAGTATTAGCTTGCGCCTTCGTCGCCTATTGTGATAAATGGTTACTTCATTGCTAATTCGAACTTGTACTTTTCAGCAAGAATTCTATATAAAATCAAGTACTTATATTAAGGCCGACACATTCATGTGATCGGCTTTTTGTATTGGCGATCCGCCTCCCTTTGCATACAAAATGATCGCCCGGAAAAGTGCTGACGCGAGCGTATTTATCCTCACTCGCAAAGCGTGCACATATCGAAGCTATTGCCCGAACTGTCAATGATGCTTTCGATAATTTCGCAATAAAATCGAAAGAAATAAAAGTAAAAATCGATTAAATCGAAAGTAATATCCGCGATAAAATTTCTATTCAATTCTATTTTTCGTTAAATTCTTGCGTTTATTGTTGACCTTGGTTTCGTTTATTCATATAGTGGATTAATTGAAATTGCGCCAATGAAACCCGGTGTTGCGCCCGGGGGGCAGGACGAATAGTTAACCTATAAAAACGGAGGCAAGGGGATGAAGCGACGTAGTTTTTTGTCAATGAGCAGCTTTGGCGCACTGGGTGCCTTGAGTCCGATCTTGCCTGCGCTGGCGGCTGCACTCGGTGATGGCGCGGCCGGAAAATTCTCGTTCAGTGCGGACGGCAGCCAATTCCTGTTGAACGAGATGCCGTTCCAGATTCGCAGCGGCGAGATGCATCCTGCCCGCATCCCGGTGCAATACTGGCAACACCGCATCCGCATGGCCAAGGCAATGGGGATGAATACGATCGCCGTTTACCTGATCTGGAACTACCATGAAGTGAACGAAGGCGAGTTCGATTTCCACAGCGAGAATCGCGATATCGCCGCCTTCATCCGCCTTTGCCAGCGTGAAGACATGTGGGTGTTGATGCGTCCGGGGCCATATGTCTGCGCGGAATGGGACCTGGGCGGGATTCCCTCCTATTTGTTGCGCCATCCCGGCGTCAGATTGCGCGCAAACTCCGGCGTGGCGCCGCAGTACATGGCGGCAGTGCAGCGTTACATCGCACGCGTTGCCAGTTTCATCAAACCGTTGATGATCAACAACGGTGGACCGATCCTGATGTTGCAGATTGAAAACGAATTCGGCTCCTTCGGTAGCGACGCACCATACCTGGAAGAGTTGCGCCAGTTGTGGCTCGCGAACGGCATCGACGGCCCGTTTTATACCGAAGACGGCTTGGGGCAGCTGTTCAAGAATAAAACGCACGTGGCCGGCGGCGCAATTGCCCTGAGCGGCGGCGAGGCAGCCGATATCAGGCAGGCGCGCGCCGAGTATCCGTCCGTACCGGTGATGTCCGGCGAGTTGTATCCGGGCTGGCTGACCCACTGGGGCGAGGCGCAGTTCCAGGGACGCGATGTCAATCTGAGCGATGCCTTGCACGAGCTCATGCGGAATAATTTTTCATTCAATATGTACGTGATTCATGGCGGCACCAACTTCGGCTTCACTGCCGGCGCCAATGACGACAAGGGCAACTACCTGCCGGACGTGACCAGCTACGACTATGCTGCGCCGATCAGCGAGCAGGGCACGCCGACCCAGGCCTACCATTTGTATCGCAAGGTGATCGGCGACATGCTCAAAGTGACACTGCCGGCTATTCCGGCGCCGATCCCAACTGTTCAGCTTGACGGCGGAACGGATTTGACGCCGCAGCTATTTGCCTCGGTCTGGGATAATTTGCCGGCCCCGGTCGCCAGCGAGCATGCGCAATCGTTCGAGTCGCTGGGACAGCGCAGCGGCTTTATTTTGTATCGCAAGCAGTTGACGGGATACATCGCCGGAGAATTGCGTGCGCCTGAACTCAATGACTATGGCACAGTGTTCCTCGATCAGCGCTACATGGGTGGATTCACGCGCACGCGCATGCCCGCAGCGAAGTCGGCGCCGCTCAAGCTGGCAAGCAGAAAAGGCGCCTTGCCCATCGCGGCCTTGCGCGAGAATCCGTCGCTGGACATCCTGGTCGAGGCGATGGGGCGTATCAATTTCGGCCCCAATCTGGTCGATCGCAAGGGTCTCCTGAAGCCTGTTTCATTCAAACAGAACAATGCAACGGCGCTGGAGCTGGCCGACTGGCAGATGTTCCAGTTACCCATGGACAAGCAGTTCATCGCGCAATTGAAAGCGGCAACACCGGTGGCCATGAAACCCGGCCTGTTCTTCAAACTGGTGCTCACCCTTGAGCAGGCGGCCGATACGTATATCGACATGCAGCACTGGAGCAAAGGTGTGGTATGGGTGAACGGAAACAACCTCGGACGCTATTGGAACCTTGGCCCGCAACAGCGTCTGTATTGCCCGGCGCCGTGGCTCAAGGCCGGTGCTAACGAAATCATCATCTTCGATCTTCACCAGATCTTGCCGGCAACCATCGCGCTTGAACACACGCTGGCGTGAGACGGCCAGTGGCACCGCCAGCTGGCTTGGGGCTGGCATGACGAAGCCTGGGCATAGATCGCGCTCAATGCCTGCCTGGCGTTGACGAATGGGCGCGGAGTTGTCAAAAACGAGGCGTCTCGATGCGGACCTCATACGCCAGACGCTTGTTGCAAATAAATACACTGTCGCAGCAACCCAGCCAGCTGCAATATTGTTTTTAGTAAATTAACTTTTTAATAATTTACACATGCCGCAAACATACCTCGCGGGCGTTACAGGAAGGTAAACGGCCATCTGGGCCTGTCTGCCTCGGCATATTTGCTGTCTTATATAAGATTCCTCGGTATCTGATACACAAACAGCTTCAGGACAGTCTAAAATACGTGGTGGGCAAGCACGGCGTCACCGCCGACACACTAGCCATCCAAAGCAAGGCTAACCGTCTTGTGTTTGGAATGAAGAAAGTTAACCACCAGGCATCACCGCATACGAGGGAATAAACATGGCAACACAGAAATCCAAAATCATCTACACGCTGACTGACGAGGCGCCGCTGCTGGCGACGTATTCCCTGCTGCCAATCATCAAAAAATTCACCGCGCCGGCCGGCGTGGACGTGGTCGCCAGCGATATTTCGGTGGCCTCGCGTGTACTGGCTGAATTTCCCGAATTCCTGACGGACGCGCAAAAAGTCCCGAATACGCTGGCTGAACTGGGCAAATTGACCCAGAATCCAGATACCAACATCATCAAATTGCCGAACATCAGCGCTTCCCAGGGCCAGCTGATCGCTTGCGTGCGCGAATTGCAAGGCCGTGGCTACAAGCTGCCGGATTATCCGGAAGACGCGAAGACGGAAGAAGACAAAGCCCTGAAGGCACGCTACGGCAAGAGCATCGGCAGCTCGGTCAACCCGGTCTTGCGCGAAGGCAACTCGGATCGCCGCGCACCAAAGGCGGTCAAAGAGTATGCACGCAAGCACCCGCATTCGATGGGCGAGTGGAGCCAGGCGTCGCAAACCCACGTTTCACACATGCACCACGGCGACTTCTACCATGGCGAAAAATCGCTGACGCTGACGCAGGCGCGCGATGTCAAGATGGAACTGGTCACCGCCTCGGGCAAGACCATCGTGCTGAAACCCAAGGTTTCCCTGCAAGCGGGCGAAATCATCGACAGCATGTTCATGAGCAAGAAAGCGTTGCTGGAGTTCTACGAGAAGGAAATCGACGACGCCTTCAAGACGGGCGTGATGTTCTCGCTGCACGTCAAGGCCACCATGATGAAGGTATCGCACCCGATCGTCTTCGGCCACTGCGTGCGTATTTTCTACAAGGACGCGTTCGCCAAGCACGCTGCGCTGTTCGACAAACTGGGCGTGAATGTCAACAATGGCATGAGCAACCTGTACGACAAGATTGAAACCCTGCCAGCGTCGCAAAAAGATGAAATCCTGAAAGATCTGCACGCCTGCCACGCCAACCGTCCGGAATTGGCCATGGTCGATTCGGCCAAGGGCATTACCAACTTCCATTCGCCAAACGACATCATCGTCGACGCATCGATGCCGGCCATGATCCGTATCGGCGGCAAGATGTGGGGCGCCGATGGCCGTCCGAAGGATGTCAAGGCAGTCATGCCGGAATCGACCTTTGCGCGTATTTACCAGGAAATGATTGGCTTTTGCAAATGGCATGGCAACTTCGATCCGAAGACCATGGGCACCGTGCCAAACGTGGGCCTGATGGCGCAGCAAGCCGAAGAATACGGCTCGCACGACAAGACCTTCGAAGTGCCGGAAGGCGGCATCGCCAACATCACCGACCTGGCAACGGGCGAAGTGCTGCTGACGCAAACGGTTGAGGAAGGCGATATCTGGCGCATGTGCCAGGTCAAGGACGCACCGATCCGCGACTGGGTCAAGCTGGCCGTCACGCGCGCGCGCAACTCGGGCATGCCTGCCGTGTTCTGGCTCGATTCCTACCGTCCGCATGAGAACGAAGTCATCCAGAAGGTGCAAACCTACCTGAAAGACTATGACACCCAGGGCCTGGACATCCAGATCATGTCGCAAACGCGCGCCATGCGCTACACGCTGGAACGCGCTTTCCGCGGCCTGGACACCATTTCCGTGACCGGCAACATCCTGCGCGACTACTTGACCGACCTGTTCCCGATCCTGGAACTGGGCACCAGCGCCAAGATGCTGTCGATCGTGCCCTTGATGGCCGGTGGAGGCATGTACGAAACGGGCGCCGGCGGTTCGGCGCCGAAACACGTCAAGCAACTGGTGGAAGAGAACCACTTGCGCTGGGATTCGCTGGGCGAGTTCCTGGCCCTGGCCGTGTCGCTGGAAGACATGGGTATCAAGACGGGCAATGCCAAGGCAAAAATCCTGGCCAAGACCCTGGACGAAGCTACCGGTAAATTGCTGGACAACAACCGGTCGCCATCGCCACGCACCGGCGAACTCGACAACCGCGGCAGCCATTTCTACCTGGCCCTGTACTGGTCGCAAGCCCTGGCAGCCCAGGCGGACGATGCGGAACTGTCAGCGCATTTCGCCCCACTGGCGAAAGCTCTGGCGGAAAACGAGACGAAGATCATCGAGGAGCTGAAAGTAGTGCAAGGCAAGCCGATGGATATCGGTGGCTACTACCTGCCTGACCCGGTGAAAACGGACGCCGTCATGCGCCCGAGCGCCAGCCTGAACGCAGTGCTGGACACCATCTGATGCAGTCTTGACCGGTAGCATGGCCAGCTTGCGCTGGTAGTTTGCTGCAAAAAAACGCCACCGGGAGCGATCCCGGTGGCGTTTTTTATTTTCCCGCAGACTTATTTATAGTGCTTGTAGACGCTGGTGCTGCCATTGTTTTTTACCAGCAGGACGTCGTATGGGTCCTTGTGCGGCCCTTCCATGCCTGGCGAGCCCATCGGCATGGCGGGTACGGCCAGGCCTTTCGCTTTGGGTTTTTCGCGCAGCAGCTGCTTGATTTCGCTGGCCGGCACATGGCCCTCGATGGCGTAGCCATTCACGAGGCCCGTGTGGCAGGAGCCCAGCTGGTCCGGAATACCGGCCAGCTTGCGGTATTGCGCCGGCATCTCCACATTTTTCGCGCGCACGCTAAAACCGTTTGCTTCCAGGTGCTTGATCCATTCGGAGCAGCAGCCGCACGAGGCGCTTTTGTAGACGTCGATGACAGGGGCGGCCGCCATGGCGAGCACGGGCAGGCCCAGCATGCCGGCGAAGGCGCCGCGCAGTAACAGGTTTGTGATCATGGTATATCTTTCAAAGTCGGAATGCATGTCGTATGGCCACATATGCGGCCACATCAGTATCGAATAGTTATTTTTTGGCAAGTTCACCCCGGGCGGCGACCGTCCGGTGGCGTTCCTGCACTTATCTGTATTGGCGGCTTACGCCAATTGCGCGCGTATATGCCGGGGAGGGCGGCGCGGGCCGTCGGGTATGAAGCCCGCAGCCAGGGTGGCGGTGGCAATGGTGACGTTTTCCGATGCCGTGAAGGCTGGCACGCAGAAGCAGGCCGGCGGCATGAGCGCTGCCATGCAAAAGGCAGAGCAGGCATGGCAAGTGGCATGCTGGGATGTGGCGCCGTCGTCGCCGGCTTGCCCGGCCAGCTGTTCAGATGGTGCGCCGGCCGTCGCCAGGCTTGCTGTATGGTGATGGCAAGGCTCGGCGGCCAGCCCGTGCGCCGCCTGCTGCGGCGCTGGCGCGCAAGCCAAGCCCATCCGCACGGCGCCCGCGTGCAGCGGAATCGCCGTGACCAGTATCAAGATCAGCCATGTTGTGAAGAATCGTATCATGCCCGCAAAGTATAACATGCAGTTATACAGGGAGACTGCGCAGGCAGACTGCGCCGGGAGACAGCGGCTGGCCGCTGTCTCCCGGGCCCTTTGCCTCAGGCGACTGCTTCTCTTTCAGCGGCCATGGCGGCGGCAATGCGGTCCATGTCGGACGGTTCTTCGCGTGGGGTCAGATTGCAGCCAGCGTGACCAATGAAAAACTTTCATGTTGCATAATACTCATTATTTGGCAATGCATGCCGTTATAGCTGTGTCCGCTTCAGATACGTACGCTCTCAAGTGGATCAAGATTGCTTCTCAACATAGTTTTCGTTCAGCAAGGCACAGCGACCATGACCACAGTTTCCTCCCTATCGAGCTGGAATCCGACTCCTTCCCGTAGTGTTAGCGCCACGGCGGGCAACGATGATGCGCCGCAAAGCGCCTCGGCGGCGACGCCGTCGACCATTGTTGCCCTCAGCCGTGAAAGTCTCGGCAGCGCCGCTAATGGCCGCTCGGCGGCGCCTGCAGCGTCGGCGCCGTCGCTGACGTGGGAACGCTCGTCGCGCGACCCGGTGAGCGAACTGATGGCGAAAAATTTCGCCACGTACTCTGGCGGCAGCCGTTTCAGCGGCCTGGGCGCGGCCTTGCTCGACCAGCTCAAGGGCGGCGTGACGAATCTGTCGCAATCGGCGCTGCGTACGCCATCGGGCATGGCGCCCGATACCTACGCGGCGATCGGCAGCAATGCTGCCAGCGCCTTGCATGGCGCAGGTGAGGACAAGGTGAGCCTGAATATCGTTACCAGGAGCGGGGTCGAGGTGCGGCTGGCGCTCGATGGCGAAGGCGACGGCCTGGCCGTGCAGATGAGCAGCAGCGGTGAACTCAGCGAGGACGAGACGCGTGCGCTCGGTGCCCTGGCTAAGTCCTTCCAGGAAGCCATCGACGGCATGGCCCAGGAGCCGCCGCAAATCAAGCTGGCCGGCCTGATGCAGTTCGATGCGAAGGTCTTGTCGTCGGTGGACTTGCGCGCCCAGGTCAAATTGAATACCGAGCCCGAAAGCGTGCAGACGCTGGCCTTCCACGCCGACAGTGCGCAGCGAAAAGTCAGTTTCAGCGGCACTGCCGGCACCCTGGACGTCAAGGTCGACACGAGCAAGCTCGCCAGCCTGGGCAACCAGGATCAGCAAGCCAGGGCCATGGCCAGCTACATGAAGCAGTTTGACCTGGCGGCATCGCGCGGCCACGCCGACGGTGCGCTGATGGACATGTTCAAGGATGCGTTCAGCGCCATGAACAGCAATGTCGGCGCCGCCACGCAGCTCGGTACGGGCGGCGCTGCGCCAGGAAAATGGGCGCTGGCTGCCGAAGAGCGTGCCATGCTGACCGGCCTGGCCGACTTCAGCGCGTCGGTATCGCAGGCGCCGAAAATGAGCAATCCGATGCGCCTGTCGGAACAGGACGCCTTTGCCTATCAGGTAGCGCAAAGCACCAGCGTGGCCGGACGCAGTTACGACGACCGCGCCATTTCGCAGCAGCAGACATCGCAGCTCAACGCCAGCTACCACATGCCGCTGACCGCCGGCACGCAGTTGCGCCTGGACGGTACGGCCGCATCGCAGAACTACACTTATCACCAGATCGACGACGCTGCCAGCAGCGACGCGCAGATGCAGTACAAGGAAGGAAAACTCGTCAACGCGACCTTGCAGCAGTCGTCCAGCCAGTCGGAACGCATCATGACCTACGCGATGGGCAAGCTGAAATCGGACCTGGCCACGCCGAAAAATACGTCGCTGCTGCGCGACCTGGTCTCGACCCTGGCACCTTACCAGCCTGGCGACGCCGCTTTGAGCACCGAGAAAAAGGACGCCCAGCGCACGCAGATGCTGTCGGCCCTGAATGACGACGTCTTCCTGCAGGCGTTCCGCTAAGTAATCCACGGGAAATGATTGTGAATTTATGGCGACCAGAAACGGATGTGGCGCCAGGCGCCCGTCGCGACGCAGTGCGAGCACTGCGAGCGGCGGGCAACAACGCAGCGCGCCGTTGATGCAAGCTGGAAATAACAAGAATTTATTTGGAGGTTACTTAGACCCCCAGCGTGCGGCGCGCCACGGCCAGCGGCTTGCGCAGCACGTGGTAGATCAGCGGCGCCCAGCCGCCGTACAGCTTGGCCGTGCCTTTCAAACCGATGCGCTGCACCGGTTCGCCGGATGCCAGGTCGGCCTTCAAATGGTAGGCGACCACGCCCTCGCTGCTCAGGGTTGGTTCGTAGCTGGACTGGGTCAGCACGCCGGCTACGGTGCCCAGCGGCGCCACGTTCAGGTACAGCTTGACGGCGGCGCCTGGTTCCAGGCTGAGCGCGTCATCGACGGGCAGGCGGATCGCGATCTGCACCTTGGCCGGATCGGCCAGCAGGATGATGCGCTCGCCCGTCTGCACGGGTTTCCCCAGCCAGTCGTTCGCGTCCGAAAACACGGCGATGCCCGCTTCCGGCGCGCGCACCTGGATGCGGTCGAGCATGTCCTGCACGTATTTTGCTTCGGCCGATTTTTCTTCCAGGCGCGCGTTCAGCGATGACAGGTCGGCCTTGCTGGCGCCGTCGCTGAACGATTTCTGCGTGGCGCGCAGGTATTCTGCCGCCGCCACGGCGCGCGACTTGGCTGCCACTTCGTTGCGGTTGCGCGCGCCTGTGTCTTCCAGCGCGAACAGCGGCGCGCCCGCCGCCACCATCTGGTTCGGCTTGACGAAAAAGCGCGCCACCACGCCATCTTGCGGCGCGGCGATCAGCTTGGCATCCTTGCCGATGATCTCGGCCGGCGCCAGCACCGTCAGGCGCATGGGAATCAGCGCCACCAGCGCGATGGCCAGCCACAGGCGCTTGGGCCGGGCCTTGAGCCTGGCCACGGCGCTGCGCCAGCCGGACGGCCGCGCACGCCACGCCCACAGCGCCTGGCCGTAGGCGCCGGCGAGGCGTTCAACCAGCGCCGTTTCGGCCTCGCCTGCATCGTTTTCCAACGATAGCCACAGGCCACCGGTGCTGCCGCCCACGGGTGTCGGCAGGGCCACCAGCAAGACGCAGTGCGCCGCCCATTCATCCCAGCCCGCCTGCATGGCGTCCGGCAGCGCGTCGCGTGCCAGGCGCTGCGCCGTGCCGGGAATCAAGGTTGGCACCACATGGCGCAAGGCCTGGTTCATCCATTGCCGGTACGGCGAGTCGGCCGGCAGCTCAGCCAGGCCCGATACCAGCTTCAGCGATGCAATGCCGGCATCGTCGAGGCGCCACAGCACGGCCTGGCGGTAGGGCAGGATGCGCCAGCTGTCGTTGACGGCGATGAATTCGACGGCGCTTTCGCTGCCGGCCTGGCGCACATCCTGCTCGATCTGGAGCAGGGTGCCGATACTGTGCAAATTGATCGATGTTTCGGACAAGGGTCTTCCTGGTGAGGCGTGGAAAGGGGGCGTTTAGCGTGCGGGCGGCGTGAAGCTGGCTACGCCGCTCATGCCTGGCAACAGGTTGTCGGGATTGCCCAGCACGTCGCCTTCGATTTCAATCGACTGGCTGACGGCGTCGACGCGACCGTTGATGCGCTGTACCTTCGCTTCGTAGCGCTTGCCCGTCTCATCGATGTGCACCGTGAACGGCTGACCCGCCTTGAGCCAGGACAGCCACAGCGAAGGCACGTTCAGCTGTACCTTGAGCTTGCGGTCGTTGACGATCTCGATCAGTGGCTGGCCGATGTTGACGCTGGCGTACTGCCTGGCCAGCAAGCGCGTGACCCGGCCGGCGAAGGGCGCGACGATATTGCATTGGCGCATCTGTGCCTGGTATAGCTGGATTTGCGCCTTGGTTTTTTGCGCTGCCGCACCGGCCTGCTGCACGTCGATTTCGGCTACCGATTGCATCGATTGCAGCTTGAGCTTTGATTCATAGGTTTGCTGGGCGCCGTAAAATTCGGCGTTGGCCATCTTCAAGTGGGCATCCTGTTCATCGCAGTTAAAGCGCAGCAGGAGCTGGCCAGCCTTGATGGTGCTGCCCAGCTTGACGGAAATCTGGTCGATGCGGCCCGCCATTTGCGAGGCCAGCACGCTTTCCTGGTCCGCCGCGACGAGCACGCGGATGCTCTTGCTGGCATCGGCTGGGGCCACCTTGGCCGGCGCTGCTGGCGCCGCCGCCAGGGCGCTGGCCGACAGCAGGGTCGATAGCAGCGCCGTGGCGCCGGCCAGCGGCGTGCGGTGCAAAAGGCGCATCAATTGCTCACCTGCCGGCGGCTGGATGCGGCGTCGCTGCGTAGCAGGCTGCTGATCTTGGCGGCGGCCGATTCTGCCGCCGCCTGGCCGAACACGGGCCAGGCCGAGGCCACGCTGTCGGGAATGGCTGAGCGGTAGGCAATGGTGGCCAGGACCACGTCGCCGCGCTTGACCAGCCACGTCACTTCGACCGAACGCATGCCGGCACTGGGCTGGCCCACGCTGGCGGTGGCGCTGACCACGGGCGTGAGCTCGCTGCCCGCGCCAGCGACCACGGCGCCGTGTTCCGGCAGGCGTGCGCGCAGCAGGGAAGCCAGGTCCAGGCCGCTGCCGGCTGGGGAGGCAATGGCGCCCAGGCTCACTTGCGGCGCCGGCGGCGCGTTGTCGGCCGTATGGAAACTGGTCTTGCGCCAGTCCTGGTCGGCTGTCGCCAGTTGCGCCGTGAAGGCGCTGACGCTGGCGCTCTGCGGCTGTTCCGGCAGCAGGTCGGCGCCCACCGAGTTGGCCACGCGGGCATACGCGCTCTGCAAGTTAGCCAGGGCAACATAGCGTTGCATTTCCGATAGCGCCGCGCGTACTTCTGTGCGCAGCAATTCCATTTCCGATTCGGCGCTGGCCTTGGTGGCCGACAAGGTGTGCTGCTCGATGCGGGCATCGACCTTGGCCGCCTGGCTGCTGATGAAATAGTCGGCGCGCGCTTCCTGGAAGCGCTGGGTGGCGATGCGCACCTGGGTCAGCACGGCCATCGTCAGTGCGACGCGGCGCGTGTCGTCCAGCTGGGCCTGGCTTTCCTGGGCCCGCTTGGTGGCCGGGTAGGCGAACGCGCGCATCAGGTTCAGCGAGACAGTGCTGCCGGCTTCGCCCCAGGTGTTATTGAGCAGGAATTTATTGCTGTCGCGGTTGCTCGACAGGTTTAGCTCGATACCGGGCAGGAAGGCCAGCAGTGCCTTGCGTGCTTCCAGCACGGAGATTTTCTTGCGGTAGTCTTCTTCGCGCAATTCCGGCCGGTTGTTCAGCGCCGCCTGGTCGAGCGCGTTCAAGTCGTCGAACGGCTGCAGTTTGCTCGTTTCCTGCTCTTCCTGCCCGGCCGACAGGGTCACCACGGAGCCGGGCCGTAGATTGATGAGGGCATTCAGCTCGGACTTGGCGAGTATCAGTTCCTGGCGCCGCGCCACGATCTGCTGGTGCAGGTCGAGCATGGCGCGCTGGTAAGCCAGCGCCTGCAGTGGCGGCAGCATGCGTTCGGTTTCCATGCGCTCGCTGCGCAACAAGGCTTCCTTGACCCGGTTCAGCAATTCGTCCATGCGCGGCAGCGTTTGCTGGGCAACATAGGCGCGCCAGAATGCCTGGCGTACGTCCTGCGAAATATTCTGCACCACCTTGCGCTTGCGTTCCTCGGCAATCATCACTTGCACGGCCTGCTGCTGGGCGCGCACATAGCTGACGCCGAAATCGAGTACGTTCCAGGCCAGCACCGCGTTCTGGGTGTTGCGGGTGCGCTCCTGGGCGCCCGAGAACAGATTGCTTTCCACGCCCGTGGTCAGGTCGACCGAGCGCGAGCCTGCGTCGTTGCTGCGCGAGCTGTAGCCGGCCGCCACGGTCAGGCGCGGCAGCATGTCGTATTTGGCCAGGTCGAGCTGGCTCGACGCCATGCTTTGCTCCATCGAGCGCAGGCGGTAATCGTAGTTGTACTTCAGTGCGCGTGCGAATGCCTCATGCAAGGTGACCTCGCCAGTGACCGGTTCGACGTCCTTGAACAGGGTTTCGACATCGTTGCGTGCGCGCGCGTTGCGGGTTTCCGCATCGATAGGCTCGGGCAGGACGCTGCAGGCGCTCAGGGCGGCGCCCAGCAAAATGGCCATGGGCAGGCGGCGCAGCGTTGCCGGAGGTGCGTTCCGGAGGGTGCGGGTGACGCGGGTAAGGAAAGTCATCGATGATGCTCCTGGGTTATGAATTCTTGTCATGTATTCTTGGCACAACTTATAGTTGTGCCAGGTGGCGCAAGGTGGTATTCGCATCACGGGCAAAGCGCTGCGCTTCGCGCGCCAATTGCCCGCTCAGGGCACTGGCGTAGGGCGCATCCTGGGACGCCTCCTGCGTGGCATCGGGCAACGCGTCCAGGACCGCGTCGGGGAAGGCCGTGCCGCCGTCCATCGACGCGTCGCTGCCGGCGCGCTTGGACAGGCCGAGCGCCAGCAGCAGATCCTTGCCCGACAGGCTGGCCTGTGGCGGTGCGGCTTCCTGCTTGCCGCTGTGCAGCTTGAAGACGGTCTTGACTTCGTTGCCCTTGGCATCCTTCGCTACGATTTCGATTTCCAGTGCCGCCGCCTCGCCCGCTGGGGGCTTGCCGGTGAACGTGCCGGTGAGCGGATCGAATTGTATCCATGACGGCAGTGGGCTGCCGTCGGCGAGGCGGGCCGTCAGGGTTGGCATGCTGCCGTCCGCGCTGGCGAACGTATCGCGCGGAATCGACAGGTTCAAGCCTTGCTGCGAGTTGATCGACAGATTGCTGATTTCCCGGTTCAGCACCAGCTCCGTGCGGATGGGCGGCAGTGGCGTGTAGGGGGTGTTCGGCGGCGGCGCGCTGCCGAAGCGCTCATCCGCCTGGCCGCTGGCGGCATCGATCACGGCGGCCAGCGGCGACATGCTGACCTGGCCCTGTGCCGCATCCCTGATCGGTGGCGCGGCAATCGGCGTCACATCAGGCGCAAGCGCCAGCACGGGCGGGGCCGACAGGGGCGGCGGGGTCGTCACGGGTATCGGCGGCGCCACGATGTTCAGGGTCAGGGCGGGCGAAGGATTGCCGCTATTGCCGGCGGCATCCGTGGCAGTTGCCGTGATCTGGTGTACACCCAGGGCCAATGGCACGCTCAGGCTCCACTTGCCGCTGGCGTCGGCCTGCACCGTGCCAATCACCAGGCCATCGCTGCGCACGGTGACATTGCTGTTGGCTTCGGCATTGCCGCTGAAGACAGGCGTGGTGCTGGTGGTCGAGGTGCCGCCGCCTACCAGTTGCGGGGTCTCTGGCGTCGAGAGAACACTGGCATCGATGACGATGGTCAGCGTGGTCGATGCCACGCTGTTGTTGCCGGCCGCATCCGTGGCTTTGGCGCTCAAACTGTGGCTGCCATCGCCCAGAGTGCTGCTGGTGATACTCCACACGCCACCGGTGGCGACTGTCGTGCCCAGCACGGTGACGCCGTCGCTGTCGTACAGGGTGACGCTGCTGCCGGACTCGGCGCGGCCCGTGATGGTGGGGCGGCTGACATTGGTGATGCCGTCGCTGTTCGATACGCCGCTTTCGCTGGCGGCAGACAGCACGGGCGCGGGCGGCGCGGCCGGGGCGTTGCTGTCGATGGTGATGGACAGCAGGCTGGACGCGGCGCTGGTATTGCCTGCCGTATCCGTGGCCTTGGCCGTCAGGCTGTGGTTGCCATCACCCAGCGTGCTGCTGGTGATACTCCACACGCCACCGGTGGCGACTGTCGTGCCCAGCACGGTGACGCCGTCAGTGTCATACAGGGTGACGCTGCTGCCGGACTCGGCGCGGCCCGTGATGGTTGGACGGCTGACATTGGTGATGCCGTCGCTGTTCGATACGCCGCTGTCGCTGGCGGCAGACAGCACGGGCGCGGGCGGCGCGGCCGGGGCGCTGCTGTCGATGGTGATGGACAGCAGGCTGGACGCGGCGCTGGAGTTGCCGGCTGCATCCGTGGCTGTGACCTTCAAGGTGTGCACGCCGTCGCCCAGCGTGCTGCTGGTGATGCTCCACACGCCACCGGTGGCGATAGTCGTGCCCAGCACGGTGACGCCGTCAGTGTCATACAGGGTGACGCTGCTGCCGGACTCGGCGCGGCCCGTGATGGTGGGACGGCTGATATTCGTGACGCCATCGCTGTTCGAGGCACCGCTGTCGCTGGCGGCGGACAGCACGGGAGCGGGCGGCGCTGCCGGGGCGCTGCTGTCGATGGTGATGGACAGCAGGCTGGACGCGGCGCTGGAGTTGCCTGCCGTATCCGTGGCTGTGACCTTCAAGGTGTGCACGCCGTCGCCCAGCGTGCTGCTGGTGATGCTCCACACGCCACCAGTGGCGATAGTGGTGCCCAGCACGGTGACGCCGTCAGTGTCATACAGGGTGACGCTGCTGCCGGCTTCGGCGCGGCCCGTGATGGTTGGACGGCTGATATTCGTGACGCCGTCGCTGTTCGAGGCACCGCTGTCGCTGGCGGCAGACAGCACTGGTGCGGGCGGCGCGGCGGGAGCGCTGCTGTCGATGGTGATGGTCAGAGCGCTGGAAACGGCGCTGGTGTTGCCTGCCGTATCCGTGACTGTGACCTTCAAGGTGTGGCTGCCATCACCCAGCGTGCTGCTGGTGATGCTCCACACGCCACCGGTGGCGATAGTGGTGCCCAGCACGGTGACGCCGTCGCTGTCGTACAGGGTGACGCTGCTGCCTGCTTCGGCCGTACCGGTGATGACGGGCGTGGTGACGCGGGTAATGCCGTCCGCAGCACCGCTGTCGCTGGCGGCAGACAGCACGGGAGCGGGCGGCGCTGCCGGGGCGCTGCTGTCGATGGTGATGGACAGCAGGCTGGACGCGGCGCTGGTGTTGCCTGCCGTATCCGTGGCTGTGACCTTCAAGGTGTGCGCGCCGTCGCCCAGCGTGCTGCTGGTGATACTCCACACGCCACCGGTGGCGATAGTGGTGCCCAGCACGGTGACGCCGTCGCTGTCGTACAGGGTGACGCTGCTGCCGGACTCGGCCGTGCCGGTGATGACGGGCGTGGTGACGCGGGTAATGCCGTCCGCAGCACCGCTGTCGCTGGCGGCAGACAGCACTGGTGCGGGCGGCGCGGCGGGAGCGCTGCTGTCGATGGTGATGGTCAGAGCGCTGGAAACGGCGCTGGTGTTGCCTGCCGTATCCGTGGCTGTGACCTTCAAGGTGTGCGCGCCGTCGCCCAGCGTCGTGCTGGTGATGCTCCACACGCCACCGGTGGCGATAGTGGTGCCCAGCACGGTGACGCCGTCGCTGTCGTACAGGGTGACGCTGCTGCCTGCTTCGGCCGTACCGGTGATGACGGGCGTGGTGACGCGGGTAATGCCGTCCGCAGCACCGCTGTCGCTGGCGGCAGACAGCACCGGTGCGGGCGGCGCGGCGGGGGCGCTGCTGTCGATGGTGATGGAAAGCAGGCTGGACGCGGCGCTGGAGTTGCCGGCCGTATCCGTGGCTTTGGCGGTTAATGTGTGAGTGCCGTCGCCCAGCGTCGTGCTGGTGATGCTCCACACGCCACCAGTGGCGATAGTGGTGCCCAGCACGGTGACGCCGTCAGTGTCGTACAGGGTGACGCTGCTGCCTGCTTCGGCCGTGCCGGTGATAACGGGCGTGGTGACGCGGGTAATGCCGTCCGCAGCACCGCTGTCGCTGGCGGCAGACAGCACCGGTGCGGGCGGCGCGGCGGGGGCGCTGCTGTCGATGGTGATGGACAGCAGGCTGGACGCGGCGCTGGTGTTGCCTGCCGTATCCGTGGCTTTGGCGGTTAATGTGTGGCTGCCATCGCCCAGCGTGCTGCTAATGATGCTCCACACGCCGCCGGTGGCGATAGTGGTGCCCAGCACAGTGACGCCGTCGCTGTCGTACAGGGTGACGCTGCTGCCGGACTCGGCTGTGCCGGTGATGACGGGCGTGGTGACGCGGGTAATGCCATCCGCAGCACCGCTGTCGCTGGCGGCGGACAGCACCGGTGCGGGCGGCGCGGCCGGGGCGCTGCTGTCGATGGTGATGGACAGCAGGCTGGACGCGGCGCTGGTGTTGCCTGCCGTATCCGTGGCTTTGGCGGTTAATGTGTGGCTGCCATCGCCCAGCGTGCTGCTGGTGATGCTCCACACGCCACCAGTGGCGATAGTGGTGCCCAGCACGGTGACGCCGTCAGTGTCGTACAGGGTGACGCTGCTGCCTGCTTCGGCCGTGCCGGTGATAACGGGCGTGGTGACGCGGGTAATGCCGTCCGCAGCACCGCTGTCGCTGGCGGCAGACAGCACCGGTGCGGGCGGCGCGGCCGGGGCGCTGCTGTCGATGGTGATGGACAGAGCACTGGATACGGCGCTGGTATTGCCTGCCGTATCCGTGGCTGTGACCTTCAAGGTGTGGCTGCCATCGCCCAGCGTGCTGCTGGTGATGCTCCACACGCCGCCGGTGGCGATAGTGGTGCCCAGCACAGTGACGCCGTCGCTGTCGTACAGGGTGACGCTGCTGCCGGACTCGGCTGTGCCGGTGATGACGGGCGTGGTGACGCGGGTAATGCCATCCGCAGCACCGCTGTCGCTGGCGGCGGACAGCACCGGTGCGGGCGGCGCGGCCGGGGCGCTGCTATCGATGGTGATGGACAGCAGGCTGGACGCGGCGCTGGAGTTGCCTGCCGTATCCGTGGCTTTGGCGGTTAATGTGTGAGTGCCGTCGCCCAGCGTGCTGCTGGTGATGCTCCACACGCCACCAGTGGCGACTGTCGTGCCCAGCACGGTGACGCCGTCGCTGTCGTACAGGGTGACCCTGCTGCCATTTTCGGCGCGGCCCGTGATGGTTGGACGACTGATATTCGTGACGCCATCGCTGTTCGATACGCCGCTGTCGCTGGCGGCAGACAGCACGGGTGCGGGCGGCGCGGCGGGAGCGCTGCTATCGATGGTGATGGACAGCAGGCTGGATACGGCGCTGGTATTGCCTGCCGTATCCGTGGCTGTGACCTTCAAGGTGTGGCTGCCATCGCCCAGCGTGCTGCTGGTGATACTCCACACGCCACCGGTGGCGATAGTGGTGCCCAGCACGGTGACGCCGTCGCTGTCGTACAGGGTGACGCTGCTGCCGGCTTCGGCCGTGCCGCTGATGAGCGGGTTGGTGACACTGGTGATGCCATCCGAATTGGAGGCGCCAGTGTCGCTGCCGCTGGCCAGCGAGGGGGTGCCCGGCGCTGCGACACTGGTATCGACGGTGATGGAAAGCGGGTCGGAGGCGGCGCTGACGTTGCCTGCCGCGTCGCTGGCCTTGGCGCGCAAGATATGCATGCCATCGGCCAGTGTGCTGGTGCTGATGCTCCATGCGCCGCCGCTGGCGATGGTGGAACCGAGCACGGTGACGCCGTCGGTGCCATACAGGGTGACGGTGCTGCCGCTTTCAGCCGTGCCGGTGATGAGCAGGTTGGTAAATTTGGTAATCTGGTCCGAATTCGACCCGCCGCTGTCGCTGACGCTGTCGAGCGAGGGCGCAGAGGGTGCGGCCGGGATGCTGGTGTCGATGGTGATGCTCAGCGCCGTCGAGGCGGGGCTGGTATTGCCGACGGCGTCGAACGCCTTGGCGGTCAGGGTATGCACACCCTGGCCCAGTGCGCTGCTGGTGATGCTCCATACGCCGCCAGCGGCCACTGTCGTGCCCAGCACGGTAATGCCATCGCTGTCATACAGCGTCACGATGGAGCCGGACAGGGCGGTGCCATTGATGGTCGGCGTGGTGACGTTGGTGATGCGGTCCGCATTCGAACTGCCGCTGTCGCTGGCGGCGTCCAGGGTCAGCGCGCCGGGCGCAACGCCAACGGTGGCGATGGTGACCGCCAGGACGCCGGAGGCGGCGCTGGTGTTGCCGGCCGTATCCGTGGCCTTGACGCTCAAATTGTGCACGCCGTCAGCCAGCGCGCTGCTGGTGATGCTCCACACGCCGCCCGTGGCCACGGTTGTGCCCAGTACGGTGCTGCCGTCGCTGTCGTACAAGGTGACGGTGCTGCCACTTTCGGCCGTGCCGTTTATCACGGGCGTGGTCACGCGCGTGATGCGGTCCGAATTCGATACGCCGCTGTCGCTGGCGGGGTCGAGCACCGGCACGGCTGGCGTTGCGGGCATAGTGGCGTCGATGGTGACGGACAGGGCACCGGATGCGGCGCTGGTATTGCCGGCAGCATCGACGGCCCTGGCCGTCAGGCTATGCGCGCCATTGCCTAGCGCGCTGCTGGTGATGCTCCAGGTGCCGCCCGTGACGATGGTCGTGCCCAGCACAGTGGTGCCGTTCGTGTCGTACAGGGTGACGGTGCTGCCGCTTTCTGCCGTGCCGGTGATGATGGGCGTGGTGACATTCGTGATGCGGTCGGAGTTCGAGCTGCCGCTGTCGCTGGCACTGGAAAGTGCCGGCATGGACGGCGGTGCGACGGTTGTGTCGAGCGTGATCGTCAGCGCACTGCCGGCCGTGCCGGCATTGCCGGCCACGTCGGTGACGCGGCCCGTCAAGACCTTGCTGCCATTGGCACCCAGGCCGCCGCTGCTGACGGTCAGGTCGATATAGCCGGCGCTGATATCGGTGCTGGTGAGGGTGGCGCGCACCGGCGTGCCAAAGGTGGCGCCAGCGAGCAGCAGTTCGGCTGTGTCGCCAACGGCGGCATTGGTGCCGGCCAGGCTGACGCGCACGGTGGGGTTGGTGACATTGGTGATGCCGTCCGAGTTCGATGCGCCGCTGTCGGAGGCGGCGGCCAGTACGATCGGGTTGCTCGGCGTGCCGGGCCGTGTCGTGTCGAGCGTGATGGTAAAGCTGCCGCCGGCCGTGCCGGCATTGCCGGCCATGTCGGTGACGCGCGAGGTCAAGACCTTGGTGCCGTCGGCGCCCAGGCTGCCGCTGACGATGGTCATGTCGATATAGCCATTGGCGATATTGGTGGCGTTCAGGGTGGCGAGCATCGGCGTGCCGAAGGAATTGCCGCCCAGCAGCAGTTCGAGCGTGTCGCCGATCACCGCAGTGGTGCCGGCCAGGCTGATGCGCATCAGCGGGTTGGTGACGTTGGTGCGGCCATCGGAATTCGAGCTGCCGCTGTCGGAGGCGGCGGCCATCAGGATCGGGTTGCTCGGCGTGCCGGGCCGTGTCGTGTCGAGCGTGATGGTAAAGCTGCCGCCGGCCGTGCCCACGTTGCCGGCGATGTCCGTCACGCGCGAGGCCAGGACTTTGGTGCCGTCGGCGCCCAGGCTGCCGCTGACGATGGCCATGTCGATATAGCCGTTGGCGATATTGGTGCTGTTCAGGGTGGCGCGCATCGGCGTGCCGAAGGAATTGCCGCCCAGCAGCAACTCGAGCGTGTCGCCGGACACCGCATTGGTGCCGGCCAGGCTGATGCGCAGCAGTGGATTGGTGACATTGGTGCGGCCGTCCGAATTCGAACTGCCGCTGTCGGACGCCGCGGACATGATGATCGGGTTGCTCGGCGAGCCAGGCAGGGTCTTGTCGATGGTGACGGCCAGCCCTGCGCTGCGGGTACTGCTGAGGCTACCCGTCGTCGCCGTGGTGATGGCATACACACTGTAGCTGCCGTCACCGACGCCGGCCGTGCTCAGGCCCGTGACGGTCCAGGCGCCATTGTTGACGGTCGCGGTGGCGGAGGCGTCGGTGCCGGCGTCATACACGCCATTGCCGTTGACGTCGAGGAAAACGCGCACCGTGCTGGCGTTGTCGCCGGCGGCGCTGGCGCCGCTGAATGTGAGGCTGGCTGCATTGGTGACTTTGTCGGTATTGCTGTTGCCGGTGTCGCTGCCCGCCGCCAAGTCCGGTGTACCCGGCGTGGCCGGCGTGACGATAACGGTGATGGTGCGCGTGACGGTGGACGTGCCGTCGCTGACCTGTACGGTGAAGGTATCGGTGCCGGCGTAGCCCGCCGCCGGGGTATAGGTGATGGTGCCGCCCGGCGTGATGTCGGTGTTGCCCGAGGCGCCGGTGGCGCCACTGATGCTCAAGGTGCCATGCAAGGGTGCGGTGGACGTCGTCCAGCTCAGGGTCTGGCCGCTGTCGCTGTCGCTGGCGTGCAGCAGGCTCCTGACGTCGAAGGTGCCGCCGTTTTGTGGGATGCTCAGCGTGGTGGCCGCGCCAACGAAGACGGGCGCCGTGTTGACGGGGCCCGCGCTGATGTTGCTCATCGTCATGGAGGCGAAATTGATTTCGCTGGCCGCGCCGCCGTCGCCGCCGTGATCGGTGGTCTTCCACAGGCTGATGGTAATGCTGACCGAGGCGACATCGGCATACGAAAATGCGACGCCGCCATTGATCAGCGAACTCAGGGAATTGCCCGCCGTTGACAAGGTTAGCGTGGAGCCGGCCATTTGCAAGGTGGTGATGATGTTGCCGGCAGTGTCGGTCAGCACTACCACCAGCTGGTCGACAGTGCGCGTATTCAGGCCAGCGCCGCGCGACGTGACGCTGAAATTGAAATCGACGAAGGTGAAGGTCTTGGCGACAGAGCCGCCTTCGGCCTTGAAGACGGCGGTGATGGCGCCCCCGTCGGTCGCGGCGGCCGCACTGTTGGCGAACAGGACGGTGCCATCCTGGGCGAGCATGTCGCTGACCTTCAATTTGTCGGCGAGCGGGCGGAAGCCGCCGCTGGCAGAGCCGTAAGTGCCGCCAAAGTCATACGTGCCGTCGGCGGTACCGTTGCCCGTCAGCAGCAGGCCGGCGTAGTCGGCCAGCGCGCGCTCGCTGATGGCCTTCTCCGCTTCGATCGACCCCGTATGTTTTTCCAGCACCCAGTTGCCGCCCAGCGCGGCAGCGCCCGTGGCGTCGGTCGAGGCGGCGATGTCGGCGCCCGTCAGCTGGGCCAGGCGGTTGACAAAATGCTCGCCTGTTTGATTATCGGCAACATTACATCCATACAACAAAATATCGCCGCCGCTGCGCAAGGCGGCGCCCCAGTTGGCCAGGGCGCTTTGATAGCTGTCGATATTGTGGTCCGAGAGCACGGAAGAGCCCAGGATGATGCGCCCCGTGCTGCCTTCGGAAATGATCTGGATGCTGTCGAGGTCGTGGCGGCCCTTGAGGGCATCGGCGATCTGCTGCACGCCATCGCGGTTCTTGTCGAGCATGACGACTTCCACGCCCGGTTTCAGCCCTGCCAGCAGCGTTTGCGGGTTGGCCACCGAGGCATCGATGAAGACGATGGTGCCGGCGCCAGCGGGACGGGTGGGGGCTTCGGCCGGTGCGCGCTCGGGCGCCAGCGCGGCGGCGCGGGCCGCGTCGGCGGCAGTGCGTCCCGCATCGACGGCCGTGCCGGCGATGGCCGGCTGGTGCAGTCCGCTCGCAGCTGCATCATGCGGATCGGCCAGCGCGGTGGCAGCGATGGCGCCATCAAAGACGATACGCGTTTCCAGTGCCAGCATGCTGCGCGCCGGGCGCAGAGGCGACCCTTGCCCGGTTCTGGCACGCGCTGGCGCAGCGGCGGGGTGATTGAGGGCGCTGGGGTCGTCGTATCGTTTCATCGCTGCTTCCTTTGCGCTGCCAGGCGCCGTGTGGCGCGTCCGGCAGCAGGGGGTAGGTTATTCAAAAAATATCGCCTTGCCGCTGTTAGCAACTGGCGGCATTGAATGCGTTTAAAATAATTGTCACCAAAAATCACCGGGAAATTAAAACTAAGTAATTTCTCAACTAATAATTGTAGCTGCTTAAAGGCAATAATTGTAAACTCGATTAGGCAGTTTTTTTGCGCGCAATTAAGCTTGAAGGAAGAAAATGCCGGATAAATTTTTTGCGCCGCGGATGAATGCCGTATTATGTTCATTTGTGCTGATTGTAACTATTGATAACTTATGTGAAGTGACGAAAAGGAGTTATTTCATGCGTGCCGAATTTGATGCAGAGCGTGCCGCGATTATGCAAGGCCGCATTCCAGCGCGCTTGCTGGCGTGGCAGGACGCGTGAGCATGGCAGCTTGCACACTGGTATTGCGTCCTGCCGCAGTAGCCGATGCGGAATTTATGCAGGTTTTGTATGCATCGACGCGCGATGATTTGCGGGCGTTTGTAGCGGAATTAATTAATATTGATTTATTGATATTAATGCAGCATAAGGCCCAAATTACCGCTTATCGATCGACTTATCCTGAGGCTGAATATTTGATGATTGAAAGGCAAGGTGAGGCAATAGGGAGCGTGGTTATTAATAGCGTAGCCGCTACCTTGCGTATCGTCGATATCAGCGTATTGCCGTCGGCGCGCCGGCAGGGCTGTGCGGGCGAAGTATTGCTGCGCTTGCAGGGCCGCGCTGCAGCGGCAGGGCAGGAGATGTGCCTCTGCGTGCATCAAGACAATCCCGGCGCCCGGCGCCTGTATCTGGCACTGGGCTTTGCCGTCGAGTCGGAAGACGCCCTGTGCGCGCAGCTGCAGTGGCGCGCATGAAGCTGAGCGATGCCGGCGCTGGCGTGCTGAACGGGCAGATGGCCAATCAGGACGCGCCGGCCGCGCAACGCCTGGCTGCCTTGCGCGAAGATTTGTCGCTGTTGCCGGCGCCGCCCGGCATCGACGGCGCGCCGCACTGGCATGTGCACGATGCGGTGCGCAACCGTTTTTTTCGCATCGGCTGGCTGGAGTTCGAATTGCTGTCGCGCTGGCGCGGTGGCATGGCGGCCGGCGAGCTGTGCGACGCCGTCGCGCGCGACACGGCGCTGGCACCGGATCCCGAGGATGTGCTGGCCGTGCAGCAATTCCTGCAAGCAAATGAATTGTTGCGCGCCGACGCAGTGGGGCTGCGCGCGCACCTGCAGAAGGTGGCGGCAGGGCGCAAGCCCTCGCCGCTGCAGTGGCTGTTACACCATTACCTGTTTTTCCGCATTCCCCTGGTCAGGCCGGAGGCCTTTCTGAACCGCACGCAGGCGTATGTAGAACCGCTGTTTCGGCCCGGCTTCTTCATCACCTGCGGCCTGCTGTCGCTGGTGGGCGTATGGCGCGTGCTGGACCAGTGGCCCGCCTTTTCCAGCACTTTTTTGTATTTTTTTACGTGGCAGGGCGCCCTGTATTACGGCCTGGCGCTGGCTCTGGCAAAGATCTTGCATGAACTGGCGCACGCCTACACCTGCAAGCATTACGGCGTGCGGGTGCCCGCCATGGGCGTAGCGCTGATGATGATGTGGCCGCTGCTCTACACCGATACGTCGGAGGCATGGAAGCTGACGTCGCGCCGTGCCCGCCTGGCCATCGGCGGCGCTGGCGTGGTGGCCGAACTGTTGCTGGCAGGCATGGCCGCGCTGTTGTGGAGCCTGGCGCCGGATGGCGGCTTCAAGAGCGCCCTGTACATTTTGGCCGCCGTTACCTGGGTCAGCACCCTGGCCATCAATCTGAATCCCTTCATGCGTTTCGACGGTTATTACCTGCTGATGGATTTGCTGGATATCCCGAACCTGTCCGAGCGCAGTTTTGCAATTGCTCGCTGGCAACTGCGGAAAGTGCTGCTGGGCATCGCGGCACCGTTTCCGGAGCCGCAGTTGGAAAAGCGGGCCAGTTGGCTGGCCTTTTATGCCTATGCGACGTGGCTGTACCGGCTGATCATGTTCACCGGCATCGCGGCGGCCGTGTATTTGTTCTTTTTCAAAGCCCTGGGGGTGATTTTGTTTGCGGTGGAAATCAGCTGGTTTGTCTTGCGTCCGATCTGGAATGAGCTGCGCGTCTGGCGCGATTTGCGCGCGCGCTGGTCGCGCAATGCCGCCCGCAGTGGGCTGGTATTGCTGGCCCTGCTAGCCCTGGTGATCGTGCCATGGCGCTCGGACGTGGTAGCCGACGGCTATTGGCAGGCGGACATGCATAGCCAGCTGTTTCCGCCGATGCCGGCGCGCCTGGAGCAGGTGCTGGTCAGGGAAGGGCAGGCGGTACGCGCCGGCGAGGCCCTGTTCCGGTTCGCCGCGCCCGCGGTGGATAGCCAGTTGCAGCAGATGCAAAGCCGGATCGCCGGGCTGGAGCGGCAGATCAATGGCGCCATCGACAATGCCGACCTGCATGAACGGGCGCGCGTGATGGAGCAGGAACTGGCGGCAGCGCGGGCGCAATACGCGCTGCAAAGCGCCGAAGTGGGACGTTTGAGCGTGGTGGCGCCGCATGCGGGCGTGGTGCGCGACCTCGATCCGGGCCTGTTTCCCGGCGCATGGGTGGGCGCAGGCCATGTGCTGGGCCGCGTGGTGGGCAACGGCGCAGGGCAGGCGCAGGTGTTTGTGCACGAATCGGATATCGCCAGGGTGAAGGTGGGCGCGCAAGCGCGCTTGCTGCCGCGCCGCCACGACGCGGCGGCGATGGCGGCCACCGTGGTGCGCGTCGACAGCACGGCCAGCCGCCTCTTGCCGGAGCCGATGTTGTCGTCCTTGCATGGCGGGCCGATTGCCGCGCGCGGTGGCGCGCATGGCGAGTCGTTGGCGAATGAAGCCTTGTATCGCGTCACCTTGCAGCTCGACGGCGGCGTGGCCAGCATGGCGCCCGTGGTGGCGCATATCGATGGGGAGCGCAGCAGCATGCTGTGGAATGGTGCGCGCAAGGTTGCCGGCGTGCTGATACGCGAAAGCGGCTTGTAAAGGGGCGAGGTGCGCACTGGCGGCGGATGAAGTGAGTAAGCTTTATCCGCCGCCATGCGCCTGCTGCTGCAGGCGCTGGATCGGTCATGGGCGGGACGGGTATTCGCCGTACAGGCAGATCATGAATTGCAGCGGCAGATAAGGTTGCATATTGTTGTGGGGCTGGTTGCTGCCCGCTTGCGACAGCGCTGCCGGGCTCATGACAGCGTTCACGGTTGTCGCATATTGCAGCTGAGGCACGGGCTGGCGGCCAGCGCTGACATTTTGCGACCACACCGCATTGCGGGGATTCATGCTGGCGCCTTCGGCATCGAACGCCATCGCCGCATGCGTGTGGGCGGGGATGGTATCGGGTATCAGCGTGACGCTGGGGGCGCCTCCCGTGGCACCCAGTGCCCTGGGTGTCAGGCCCACCCCCGTCCCCTGGTGCAGCGCGACTTTACCGTTCAAGTCAGGCAACATGAAGGTGCTGGTGCCGTTGCCGCCATACTGGGTGCCGATGACTGAATACAGCACGTTGTATTGTTGTAGTGGCAAGGTTGCGCCATCGCAGGGCGCCCAGTCGCGCGGCACGAAGCTACCACAAAAAATCCGAATTTCTCCGACAAATGGATCTGCCATTGTCTATTCCCCTTTATGGACGTGGTGGATAAATGCCCTGCGTGGCGATGCAGAAATACAGCGCCAGATAGGGTTGCATATTGTTATGTGGCTGGCTGCCGCCAGTGATGCCGATGGCCGCCGGATTGAGCGTGGCGTTGGCGCTGGCGGCGTAGCCGTCGGCAAAACTGCCCCAACTGGCATTCTTGGGTGTCGTCGTATCGACAGCGGTGGACGATGCTTTCACGACGTGGGTGTGTTGCGGTATCTCGGCGAGCAGCAGCGTATGGTTTTCTTCGCCGGCCGCCTTGCCTTGTATATAGGGGGTGCCGGAGCCAACGGGAACCCCAATCCACCCAAGTTAAGGGATTGGCGTGCGTTTAAGTAATTTATTTTCAACATTAATATAAATACACTTGACATCGAATTAAAATCGCGGCGGGCAGTGTGGATTTTTATTTCCACTGGCTGCCATGTCCGTTCTGACCACG